>CBDUBV010000208.1:0-4155 GCA_965365475.1 uncultured Chthoniobacteraceae bacterium | reverse complement strand
AATGGCTCATCCACCGGCGACGGGGAGATCGAGATCGGCGACCGCTGGACTCGGCAGATCAATGGCGGCCACGTGGCCAGCGATTATTTAAACAACATCTCGCTCGGCATCTGCTTGGTGGGCGACTATGATCGCGATCTGCCCACGCGCGCGCAGATCATGGCGCTGGGCGAATTGACGCAATATCTGCGGCGCCGCGTAGGCCGTATCGAAGGGCGAGCAAGCATCGTCAAAGCCCATAAACAGATCAATCCCAAGCCCACAAGCTGCCCGGGCAAACGGTTTCCTTACGATTGGCTCAAACGTAACTTTGACCGATGAATATTGGCATCACCGGAGTCAGCGGATTTATCGGACGCGAGATAGCCAAACAGGCGCTGGGCCGGGGCTGGCGCGTGGTGGGGTTTACCCGCGATGTGACGCGTCGCGTGGCGTTCACCGCTGAGTTGCGTGAGTTCGATGTGCACCACCCGCCCGACGTGAGCGGACTGGACGCCGTCATCCATCTCGCGGGCGAATCCATTCTGGGGTACTGGACGGATAATAAAAAGCGCGAGATTCGCAGCAGTCGCGTGCTGGGCACCATGGCGGTCGTGCAGGCACTGCGCAGCTCGCCGAAGCCTCCAGGCGTGCTGGTGAGCTGCTCGGCCACGGGTATCTATGGTGACACGGGCCACACGATTGTGGACGAGCATTCACCCATCGGGTCGGGATTTCTCGCTGACGTTGCCAGTGAATGGGAGGATGCCGCTGTGGAAGCCGAGAGCGCAGGTACGCGAGTGGTGCGGGTGCGTGTGGGGTTCGTGCTGGGCGCGACAGGTGGCGCCATGAGGCTCATGCGACCGGTGTTTCGAGCGGGACTCGGCGGTCGCTTGGGCAGCGGCAAGCAATGGATGTCGCTCATTCATGTGGAAGATCTTGCGTCCATGTTTCTCACGGCGGCGCAGGATGCAGCCTGGAGCGGACCGGTGAATGCTGTAATGCCCGAGCCGGTCACCAACGCGGAGTTCACCCGCATCGTTGCGCATTGCGCACGGCGGCCAGCGTGGATGCATGTGCCAGCAGCAGTGTTCAAAGTGATTGCGGGAGAAGCATCGCAGTTGGCGCTTTCCAGCACCCGTGCACTTCCGCGCCGGGCGGCGGAATGGGGCGTGGCATTGCGATACCCGGATGCCACACGTGCCGTGGCGGCGTGTTTCCCATGATTGACCTCGAGCCGTTACACCACGCGTTCGCAGAAAATTTTGCGACATACGATGAACTGGGCGCAGCAATTTCCGTGTGGGAGGATGGCGCAGAAATCCTGTCGCTGACCGGCGGGCACAAGGACCGTCACACTGCGGCCCCGTGGTCGCCGGATACACTGGTGCTCTGGTGGTCGGCGACGAAAGGACCCGCTGCTGCGTGTCTGCTGCATGTCATGCAAGAGCAAAGTCTCACGCCCACGCGCCGGGTCAGTTCGTTCTGGCCGGAGTTCGGCAGCAATGGCAAGGCGCAGATCACCATCGGGCAATTGTTGAGCCATCAAGCCGGGCTGCCAGCGATCCCCGGGTCGAATGCGAAGATGCTGGATCACGAAGCCATGACGGCTGCGCTGGCAGAGATGGCACCGATGTGGCTCCCTGGCGAGCGGCACGGGTATCACCCGCGCACATTCGGCTATCTCGTGGATGAATGCGTGCGCCGATTGGGCGATGGCTCCACGCTGGGAGAGTATTGGCGGACTTGGTTTGCTGAGCCGATGGGGCTGGAATTCTGGATCGGGCTGCCTGGCGAGTTTCATTCGCGCGTAGCCACCATCTATGCATCGAGAAAAGCCGAGCCACCCGAGGTGGACAAGGCGTTTTACAAAGAAGCACTGCGTCCTGGCACTTTGCAGTTTCTGGCATTTACTGCCGGAGGCGGAGGCCCGATCTCTGCGATGAATCGTCCCGAGATGCGCTCTGCTGCATTGCCCGCGATGGGCGGCCTCGGCTCGGCGAGGGCACTTGCGAAATTCTACAACATGCTTGCTTGCGAAGGGAGCATGGACGGTTTGCAGTTTTTCAATGATGCAACGCTGGCTTGGATGCGCACTGCACTGGTCGATGGCCCGGACCATGTTTTTTTATCCGACACCGCGTTTTCATGCGGGTTCATGCTGGATCCGCTGGATGAGAGAGGCGAAAAAAAGCGGAAGCTGTTTGGGCCTTCGAAAATAGCCTTTGGACATCCGGGCGCGGGAGGCGGGCTGGCATTTTGCGATCCTGAACATCGTCTGGCATTTGCTTACGGAATGAACCAGATGAGTCTCGCCACGCTGCCTATCCGTCGGGCCGGGGCCTTGGTCGATGCTTTATACAAAGGCCTCGACCAATCTTAAGCCGCCATGGCATTGACGCTTTACGCAGCTTGTGAGAGCCTGCCGCGCTATGAAAGCGGTCATCCTCGCAGGCGGTCTCGGCACACGGCTTTCCGAGGAGACCACCATCAAACCCAAACCCATGGTCGAAATCGGAGGACGGCCCATCCTTTGGCATATCCTCAAACTCTACTCCGCTCACGGCGTCCACGACTTCATCATCTGCTGCGGCTACAAGGGCTACGTAATCAAGGAATACTTCGCCAATTATTTCCTGCACATGTCGGATGTCACTTTTAACATGGCCGACAACAGCATGGAGGTCCACCAGCGCAATGCAGAGCCATGGCGCGTGACACTCGTCGATACCGGCGATGCCACCATGACCGGTAGTCGTTTGAAAAAAGTCGCGCCCCACCTGGATGCCGAGGACGCGTTCTACTTCACCTACGGCGATGGACTTTCCGACATCGATCTCACCGCCGAGCTGGCTTTTCACAAAGCACACGGACGCTGGGCCACCGTGGCTGCCGTGCGACCCCCGGGCAGGTATGGCGCTCTTGAAACTGTGGGTGACGCCGTCACCGGTTTCGCAGAAAAACCTCGCGGCGATGGCGGGCTGATCAACGGCGGATTTTTCATCCTCTCCCCGGATTGCTTGAGCGTGATTGGCGAAGGCGATGAAGTGGTCTGGGAACAGGAACCGCTGATCACTTTGGCGCAGCAAGATCAACTCCGCGCCTTCGAACACACCGGGTTCTGGCATCCCATGGACACGTTGCGCGATAAGATTTATCTCGAAGAACATTGGCAAAGCGGAAGGGCGCCGTGGAAAAAATGGTGAAATGAAACCGACTGCTCATTTGCACGATTATCTATCGCAAGTTTACGCCGGAAAAACCGTCTGGCTTTCGGGTCACACAGGCTTCAAGGGCGCGTGGCTTGCGCTCTGGCTCCACGAGCTTGGTGCTGAAGTTCATGGGTTCGCGCTCGAAGCGGAAGAACCGTCGCTCTACAAACAAGCCCACGTGGCGCGCTGCGTGCACGAGACTTTCGCCGATGTCCGCGACGCGTCGGCGGTGCGGGATTCCATCGCGAAAACTCAACCGGATTACATTTTTCATCTCGCCGCGCAACCTCTGGTCCGCCAGGCGTATCGCGAACCTGTGAGCACCTGGGAGACAAACGTGCTTGGCACGATCCATGTCCTAGAAGCCCTGCGGGAGCTGGAAACAACGGCGTCCGCAATTTTTATCACCACGGATAAAGTCTATGAAAATCGTGAGTGGGACCATGGTTACCGCGAGGAGGATGCTCTCGGCGGGCACGATCCCTACAGCTCCAGCAAAGGTGCTGCGGAGTTGGCCATCGCTTCGTGGAGAAAATCTTTTTTCCAGGATCATCCGGTCCGCATCGCCTCGGCTCGCGCTGGCAATGTGATTGGCGGTGGCGATTGGGCGATTGATCGTATCGTGCCCGATGCCATGCGTGCGCTCGCCGCCGGAGAGCCTGTCGGCGTGCGCAACCCGCAGAGCACGCGCCCGTGGCAACATGTGCTGGAGCCCCTTTCGGGTTACTTATTACTAGGTGCCAGACTCGCCAGCGATCCGCAGCTCGCGGAAGCGTTTAATTTCGGCCCGACTCTGGATTCCAACCGTCGCGTGTCGGTGCTTGTGGAAGAACTCCTCTGCCACTGGCCGGGGACCTGGCGCGACGAATCCCGCAGCGATGCTCCGCATGAGGCGGGCAAACTCAACCTGGCTACCGACAAAGCGTTTCACCGCCTCGGTTGGCAGCCACGCTGGGATTTTGCC
>CBDUBV010000207.1:0-4195 GCA_965365475.1 uncultured Chthoniobacteraceae bacterium | reverse complement strand
AGGGTGCTGACGCATGGCGCGTGCCGCTTTTCTCGCCACCTACAAGCATCACCAACGCGGCTTCAGGAGGAGTTCGCATCGCAGGCGCAAAAGGCTTCAGAGCACTCACCAACAGCACCCTCACAACAACAAAGGCGACAGCGGGCACGCACGGTCTGCGCATGCAGCTTTCAGGAACGCCCGGAGCAGAAGTCACGCTGGCTCTGCTGCGGCAGGGCGGCACGCTGGATGAAGAGCGTTTTTCTTCCATCCTCACCATTCCGGAAAATGGAGCGGTCGAAGTCCCTTGGAGCCAGTTCCAAAAAACAAGTTCCGGAAACATTTGGCCTTTCGATACAATCGAACTCTCAAGCGCGGAGACTAGTGGCATCACCGTAGGCGCAATACATTTCCTCACCCAAACCACAACTGCCAACAATAATATGAAAATCAGAAACCTTGTTAAAGTCATCCCCACAGCTCTCGCTATCACCCATGCCGCAGCCGCCGAAAACATCGTGCTCAACACGATGAACGAGGACCTTTCAATCATGGAGATGCGCAGCGAGCATGTGGACGAAGGCCGTGTAATTCAATACCCAGGCAAAGCGAAGACCGATCTATATTTTATTGGTCGCGTGCATACAGGAGCGTTTGTCCGTCTGCTGCTGGGCTTCAAGCTGCCTCCGGGTCTGCGCCCTGAGCAAGTGCAAAACGCAGAGCTTTCATTCTACAACGGCTCAACCAAAGGCAACGCTACGCGCTTGCTGGTGCTCGCCGACCCCGAGCGGCATTCTCTGGATTGGAGCGAGGAAGATTTCCGCAGCCCTGCATTTCGCGACATCGGAGCGGAGATTACCACTCCGCTTCGCGCCCGTGCTGATCTCGATGTGACCGAAGCTGTGCGAGAAGCTCTTGCTAGCAAGCACGAAAACAAAGTGATCGCATTTCGACTTCAAGTCGCCGACGACGGGCAACTCCAGGTAATTGAGGAAGGCAAATCTGCCGAGCACACGCAGGTCGGCGGTCCGGACAATGAGGTGGCTCAGCCCACGCTGACGATCATCAAGAAATAAAATGCAGCACAGAGTGGTCGGCACTGTGCCCAGCCCCCCTTTGGCTCGGCATACCAGGCGACATCAAGGCCGCTGCGCACGCGGGCGCATACGAGCTAGTGCATCCCGGCGCCGCGTCATCCGGTCAGTCTCCCGTCGGTTATCGGTGCCCGAACACTGCAAATGAGCCGCGAGCAAGCGGATGGTTGGATATTGGAAAATCTCGGTGATTGGAATTTCGCGTCCAAGCGTTTGTTCCAGTCGGTGGTGGATGCGGGCGAGATGCATGGAGCTGCCGCCCATTTCACCAAAGGGGGTGTCGAGGTCGGCAGCCTGTTCGCCAAGCACGCCAGACCAGATGGACAGAAGCGTATTTTCCATACTTGTGGCTGGAATGGATGTCTGTTGGCGCGCCCGCAGCATCGCGCCGTCGATCAATGCAACAAGATCGATCTTGCCATGAACAGTAAGCGGGAAAATGGGCACCTGATAAATGTCGGGCACCATGTAGGCCGGAAGCCTGGAAGCAAGTGTGTCGGCAAGTGCGGCGGTATCCAATGAGTCCCGACCGGTGATGAAACCAAGCAATCTATCCCGATGCGCGGTCACCACGGCCCGTGTGACTCCGGGTTGTTCAATGAGCGCAGACTCCACCTCGCCTGCTTCTATGCGATATCCCCTGACTTTGAGCTGCGTGTCTAGGCGCCCGGCAAACTCAAGAAGCCCATCGCTTCTTTGCCGCACCAGATCGCCTGTGCGATACCACCGCTTCCCTTCAAGCATGGGAAACTTTTCTCCATTTAACTCTGGCCGATTGCGATAGCCACGCGCCAGCCCACGCCCGGCGAGCAACAACTCGCCCGTGCAACCGGGCGTAATTTCTCCCAGCGCAGCATTGACGATGCGAATTTCCGTGCCCGGAACCGCTCGGCCTATTGGAACGCTGTTTTCCGCTTCGCTGCCCGAAGCGAAATCGACAGGAATTTCGTAGAAAGTTGCAATGACAGTGCTCTCGGTGGGCCCATACGCGTTGACAAAACGCACGCCTGGCAATGCGTGCATGCCCATGCGTAGGTGCTTGGCAGACAATGCTTCGCCACCAATCAAAATCTGCTGAAGACCATCGAGGAGATGCGGATCTTCCTCCATCATTTGGTGAAACAGCGCGGTAGGTATGTTGGCGATGGTTACCGAGTGTTTGCGCAGCGTTGCAGAGAGAAGTTTCCAGTCGCTGGCCGGGCCAGGCAGCAAGGCCAGTGTGATCCCATTGAGCAACGCTCCCCATATCTCAAACTGCGCAAGATCGAAGGAGAGCGAGGCCATATGCAGCAGCGTTTGCGGTGGCGTCCAATCGAATACGCCACCATGCAATGCCAGATGCACAATCGACGAATGCTCGATCTCAACCCCTTTCGGTGCGCCGGTGGAGCCGGATGTGTAGGTGAGATAAGCCAGATCGCTCGGTGCAGTGTCTGGCAACGTTGCCGTGGAACTCTCGTGCGGCAGAGCGATGTCTTCACACGGCGCAGGCATCGACCGGAGCACCTCAGTGCATGGTGCGAAATCCAGGATGCGGACGCTGCCCGAATCCTGGATGAGAAATTGCAGACGGGCAGCAGGATAAGCCGGGTCGAGAGGCACTGTCGTGGCTCTTGCTTTTGCAACTGCAAGCAATGTGGCGATCATGGCCGGACACCTTTTGCCGACGACTGCAACCGCATCTCCGGGGCGGACCCCGCTCATAAGCAGCCTGGCCGCAAGCGTGTCGGATGCGCGGTCGAGCTGCGCGTAGGTGAGCTGCTCATTGCCGCTGAGCAGCGCGACCCGCTCAGGGTGCTCTCGTGCACGGTCTCGGAATACCGATGGGATGGTGCTCAGGGAAGGCATGGCACGGGTGGCGGAAGTCATGCCACACTACTTGTCGCCACACCATCCAGTGAGAATTCTGTAAGCGCATGTATGTGGAAATGCGCAGGCGACAGATCGTGGTAACGCGTGAGGCGATTGGGCACGGCCACGACGATTAACCCCGCTGCGTGAGCACTTCGCACTCCCGGACCGGAATCTTCGAATGCGAAGCTGCTTGTCGCATCGCATTGCAGAAGTTCTAAAGCGTGCAAATACGGCGCGGGGTCGGGCTTCACATTCTCTGCATCGCCTCGTGTGCAGAGTGCATCGACATACGCACGCAGTCCCAGGCGTGTTAAACCAGGCTCCACCCAATCGCGCACGGAATTGCTCACCACGCCGATCTTCCAGCCCTCATCACGACCGCGTTCCATCAGCTCCCGAGCACCTGGAAGTGCGGACATTTCCTCCACCATCGCACGATTTGCACGAGCACGCTGCGGATCGAGCACTGCCCAATCCAACTTCCTCCCAATCTTGGTCTCGAGCGTGGCACGAGGATCGAAGTTATCGACATGACCCACCGCCATGAGCCACTCATCCAGCTCCAGCACCGCGCCGTGCTCGACGTAGAGTTGCGACCAGGTCTGATACTCCGCCCACTCTGTATCCACCAGCAGACCGTCGTAATCGAAGAGCAATGCGCGCACTTTAAAAGTCATTTTTTAACACGATCCGGTACCGGGCCTTGCCTTCACGGAGATGTTCCAGGGCATCGTTTACCTGGCTCATGGGAAAAGTTTCAAGCTGTGGGGCAATCGAGTGGCGTGCGCAGAATTCCAACATCTTCCCTGTCAACGCGGGACTTCCCAGCGGCGAGCCCGAGATGCTTTTCTCACCACCAATTAAGGAAAATGCGGACACCGGAACAGGCTCCAGCACCGCGCCAACGAAATGCAACCTCCCACGCGGCCCGAGGGCGGCGATAATTTTATCCCACGGCATGGGCACATTGACGGTGGATAGAATAAAGTCCAGCGAGCCAGCAAGCTTCTTCAACTGACCTTCGTCGCGTGAGTTGACCACATGATGCGCCCCCAGCTGCCGGGCTTCCTCGGCCTTGGCATCACTGGAGGTAAATGCAGTCACTTCGCATCCCCAATGCGCGAGAAATCGCAGTGCCAGATGTCCCAGCCCGCCGACACCCGAAATAACCACCCATTCGCCCGGTTTAACCTCCGTTTCTTTCAGCCCTTTATAAACGGTAACACCCGCACACAGAATGGGCGCGGCGTCGGTGAAGGAGAGGCTGT
>CBDUBV010000206.1:0-4203 GCA_965365475.1 uncultured Chthoniobacteraceae bacterium | reverse complement strand
CTCAACTCCTTGCCAACACTTCCAAACCTGCTTCGAATCCATGTCGCTCGAACGCTTCCCGGCGCCGCTGGTTCTCCCTCGGGCTGTTCGTGTACAGCCAGTAGCCGACTCGGTCAACGTGGAGGTTGACCACCTTCGCGATGTCTGGCCGCTTGACGAGAATCTGCTGCTTGGGAATGAGCCGAGCTATCAGGTCGGCTTCTGTGAAGTTCAAATTGAAGACTTCCCGGTAGGCATCCCGGTCCATGTCGGGGTTTGCCAGGAACATCTTCGTTGTACAGCTCTCGATAAGAACGTGGTGCATTGCAGACCGGCGGAGGTCATCGCTCGATTGCGTGGCCAGAATCATGGCCGCGTTCTTCTTGCGCCAGGTCTTTACCGCTTCGGTGATGTAGTTCTTGATCGTTTCGTTCTTCAGGAACCGCCAAGCCTCATCCATCACGAAAGTCTTGAACGTGGTCATCAGGTCGGGATCGTTGATCGAGGCATCTGCACGATGGAGGATGTAAAACAGCAGCGGCTCCAGAACTTGCGGGTACCGGTCCATGCCTTCGAAGTCGAAGGTCTGAAAACGAGAGAACGTCAACGTGTCCGCGACATTGTCGAAAAGCGAGCCATACTGGCCTCCATCCACCCACTTCTGCAGGTGCAGTCGAAGGTGGCGTTTCAGGATGTTGGCCAGCGTGTACAGCCGGCGCTGATCAGGCTCTACCTCGTAGAGGTTGCCAATCTGCTCATAAACGTCGCGCTCATCGACGCTGGTGAGCTGGTATCCACCCGACTCGATCAGGACGCGTACGAATGAGGCCAGGAAGTGATGATTTTCCTTCGTCAGCGGGAGACAGAACGGGTTGATAGTGAATGAAAAGTTGCTAATCCCCACGCGGAGATAGCTGCCTTCGCAAAGCCGCGTGAGGTGCTCGTACGATCCGCCAAGGTCAAAGATGTACGTCAGCGGAGCGTACTTCTGCATGTTCGTGAGCAGGAAGTTCACGAAGAAGCTCTTGCCGCTGCCGGTCTTCCCGAGGATGAGCGTATGCGCGGTGTCCTGGAAGTGCAGGTTCAGGTAGTACGGCGTGCCATGGTTCGTCTCCATGACGGCGAGGTACTCGGCCTCAAGATGGGTGTTGCGCTTTTCACCCGTGTGCAGCGTAAACAGGAAAGACAGGTCGGCGTAGTTGGTGTTCAGCAGCCACACGTACCGCAGGTTGTAGTGATAGTTGCCGGGGATGATTGCCAAAAACGCATTCAGAAGGTTGTACCGTTCCTCGATGACAACGACATCGTGGACCGAGAACACTTTGAAACATTCGGCAACAGAACGCTGCAGCCGGGCGCGGTTGCTGTCGTATAGAACAACCGTCATTGAGAATTGACCGAAGTAGTTGCCGTTCACCTCAAGCTCGGTTAGACATCCGCCCAGCTCGCGTACATGCGCCGCGGCCCCGTCATCGATGAGCATTTGCTCCGGATGGGGCATCTGGCTGCCAATGTAGTTCGTCATCGAAGACTTTGAGTTGAAGTGGTGGCGACGGCGCTTGTTCACTTCCTTCCTCATCGTCTGGTTGTCCTCACGTCGCCATTCGGTCACGACGATGCAGTTCGACGGCAACTCCTGAACGTCCCTGAGCATGTTCGGGAACGTCTGTGCGGGCGGACTCTTCATCGTGAGGACCTGAACGTAGTAGCTATCGAGCCGCAGATGGTCCCTATGGCATTCCAGGTGCGAGTCGCACGCGAAATAGTCGATGAAGTGGTCCGTCCGGAGACGGCCGGAGTCGGCCTTCCACGGTTCGAAGTTCACGAGCCGTCGTAAGAATCGAAACGCATCCTGCTTTTCGAGAATGTTGATCTCAAACGAGTCCTGAAGCTGGATGACGAAGGAGTTGACTTTGTTGGTGAGAACCTCTTTGGCCCGGCTGAGCTCATCGGTCATCACCACGATCTTCTTGTCGGTCGAAAGGGCCTCCTGCATAGTTGCCCTCGGCTCTCGGAGGAAGCGCTTAGCCCTTTCGGCAACAGTGCTTGTCTTTCGCCAGCCCTCGTAGAGCACTACGAAGAAGATGTCGAGCTCATAAAGTTCACCGGATTTGGCGGACAGGTAGGCCATTCGGTTCTGAATGGCCGTGTCCACAACGGGGATCCCATACTTCTCATGCGGGATGAGAGCGTTGTCACGCTTCACGATGTACTGGTACAGCCGGAACGATTCGGAAAGGCTGCGGAGGGCCGCCTCGAACCGTCGCGAGACGTGGTTCAACTGCGAGTGGTCGAGGCACTCGTAATCGACACCTTTGACGCGAAGGGCCACCCCAAGATTCCCCGATTTGTCGATCCACACATGATCGTCTTCGAAGCCGAATGGGTTGAATTGCGCGTTCAACGCCCCGGTTTCACGGTATGGCTTCACAACCTGCTGCGTAAGGTTAACCATGCCGTTCGATCCTCTCGACCCCAAACGGTTCGTACTGCGCGGGGTCGTACTGCGTCCGAAACTTCGACGAATTGAGCAGAATGCGGAGTACCTGTGGATCAGTCGCCGTAGCCCACCGGGCGAAAAGATACAGCGCCATGAACATTACAAGTCCGCTGAGCATGCTCGCAAAGAAATTGAACGTGGCCGCACCCATGACCATGGCAAGAAAAAAGAGCCGCCTCTCGGCACCCCAAATCGTCAGCGGCTTGTTCACAGACTTGTAAACCGTGTGGAAGGTGGGCTGGTTATCGTGAGTCATCGGTAACGGGTCTCCCCTGTCCTCATGGGAAAAGCCACGACATAAAGTTCACGGCTCCGATCGCCATACCGACTCCGAACACGATCCCGGCGAGCATGCGCTTGGATTGCCCTTCGCCAAACGCGAACATCAGGCCGCCAACGACAATAGCGACCAGTGACAGGCCTCGCGCGATTGGGCCGGTGAAGGACTGCCGGAGAACATCAACGGCGTTTTCCCAGGGCGATGAGCCCACTGCCTGGGCGTAAATCGGCGTGTTGAGGACCAGGAGAAAACCTGCGAGCAGCAGCCATTTCTGGTGTTTCGGTCGGTGAACACACGTCTGGCGTATGCGTTGTAAATACAACTGCCTCATGGACTTCCTTTCGATCTGTGATCTGGACTGAGGGATGCCCCTCTACTTGGTATGCCGATTGAAATGCCGAAAAGTTGTCCATTAAAGTTCATTAATATTCTAAGGATGGATGTGGTTGTCTTAAACGCGATGCGAATGCGGAATGCAGCAAAAGGAAACATCTTGCAAGTGAGGTAGCCTACTGTGTAGGATTACGAGATACGCGCAGGTACTACCTGCGGCGAGCCTGAGTTTCGACGCATGTCGCTCCCATGCACTCCTCCGCATCCCCGCTCTGATCGAGACCCGTGTGTCTGGATCAGCGAGCACGACGATCAGGGACGCCGTGCTGACCCACGCTTTCTCGAAGCCGCATACTCGTTGGCCGGCACACTTCTCCAGTACCGCCGGAATGAACTTCAGGACGAAAGCCGTGCAATGCAGCTACTCGAGGAAGCAGTTCATTCGGCCAGCAACTCAGAACACAAGGAGCCGGTCACGAACTTTTCGGCGTATCTGGTGCGGCGATTTACGACGCTCGTGGATACGGTCCTGAAACGCGAGCAGCGCATTCAATACAGGGAACCACAAGCGCTCGCGGAGACATACTCCGCTGACGACGATCTGGATCGCCTCGAAAATGATCTTTACCTCACGAAGATCATGTCGTTCATGGATGAAGAAACACGCCGCCTTGCCGTTCGCGTACTGCACGGCTATTCTGTGGCGGAGATCGCACGCGAGCTGGGAGTTACCGCAAACAGCCTGCACCTGAGATTTCGCAAAGGTTGCAAGAAGGCCGCTGAGAGACTCGAAGCTGGTGAGCCACCACTCCGGTAATGGAGCACAGGTAACAGCGTGGCAGGGCGGCTTTGTCCGGCTGACTAGTCCGTAAACAACTTCGCTGATTTCAAAAGATTTAAAATGCCATGAGTCCATGCCCGATCCTGACAAGTTCACTCCGCGCGAGCTGCGGTTCATAGAGGCGCTCCGCCAGGCTGCCCTCTCAAACTATCCGAACCCTGATCGCGTAGGTTGTCCCGATCAGAAGACGCTGGAAGCAGCGGCTAAACGTCAGGTCCCGATGATGGACCCCGTTATCGATCACATTTGGCAATGCTCGCCATGCGCTCA
>CBDUBV010000205.1:0-4213 GCA_965365475.1 uncultured Chthoniobacteraceae bacterium | reverse complement strand
CCATCCTGCGTTGAGAACGTTGCTGCGCTGCGGTTTGATCTGCTGCGGGTGCAGCGGTTCACGATCAATGATGGGCCGGGAATCCGAACCACGGTCTTTTTCAAAGGTTGCCCGCTGCGGTGCCGCTGGTGCCACAACCCGGAGTCGATGGCGCCCAAGCCGGAGCTGATGTTTGATGCACGCCGGTGCATCGGGTGTCGGCTTTGCGTCGCGGCTTGTGAGCGCGGAGTCCACAGCTTCTCCGGCGACGAGCACAACGTTGATTTCGATGCTTGCGCCGCATGTGGAGAATGCGTGAGGAGCTGCATGGCCGAGGCTCTGCGGATTGAAGGCCAACAAGCTTCCGTGACCGAAGTTTTCGCGGAAATCATGCGCGATGCCGATTATTACGAGGCTTCGGGCGGTGGCGTCACCCTCTCTGGTGGCGAGCCGCTGCGGCAGCCGGAAGCGGTGATCGCGCTGGCGAGTCTCTGCCATGACGCGGGCGTCTCTGTCTGGCTCGATACGTGCGGCTTCGCGCCGGAGGCGACTTTTCGCAAAGTGCTGAACGCGGTGGACGGGTTGCTGTTCGATGTGAAAGTGGCCGATCCCGCGCGGCACCGCGAGCTAACCGGAGTTCACAACGATGCCATCCTCGCGAACTTCCGCACGGCTGTGGCTTCTGGCAAACAGGTGCGCGTGCGAGTTGTCACCATCCCCGGCGTCACGGACGGGCAGGAGAATCTGGAAGCACTGCGCGATCTCGCCCAAGCGAATGATTTCTCCGGCCCGATCGATCTCATGCCGTTTCACCGAATGGGCGCTGGCAAATATGCGAACTTAGGCCGCGTCTGGCCCATGGAAGGCACTGAGCCCCCTACGCCAAAGCGGCTCGATGAAATCAAAGACTTTTTCTTGGCAAACAACATCACCTGCACCATCCAATGAGCACTTCTACATTAGTAAAAGAACCCAGCCGCACAGGTTCCGAGCTTTCCCGCACCCAACGACTCAAAGAAGAATTCTTTGCTGCGCCCGCCGCATGGAATCTGGAGCGGGCGCGGCTCGTCACTGCTGCCTGGCGGGAAAACGTGGCAGAGGTTCCGGCTGTCACTCAGGCGTTGGCTCTCGCCCGCGTGCTGGATGAAAAAACGATCTTCATCCGCAGCGGCGAACTGCTCGTGGGCAACTATGCCGCACGTCTCGGCGACTACGAGATGTATCCGGAATACACCTTTCAGGATGTGGTGATCCGCTACATCCACTTCGACTTTGATCGCGAACTGGACGAAAGCGATTTCACTGACGTGGCGTCGAAAGCGGAGTTCCGCGCGATACGCGAGTTCTGGCGCGGGCGCACGATGCATGACATCGCGGACACGGTCATTCCCAAAGAAATACAGGAGCTGCGCGACACGCGGGAAATCTGCGGCAACCCCTACGGGCGGGATGAAGGGCAGGGGCATATCGTGGTGGAATACGATAAGGTGATCCGCCATGGGTTGCGGCATTACATCGACCGCGCCAAAGCGCAGATGGAGAAATGCTATGCGAGCGATGCGCGGGGGTATCACTTCAATCGTGCGGTGGTCATCGCGCTCGAGGCGGTGGTTCGGTTTGCGCATCGCTACGCTGCGCTGGCGGACACACTCGCAGATGTCGAAGTGGATTCTGTGCGCGCTGCCGAGCTGCGAACGATCGCTGCCAACTGTCGCCATGTGCCGGAACATCCCGCAGAGACATTCTGGCAGGCATGTCAGGCGACATGGTTTATCCATTTGCTCATGCACATCGAGCAGAATGGGTTCGCCATCTCTCTCGGCCGATTTGATCAGTATGCGTGGCCTACCTATCAGGCCGATATCGAGAGCAGCCGCATCTCCCGCGAGTTCGCTCAGGAGATTATCGAAGGGCTTTACATGAAGTGCATGGAGATCACGCTGGGCGGCACGAAGATTTCGCTTACGCAGACCATCACTATTTGTGGTGCGGATGCTGATAGGCGCGATCTTACGAATGACCTCTCGCTCAGCTGCATCGCAGCGGACCGCGCGACGCGCATGGTGCAGCCTTCGCTCATGATCCGCTGGCATCCGCAGATCGATCCGCGCATTCTCGATCTTGTGCTGGAATGCACGCGCACGGGCGATGCTTCCATTGCGGTGATCAATGACGAAGCTTACGTTGGCGGCTTGATGCGCGTCGGCATACCGCGCGAAGTGGCTGTGCAATATTGCCAGGCGGGCTGCAATGAGACCGTGATCGGCGGACAACTCCTCGGCGGCGGCATCGCGCGCCCGATCTTTCTGGTTCGCGTGCTGGAGCTGGTGCTCAACGGTGGTGTGATGCCCGATACGGGACGTCAACTCGGGCCGCAGGTGCCACGGCTTGGGGAATATCGAAGCTGGGAACAGTTTTTGGATGCCTTCAGGAAAACTGTCGCGCACTTCGCGCGGCCTGTTGCGGCGGGCATCGGAATGATGGATCAGCTCCATGTCGATCTGCGGCCGCTGCCATTTGCTTCGGCGCTGATGAACGGCTGCATCGAGCGGGGACGCAGTCTTATGGAAGCGCTGGATTATTTCCATCCGTCGCTCGGGCATAGCGATCTTATCCCTGCCGTGAACAGTCTGGCAGCGATTCGGCATTGCGTATTCCAGGAGAAAAGCGTGAGTCAGGAAGAATTGGCTACAGCTTTGGCGGACAACTTCCAAGGCCACGAAGCGACGCGGGTAAAGCTTTGGAACGCGCCGAAGTTCGGCAACGACGACGAGCGTGCGGACGCATTGATACCTGAGCTGGAGAAAATCTCGCGTGACGCCATGGCGCCTTTTCCGCCCAGTCGTAAGAGCTGCAAGTCTGATGCAGGCTGGGTATTCGAGCTTATCCCCCGCATCTCTCATGTCTATGAGGGCCTGCTCACGCCTGCGACTCCCGATGGTCGCTTTGCAAAGGATGCGCTGGCAGCGGGGAACACGGCCTATCCCGGCACGGAGCGGCATGGCCCCACGGGACTGCTCAACTCGATGGCAAAGCTCGATGGCAAGCATTGGGCTGGTGGAATCGTCGGGCAAATCCGTTTCCATGAGAGCTTCCTTAAAGATGAAGCTGCGCGAGCTAAGACGCGCATCATGATAGAAACTTACTTCCGCCGTGGCGGCTCGCACATCCAGATGAATTGCGTGACTGCCGAGACACTACGAGCGGCGCAGGAAAATCCGGAAGAGTATCGCGATTTGATGGTTCGCGTTGGCGGCTATGTTGATTACTTCAGCAACCTCGATGCCGCGAGCCAGACTGATATCATTCGCCGCACGGTGATGGAATGATCAGCTCTGCAAACCCACGTTTTATGCCTGAACGTCTTTTTACCAAACACTGCGCAAATCCGGTGATGTCGCCGGGGCACATGCCGCGCGAAGTGCTCTATACATTCAATCCCGGAGCGATCCGGCATGATGGCGAGATCATCATGATCATGGACGTCACGACTCTGGATGACATCCATCGGCTCTGGATCGCGCGGTCGAGCGATGGCGTGCATTTTAAGGCAGACCCTGAACCGATGCCCATGCCGCCTGCTGACCCGTTTCATCCCGAGATGAACACGTATGATCCACGGATCACGCCGATTGATGACGAGTATGTGATTCTTTATGCCAGCGATCTTTCGCAGAACAACTGTCGCGTTGGGATTCTGAAAACCAGAGACTTCAAGAAGTTCGAGCGGCTGCCGACCGCCAGCGAGTTGGGGAATCGGAATGGCTGTTTATTTCCCGAGAAGATCGACGGTCTCTACACGCGGTTTGATCGGCCTTTCGGCAACGAGCTGGAGCCTTGCTCGATGTGGGTGAGTCAATCGCCCGATCTGATCTACTGGGGCCGGAGTCGTCCGCTGACTTTTCGAGGGGAAGTGTTTCGCGACGGGCACAAATTCGGGGCGGGCGCCGTGCCTATCCGCACCGACGCTGGCTGGCTGGAGATTTACCACACAGTTTCGACGACGTGTAACGGCTTTATCTATCGGCTCAAGGCGATGCTGCTCGACCTAGAGGAACCTTCCAAAGTGCTCAGCTACTCGCGCGACTTTCTGCTTTATCCTGAGCATGCTTATGAAATGCATGGGCGCGTCGCCAACGTGGTCTTCACGTGCAACGCGATTTCGGATGATGATGGGACGCTGCGGATGTATTACGGCGCAGCGGATACGGTGATTGGTCTCGCAACCGCTCCG
>CBDUBV010000204.1:0-4256 GCA_965365475.1 uncultured Chthoniobacteraceae bacterium | reverse complement strand
CTTCAGGCACGCCCGCTCTCACCTCCAGAGCGAGCGCATCGACAGCCATGAGCGCCATCGCCAGGAATAAAAGCGCAACCCTTGGAGCATTGCAGCACGATGATTTCCTGATACTGTGTTTCACTTCATGATTGCTTTCTTAGATGGAACCCTTGTCGAAGCCTTGCCCACGCAGATTGTCCTTTCCGTGCATGGAGTGGGCTATCAGGTTCTCATACCTCTGTCCACTTTCGATCGACTCCCCGCACCAGGATCACCGTTGAAACTGCTCACGCACTTGAGTATCCGCGAGGACGCTCATGTGCTATACGGATTTGCAGCCACGGACGAGCGCGACCTGTTTCGATTGCTGGTCAACCACGTTTCCGGTGTCGGCCCGAAGCTCGCGCTCGCAGTGCTTAGCGGCATGAGCGTGCCGCGCTTCAAAGCCTGCGTGGTCGAAGGCGACATCGCCTCGCTGTCCAAAATCAGTGGATTGGGGAAAAAAACAGCCGAACGCATCGTGCTCGAACTCAAAGATAAGGTCGGCGTGGCAGCAGCATGGGAAGCCGCCAGTGCGGCGCATTCGCCCAGCGAGAGCGACCGCGCGATCAACGACGCCGTGCTCGCGCTCATCTCTCTCGGCTACAAACAAGTGGATGCCTACAAGACCGTCAAATCCATCGCCACGGGCACGTCGCACACCAGCGAAGAACTTGTGCGCCTCGCACTCAAGCAACTTGCGTAGCATGCGAGTCATCCTCCTCTTGTGGCTGCTCTGTCTTCCCCTGGCGGGCGCAGCAGGTATCGCTCCGCCCAAGGTCTTCGGGGCAGCAGCAATCGTGATCGATGCTGCCGACGGCCGCGTGCTGTATGCAAAAGCTGCGGATGAACGCCGCGCTATCGCCAGCACGCAGAAACTGCTCACCGCTCTGCTCGTGGCCGATCACGGACAACTCGAAACCACTTTCACCATCGACGCTGCCGATGTCGCCGTGGAACCAACGAAAATCGGAGTTCGTGCTGGCGATAACTACACGCGGCGTCAGCTACTCGAAGCACTCCTGGTGAAAAGCGGCAACGATGTAGCCGTCGCGCTTGCTCGCGATCATTCCGGAAGCGTGGAAGCATTCGCTGCACACATGAACCAGCGCGCATGGGAACTGGGAGCACTCAACTCGCGCTTCCTCAACCCAAATGGGCTGCCCGACGATGCACAATACTCCACCGCACGCGACATCGCACAGATCGCACGCGCCGTATATCACCACCCGCTGCTGCGCGGCGTCGTGGCGATGAAAACTCTGGATTTCCAATACGCCAACGGCACCGTGCGCACATTTACAAATACCAACCGTGTGTTGCGGAATTGGGAGCCTTGCAACGGCATGAAAACCGGCTACACCCGGGCTGCTGGGCATTGCCTGGTCAGCAGTGCGCATTTCGATGGCAAAGACATCATCGCAGTCGTGCTGGGCAGCAATCGCACGCATGTGTGGGACGACTCTGCACAACTGCTTCGGTGGGCCTTGACCTCGCCATGAGCCGCAGCGACCAGCTTTGGCTTGCACAACTCACAGCCCTCCGCGAGCAAGGCCTGCTGCGCACACTGCATGAAGTCGCACCCCGCCATGGCATGGCGATCCAACGCGACGGTCTGTCCGTGGTGGATTTCAGCTCGAACGATTACCTTGGGCTCGCAGCGTCTGGGCGTCTTATCCCAGCCCAACTCGAGGCCACCCAACAGTTCGGAACCGGTGCGCGCGCTTCACGGCTCATCGGCGGGACCCATCCGCCTCATCTCGCGCTGGAGGCGGAACTGGCCCGACTCAAGAGCACGGAAGCGGCTCTTTCATTTGCCAATGGGTATGCAGCAGCCGTGGGTACCATCCCGGCCATTGTTGGCAAGGGCGATTGCGTCATCCTCGACAAGCTGGCGCACGCGAGTCTCATCGACGGCGCACGCTTGAGCGGGGCGACGCTTCGCATTTTCGCCCACAACGACTTGGGCCAACTCGCGGACCGCCTCACCTGGGCGCGTCGGCTGCATCCCGCTGCCCGCATTCTTATTATCACGGAATCTGTGTTCAGCATGGATGGCGACAGGTGCCCGCTGGCGGAGTTGATCGAGATGAAGGAAAAATATAATGCCATGCTGCTGCTCGACGAGGCCCATGCCACGGGCGTGCTTGGCCCTGCCGGTGCAGGACTTGCAGCCGAGACGCACCTTGCGCACTGCATCGAAATCCAGATGGGTACGCTGGGTAAAGCCGCAGGGGTCTCCGGAGGCTTTATCTGTGGCAGCCGTGCACTTATCGATCTGCTGGTGAATCGAGCGCGCAGCCTGGTTTTTTCCACCGCACCTTCACCCGCTACAGCAGCTACTGCGCTGGAAGCATTGCGCGTCCTGGCCTCCCGCGAAGGCGATCAGCTTCGCGAGAAATTGTGGATGAATATCCGCTCGGTGTCTTCCGCGCTAAGGCTGGCACCCGCTGTAAGTGCCATCATTCCCATCCCGATGGAGACTGCGGAGGCCAGCGTGGCATGCTCAGAGAGATTGCTGGCTGCCGGCTTCTACATCCCCGCCATTCGTTACCCCACGGTGGCGAGAAACGCTGCAAGACTGAGACTCACGGTGTCAGCACTGCACGAACAGGCGCAGTTGCATGCAATGGTGAGTGCGCTTCGCCAGGTGGAAAATCCCTGATTTCTTATTCGCGCAATTTTTTTGCAAAATCGGCCTCAGACTTGCTGATAATGTATGTCAGCCATGATCACGCGCGATTTCTTTAGCTATTGCACCTCGTTAAAGCCGATCGAGCTGCGGGTGTTGGGCCAGCTCAGTTATGTGCGCCACCTGCCGACAGGCACCATTCTTTTCCATGCCGGGGATTCCAGCGATGCGCTTTACATCATCAGCCGGGGCGTGATCACTGTCTCCTCGGACGACGGGCTACCAACAGGTGCGGGCAATTATTTCTCGCGTGGCGATATCCTTGGAGCAGCCGAGGCCGTAACCCGCACGGTGCGCACCACCACGGCGTGCGCTGCGGAAATGTGCAGCGTGCAGTGCGTGCCGCTCGAGCATCTGGATGAGATCATCGCAAAAGTTCCTTCCTTCGGCCTCTACCTCGCCGAACAACTCTCCTGGCGGGTCCTGCAAAACGATGAGCGTTGGTCGGGCAAAAGCAACTGCCAGGATTTTAGCGGCAACCTCGCCAATTTTGACATCGTCGCCATCGTGCAAACCATCTCCGGCTCAAGCAAGACGGGCGAGTTGCTTATTCACAATGCCGAAGAGGAATGTGTCGCGGGCATCTTTTTCCGCGAAGGCCGACCGGTGTGCGTGCGCTGCCATCATCTCACGGGCATGGACGCGTTCGATCAGATATTTCTGCACGAGAAATTGCCAGGCCATTTCAGTTTTACCCCGATGCTGGGCGTGGAGGATGTGCGCGAAGAGTTCCCTTGGAATCGCGGGGTGGACGATCTGATCATCAACGCGGTCCGGCAAAGGGACGAGTTTCAAATCATCCTCGAGAAGCTTCCGCCGCTCGATGCGCGGCTGCGCGTGGGCACCAGCTTAAATATGTGGCATGGCTCGCCCGAGTTGGAGACCGTGGCGCACGCCATTTGCGAGGTGGTGGCGAGCCATCCCACGCGTATCGAAGAACTTTTCTGGCTGACTTCATTCTGCGAACTGAGCCTGTATCGCGCCTTGCTCGAGCTGATCGATTTCGGAGTCATCTACCCGATCAGCGCGGTGACTGCGGATTATCCAGGTGTCGTGGCCGCTTGACTTTGCATACACCGCTGCGCGGGGCCAATGACCTGCCAGGACTTGCGCGCAGACAGCTTCGAGTTCATATGTTGTGTATGAACCACTTCCTGTTTGCGAGTCTCATGGCTGCGTTCACTTTCAGCTCTGTAGCGGCAGAGTCACGCAGCGTCATCCCACTCGGGCCGGACTCGATCTCGATCTCGTCCCCCGCCGAGCATGAACTGGACGTCAGCGAAGAAGGTGTCGCACGGATTACCTATACGAACGACAAGCTCAAAAAAGGATCGCTTACGATTACAAAATCATTCGATCCGCCGATCACCATCAACAACACAGGATTCGATCTCAAACCGCCTGGCACGGAGACCTTACTTATTTTGTGGAAATTTGCGGATGGACGCACCATGCAGCTCACGGTGGAGAATCCCGGTGGCGTCTGGCACGAGCATCTCATCGATGTCGCCACCCTGGCTGCGGATCGCCGACGTGATGATCT
>CBDUBV010000203.1:0-4259 GCA_965365475.1 uncultured Chthoniobacteraceae bacterium | reverse complement strand
CTCATCGAACGTAAACACGGAAAAGTGCGCGCCAAGAGAGAAATTATTCTGGCCTTTTTACCAGCTCGTTCGCAGGAACAACAAAGCACAAAAACGAGATCATGAAAAATCCAAAAGGTAAAATGAAAAACCAGGCTATTCATTTTCAAAAAGCAGGAGCTGCAAGGTTCCTGCTTTTTGTATTTTCAGGGGCTTCACAAAAAAAGTCGTCACTGTTTGCGACTATTCTTATAGTGCGCCTGCATGGATTCCGTGAATATTCAAAAATACCTGCAGGAGCGGTCTGCCGCGATCGACAAAGCCCTTTCGCGCTATCTGCCCAAGGCCGATCGGCGGCCCGCTACGCTCCACGAAGCGATGCGCTACAGCATTTTCGCTGGCGGTAAGCGGCTGCGGCCGGTGTTGTGTCTGGCGGCGGCGGAGGCTTGTGGTGGCCCAGTGCGGGAAGCCATGCCTCTGGCCTGTGCGGTGGAGTGCATCCACACCTACTCGCTTATTCACGATGATCTGCCGTGCATGGATGATGATGATTTCCGGCGTGGCCGTGCCACATGCCACAAGGTATATGGCGAAGGAGTCGCGGTGCTGGCGGGCGACGCGCTATTGACCATCGCCTTCGAGATTGCGGCAAAGGTGCCAGCCTGGCCGCGCTACCCACTCGCGGTCGTGTTCCATGAGCTGGCGACGGCTGCGGGTAGTCTGCAGCTCATCGCAGGGCAGGTGGCCGATATGGAAGGAGAAGGCAAAAAGCTTACCGCTCAGGACCTGGAGTTTATCCATCTGCGCAAGACTTCCGCGCTGCTCACCTCGTCGATTCGACTCGGTGCCATGAGCGCCAATGCGCCAGCAGATAAACTAAAAGCACTGACAGCTTTCGGACGGGCGCTGGGACTGGCGTTCCAGATCATCGACGACATTCTCGACGTGACTCAGACCAGCGAGAAATTGGGCAAAAGCGCGGGGAAAGATGTAGCGGCACAGAAAGCAACCTATCCAGCCGTGCACGGGCTGGAAAAGTCGCGCAGTGAGGCGCACCGGCTTACGAACCGGGCCCGTAAAGCACTGCAGCATTTCGGCAACGATGCTGGCGCTTTGCATGCCATCGCCGAGCATCTGCTTAACCGGGATTATTGATCGGGTTGCTGGCTCTGTGCCTTGGGGGCAAGCGGAAGGTCGAGTTTGCCGTCTTGAAATTCGATAATATGGCCTGCCGCGATCATCCAATGCAGGTCGGAAGCAAGGTCGATGCGCATCTTTTGCAAGTCTTCTGCTGTGGCTTCGGCAGGCAGGAGCTGTGCGGCGAGGTCTTTGCGGTTCAGTCCGGGAGTGGCTTGCAGCAGGCTGAGGATGCGTGTCACTGTATCGCGCACCGCGCCTGCATCGCCGGTGAAAAGTTGCGGACGACAGCTCGATACGTAGAGAAACCGCTTGCGGTGCTTAAAAAGGTGCAAGCCTGCGGATGCCAGGCCGCTGGTGAGCTGCCCGACAAGATGGCCCGGGAATTTTGTCTCACGATACCATGCATCGCGGATGGCGTTTGCCAGGCTTTGGTCTTTGATCTTCAGGCTCGCGGGGCCGGTGAGTTCGACCGATTGGACTTCCTGCAATAGTCGCGGAAAATGTTCCGATTTGAAATGCGCCTGGACTGCAGCGGAGGAGGTGAAGGTGATTGCGGGTTCACTGTTCACCGTGGACCAGGTCGTCGTTTGCGAGACCTGCGATTTCCATTCCTCGACCACTGCGGGATCGCTTATGTTTTCGATATTCCGCGCGGTATATTCGGCAAACGACATGCGCTTGGAAAAGCGTTTCTCGTAAAGCGAACGCACGGCGGGTTGGTACGCGTGGTAGCTCGTGGGGCCGAGCAGAGTGCCGGACAGCTTGCACCGCGCCACGCTGGAGAAGTTGCCCTTGGGCGGATCGGTGGCCGTGACTGTCTTGGTATAAAATTGATCCTGGAACATGCTGAACGCGCCGCGTTCCAGCAGCTCCACCGTAGTGGACACCGGCCCGTCTGGGCCCAGGCGATAGAGCGGTCCATCTTTGGACGTGATCTTCACGGTGTAGCGCTCGGGCTGCTGCAGAAACATCCGCGCAAGGTTGAATACGGCGTAGGCATGGTGCGTGGACTTGATTTCTGCAGCTACATTTTGCAGGCATTTCGGATCGGGCCCGAATTCCACAACGACATTGGCAGGCTGCACCGGAGGCCGATCCTCGCGACGTTGAGTTCCGCCTGGTTGATGACGCTGCTCGGAGCGATGCTTTTTCTGGCCAGAATGTGGGCGGGCGGAATCGCCATCGCGCTTGCGGAACGCGTCCGTCTTCGGACCGCGCGGACGGTCAGATGGACGGCCTCTGCGCTCGCGCGGATTGTTTTCTCCCTCGTCCCCACGGAAATGAGCATAAGGATTTTTCCCGTCGGTCTCTTTCAACCAGCCTGGCAGAAACTGAAGGTCCATGGGATCGGAGGATGTGGGCATGGATGGCGTTTATCTTCATTCCTGCGCATAGTAAATGAAAGTTTCTGCGGCTGAATTGAATGGAAAATAGCTTTGCGCTGGCGAGGCAGCGACGCATATCTGGGCAGGCACAATCTATGAAACGCAAATCCTCATTCCGCGATGGTCCTTTTACCTATCACCAGGAGATCACGCTCACTGTGGACACGCTGACCAATCTCGGGCACGGCCTTGGGCGGGTGGATAATTGGGTGGTGATGGTGCCATTCACCGTGCCCGGAGAGACGGTGCGTGCGCGGGTGTTTCGCAATCATAAAAATTACTCCGAAGCGGATTTGGTGGAAGTGCTCCAGGCGTCTCCAGACCGCGTGGAGCCTGCGTGCCCGTTGTTCGGACAGTGCGGAGGATGCCAATACCAGATGATGTCCTACGAAGCGCAATTGCGCTGGAAACGCCAGCAGGTGAGAGAGCTGCTCGCACACATGGCCGGGGTGGAAGTGGAAGTCGCGGAAGTGATCGGCTCACCACAGGCCTATGGATACCGCTCGAAGATCACCCCGCATTTTGAAAAGCCGAAAGCGGGAGTCATCCGGGAAATCGGATTTCTTCGTCACGGACGCAGGTTCGATCTGGTGGATGTGGCGCAGTGTCCGCTGGCGACGGATGCAATCAATCGCGCGTTGCCCACGATCCGGGAGGAGGTGCGCGGGGCGGCGGCGGGGTATCGCTCGGGTGCCACGCTGCTCATACGTGAAGGGGCGGAAGGAGTGGTCACTGATCCGCAGCGGGTAATCACCGAGCGGGTGGGGGAGTTGGAACTGCAATTTTTGGCGCGGGATTTTTTTCAAAATAATCCGTTTGTGTTGCCGCTTATGGTGAACCATGTGGTCGAGCAGGCGGCAAGCTTCGGGGTGGCGCATTTGGTGGATGCATATTGCGGAAGCGGCTTGTTCGCGCTGGCTGCTTCAAGACGTTTCGCACGAGTTAGCGGGGTGGAGATCAGCGAAAGCTCGATCGTCTGGGCGCGCGCCAATGCCGTGCGCAATGGCATTGAAAACTGCACATTTTATGCCGGAGACGCGGCGGCGATTTTTGCGCAAGTCACCGAGCCCGGTAGCCAGACAGTGGTGATCATTGATCCTCCCAGGAAAGGATGCGACCCGGATTTTTTGCGGCAACTTTTCGAGTTCGGGCCTGTCGGCGTGGTATATGTGTCATGCAATCCGGCGACACAAATCCGGGATTTGGCAGCTTTTATTGAGGCGAACTACGCGGTGGAGCAGGTTCAGCCGATGGATTTATTTCCGCAAACGAAACATCTGGAGTGCGTGATTACTCTTAAAAAAGGGGCGTGACGCAGAAAAAAGCATAAAATCTCAGAAATGCATTGCAATCAGCGTGCCGTTTTTATAAATTTCCATAGTTACTAGAAAACAAACATCCACCTGTTGTGATTATGAAAATTAAATCTATCTGTTTTGGAGCACTCGCTGCTCTTGGTTTTGTCGGGTCACTCGGTGCCATCGTCGTGGATGGCCGCTACGATCCGAGCGAAGGGTACACCCAGACTACGAGCTTATATTTTAAGACTGACTCTGGGGTGAATATTCCCAACCCCGGCACGATGTACACCTATGTGGACCCCACAACAAAAGACGTGTATGCGGCCTTCGTAGTGCCTCTCTCGACTGTCGATAATACGTATGGAACCAACTCGATTGGGTGGTCCAAGACGCACAAATTTACGGACCTCATCCGCAGCGACGCTGGGCGATTCACGGTGTATGGTGCCAATGG
>CBDUBV010000202.1:0-4323 GCA_965365475.1 uncultured Chthoniobacteraceae bacterium | reverse complement strand
TGAGTGGTGAGCCCTGCTGGGTTCGAACCAGCGACCTACTGATTAAAAGCCGCAAGTTAGTCCTTTTCAAGTCGTCCCCAGAGGTCTCAATTCATCTATAGAACTTTGATCGGATTGCAAAAAATCCGTTTCGCGCGATCCCAATCGTTCTTGCATTGTTCCGCTCAATCGCGCATACGGTGAATCCTAGGTGAATCCATTTTTGAGCTACTGATCGCACTATGGCCAAACGCGTTGCGCCTCTTACAGCCCTTCAGATCGCCAAGATCAAGTCGCATCCTGATCGCACAATCGAACTCGTCGATGGAGCCGTTCCTGGCCTTCGTTTGCGCATCGCGCCGTCCGGCGCGAAATCATGGTCGCTTGCCATGCGCGCCAACGGCATCATGCGGCGGTTCGATGTCGGCTCGGGCCTGACTCTCGGCGATGCACGCAAGAAGGCCGAAGAGCTTCGACTTGCCATAAAAGGTGGTGCCGATCCCACTGCTGACAGACGGACAGCTCGGCTCAAGGCACTTTCTGCCGTTAAAGGCATCGGCACATTCGGGTCGGTGATCGATGCCTACTTCACGGTAGGCAATGGCGCGGGGCTCAAAACGGGCAAAGTGCAGCTGAAAAGTCTACGCTCGTTCTTCAGGTCTTTGCTGGCGCGGCCCGCAATTGATCTTCGGTCTGCCGAAATCCAGCTCATCATCGATGCGCATCCAGCCAAGGTAACCGCCGCGCGCGCTGCCGGTTATATCGGACCGGTTATAAAGTGGGCCAGCAAGCGTGACCTAATGTGTGGACCCTTTGCCTTGGAAAAGCCGATTACCGGCACGCCGCGCCAGCGGGTGCTTTCCGAAGCAGAGCTCAGGCAATTGCTCCCCACGCTCGATGATGCATATGGCCGCTGCTGCCTCTTCCTGCTCCTGACCGGTACTCGGCGGGGCGAGGCTGCCAATGCGACCTGGGATCAGATCGACTTTCGCCGGAAAATCTGGACAATTCCGGGCGAAGGCCGAAAGGACACTAGAGATCAAATGCGGCGGAAGGGCAAGCCGAAGGAAGCGCTGGAGATCCCACTTTCCGAGCAGGCGCTCAAGGTCCTGAGGCAGCAAAGGCGTATCATCACTGCGAGAAGAGGTCACACGGAAGAGGGCGGCGGCCTCCCACGGCCCTCCGATCGCGTCTTCACGACCAACTTCGATGGACCTCTGAGCAACTGGAGCCGGTGGCAGACGCTTCACTCGAAGAAGTGTACCATAGCCGACTGGTCACCGCACGCGCTGCGGCGTACCGCGGCGACGATTGCCGGAGACCTGGGCACGCCCCCGCATGTCATTTCCGCGATGCTTGGGCATACGAATATCGGGGGCCAACTCATCGCAGGTTACAATAAGTCCCGGTATCGAGACGAGCATAGGGCGCTGATGGGACGACTTGGGGTTTGGGTCGATGAGATCGCGGGAGATAAGAAATCGAGTGCGCCTTAGTTCCTATTTTTTGGAATCCAAAGAGCACTACATCGTGCGGACGTTAGTACAAGACGTCCCCGCCAGAGCGGGGCGAGCGCACAGTAAAGTGTCAATGCTATTACATTTGGCAATCGAAGGGTCATCACTGGAGGCAGCCAGATGACCTGCTTTGCAAGGCTTTATTAAAGCGATGCCGAAAATCCTTTGAGACACTTCACATACGCGCGGCTCCGCTGATGCACCTCCGCGGCGCCATCGCCCGGCCGATACAGCCCGCTCCCCAGTCCAAAACCGCTTGCTCCGGCCTCCTGATATCTGGGCAACAGCTCGGGGGTTATGCCACCAACAATGACCAGCGGCGCTTCGCTTGGCAGCACTGTTCGTAGTGCTTTAACAGCAGATGGCCCAGCGGCCTCCGCCGGAAACAGCTTCAGAGCATGGGCACCTGCAGCCAGTGCGGCAAAGGCTTCGGTGGGAGTGAAAATGCCCGGCACTGACGCCAGCCCCGTCGCCAAAGTCTGACCGATCACCGCGTTGTTGGAGTTGGGAGACACGATGAGCCGGCCCCCTGCCTGTGCGACTTGCGCCACATGCGCTGAATCCAGGACCGTTCCGGCACCGATGAGCGCCTTATCACCCAGAGCGGCGCTAAGAATCTTAATGGCGGCTAACGGATTGGGCGAGTTGAGCGGCACTTCGATAATCCGAACCCCTGCATCGACCAGTGCCTCGCCGATTTCCACAGCGCGCTCCTCCGTCAACCCGCGAAGGATTGCGATCAGCGGACACTCAGCCAGATAACGTCGGAAGTCCGCTACTGCGCTCATCACAAGCAATTCGCTACGGCCGCGACCCCGGCCAGAAAGGCCGCGGGGCCGTCGACGATCGAACTCTGGTGTCCTGCCAATGCTAACGCGCGAGCATAAAGTTCGCACAGCTCGGGCTGCCCCATGATCGACACCTGAAGAGGAGTAGATGCGCGTACAGACGCCATGACGTCGCTGCCGATGAGAATACCGCTGGTGCGCGAGGCTGCGTCGGCACCCTGCCCTTCAAGAAGACTGCGGGCGCGGATGCGGAACAAGGCCGAAAGAAGCGGTTCGCCGCCCAACACTTCAATCACGCCGGCATCAAATTGCGCTCCTACTGCGACATTGCCGGCGAGGTTTTCGGCCAGGATGCTATATTGGCGTAACAGGGCAAAGAGTTCCCCCGTCATCGTCGTCTGGAAACGGGTGATTTTACCTGCCTCGAGCTCGGCCCATTTCGCATGCGTTCCGGGATGACAAACGATGCCGGTGGGGCTTACAAGCCCTGCCGCCACACCGCCGACCAATTGAACCTCCTCGCCGCGCATCACGTCAGGGCCCCAATCGCCCCTCTGGCAGACACCCGGAAGAATCCCTGTTCGCGCATCGATCCATAGGATTCTTGCTGCGATCTCCGATGGTCCCGCCGGGCACTCGACATACGGTGCTTCACGCCAGCCGCGGCTGGACCCGACCATTCCGGCCAACAGTATGGGCACGTCGCCAAGCTCGTTGCGGATTTGCGCGATCGCTCGATCAAAACCGCCGGGCGGGACCGCCAGCACTCCCGAACCATCGACGAGGGTGCCGAGCGTCCGACCGCACTCGATCCGATAAGCGCGGCGGTTGGTGCTTCCCCAGTCCACCGCAATATAATCTCGATACCAGTTCATTCGGGATCCTGGAGCGGCCTCACGGTCAAGCCTCGGTGCACTTATTAGTCGCGCTGCATCGTCGAGATCCCCGGATGGGCCCCCCTACTCTTGAGCGAGCCTTTAGGGGCCGATCAACAAAAGTGGAACTCCTCAACCGGATGGTGGCGGCCCAACAGAAACGCGTCAGCCACCAGTTGCAGAGGTCGTATATCCGCCGAACTCTCTCGCGAAGAAAGCAGCTCGGCAAACTCTGCATAAATCACCCGATATTCGTCGTCGCCACCGACCGGAATGGTCCGGCCATCGATGGCCATGCTCACTCCCCCCTTTGAAATAACCAATTGGCCCGCGTCGGTGGCAAAACCAATCTCCCAAGTATGCAAGCCCGCCTGACGAAAATCGAAATCGGCGGAGATCGGGACGTCGTTTGCTGTTAGCGACATGCGCGTGGCAATCGGTGCCTCGCGATTTGTCGGTACGAACAGATCAGCCGAAGTCACAATGCAACCAGGTATCAATTCGGTCAGAAGGGAAAGCGCGTTGATGCCAGCATCGAATACCCCGAACCCACCGGCCTCAAAGATCCACTCCTGTCCCGGATGCCAGAAATTAACATCCTCGCGCCAGACTATCGAGATCGAGTGCACAATGCGTGACGAAAGCCATTCCCGCGCGCGCTTCACCGCCGGACCCTTGCGAGAATGCCAAGCAGTGTAGAGGGTTGTACCTTGCAGCCGCGCAAACGCGGCGAGCTCTTCGAACTCACGAACGGTCGTGCCCGGCGGTTTTTCGAGCATCACTCCCTTTTGCGCGGCGATCGACTCACGCGCGAGCAGGTTTCGACTGTTAGGTGGTGTGCAGATCGCGACCGCTTGAAAGTCGATCCCCGACGCGAGCAATTCTTCGAGGGAGCGAAAGTGAGGAACCGAATTTTCGACGCTTTCGAGCGCCACAGTAGCCGCCAAACGGAAACGGGGATTTGCTTGGATAGCCGGCAAATGCTGCTCGCGCGCAATCTTGCCGAAACCGACGATAGCAATATCGATTGGATCAACGCCTACCGTCATAGGGCTAACCCTGATCGATTGGATCGGCGCCGAACGAGAAAATCGTGCGACTCACGAATTGTCGTTCAGGACGGAGGATCGCATCCGGAAAGTTGGGGCGGTTGGGCGAATCTGG
>CBDUBV010000201.1:0-4353 GCA_965365475.1 uncultured Chthoniobacteraceae bacterium | reverse complement strand
CAGCGCATGGAAAACTTGCGCAACGCATTCGCTCCGGTCAAGAATGTGCCCGTGAACCATCTTTCTTTGCTCCTGGTGGACGATGTCTTTACCACTGGCTCGACCGTTCAGGAGTGTGCCCGCGTGCTCCGAACTGTCGGCGCTCGTCGCATCAGCGTGGCGGCTGTCGCTCGCGGCTGATTATTTATAAACCCCTCTTCTACCTGCCATGGCTATTTTTCAAAAACCCGCTCTCCTGGGAAACGGCAAAAAACGCGAGATGCCCGAAGGCCTGTGGAACAAGTGTCCATCCTGTGGCGAAGTCATTCACAATATCGCCCTCTCGCAGAATGCCCAAGTCTGTCCGAAATGCGAACATCACTTTCCACTGGCTGCCCGCGAGCGGTTGGCGCTGTTGCTCGATGAAGGCACTTTCGTGGAAAGCGACGCCGATATGCTCTCGGTGGATACTTTGAACTTCCGCGGCGTGGCGGCCTACACCGAGCGTCTCAAGACCTACCAGGAACGCACGGGAATGAAAGACGCCGTGCTCTGCGGGCGCGGCAAGATGAACGACATCGACCTCGCTATCGCAGTCATGGATTTTGCCTTCCTCGCAGCCACCATGGGCTCCGTGGTGGGTGAAAAAATCACCCGCACCATCGAGTTCGCCACGCGCGAGCGCCTGCCGTTGATCATCATCGCCGCATCGGGCGGTGCGCGCATGTATGAAGGCATGCTCAGCCTTATGCAGATGGCCAAGACTTGCGGTGCGCTGGCTTACCATGCCAAAGCCGGTCTCCCGTTCCTTTCGATCCTCACTAATCCTACGACGGCGGGCGTCATGGCGAGCTTCGCCTCGGTGGGCGATCTGATCATCGCCGAGCCAAAATGCATGATCGGGTTTGCCGGGCCGCGCGTGATCAAAGAGACCACGCACCAGGACCTGCCGCCCGGATTCCAGACGGCGGAATTTCTTAAAGACCGTGGTCTCGTCGATCTCATCCTGCATCGCGGTCGCATGAAACAAACGCTGACCCAGATATTGACTTACTTCGAGCCCCGGCGATGACCTACGCGGAGTCCATTTCCTGGCTGAATAGTACCCGCCGATTCGGGATCAAACTGGGACTGGATAACACGCGGCTCTTATTTGAAAAATTGGGAAACCCGCAGCACGGATTGCAGTTTCTCCACGTGGCAGGCACCAATGGCAAAGGCTCGGTCTGTGCATTTCTGGATTCCATGCTCCGGGCTGCAGGCATGCGCTCAGGGCTCTACACTTCGCCACATCTGGTGAGCTTTCGAGAGCGCGCGCGGGTGGACGGACAAGCCATCGCTGAAGACGATGCGGCCCGCATCCTCACCCGTATCCGCTCGTTGTGCGAAGCAGACTTTCAACCGACCTGCTTTGAGATTATCACGGCCATGGCACTGGTTCATTTCGCTGAGCAGAACTGCGAGATGGTCGCGTGGGAAACCGGCATGGGAGGGCGACTCGATGCCACGAATGTCGTGCAGCCCAAGGCATGCGGCATCACCCGGATCGGTATGGACCACCAAGGCTGGCTGGGCCAATCGCTCGCAGCGATCGCGGCGGAGAAAGCCGGCATTATCAAGCCCGGCATCCCCATAGTCAGCGCTCCGCAGCAGAGTGAAGCCGCTGTTGTATTGCGAGAGACGGCCATCAGGATGGGAGCGGCCATTACTTTTGTCGAGAATCCGCCCAGGCAACGTGAGCTGGCCATGGCTGGGCCGCACCAGATGGAGAACGCCGCGCTTGCGGTGGAGATGATGCGCGCAGCCCAAATCGCCCTGGATGAGCCCCGCATGGAGCAGGCACTAAGCCGCACGACATGGGCGGGACGGTTTCAGTTTATCGAGCCCGAGCTGGTGCTTGATGGTGCGCACAATCCGGCTGGGGCAGCCGCGTTGGCGCAGGCATGGCGAGCGCATTTTCAAGCACGTAAAGCGGTGGTTATCTTCGGCGCCATGCGCGACAAAGACATCGCAGCTCAGTGGAGTGAGCTACTGCCGATCATAGACCGCGCCATTTTCGTAGCGGGTGAAGGTCCGCGCTGGATGCCGGCCACGAGTCTGCAAAGCATGCTCACGGGCGTGGAAGTCAGCATTGCCGCCGACATTAGTGAAGCATTGGTGGAAGCCCGAAGCACAGGCCTGCCGATACTCATCACCGGCTCGCTGTTTCTAGTCGGCCTCGCACTATCCGAGCTGCAAGGCATTCCGCAGGATTGGGCCGATGCCTAGCTCTCAAGCCAGTCGCAATACGCGGATTGCAGTGCCTCGTGGATTTGCCCCAGCCGCACTTGCGTCCGGTCCATGTATTCATGGTAACCGCCCGCAAACACATTCTCGATCGTCTCGTAATTGAGCGACGAGCACAGACGCCCGCACAAGCGCTCCGCTTCATTTGCATAATGGTTCGGATCGCAACCCGAGATCGCATGCAACGCATCGTCCAGTCGATCCACACAGAACCGGATGGAGCGCGGGAAAAGATCGTGGAGCAGGAGAAATTCCGTGATCCGCCAGGGAGTCATGATGCCCGGAAATTCCTTCCGATACGCCTCCCAGCCGCTGCAGGATTTTAGAATGGAAATCCATTGCACCATGTCCAGCGGCCCGCACACCTCATGTCCGTGCGGAAGCAGAATGTGATATTTCAAATCCAGTATGCGGCTGGCGCAATCGGCGCGTTCCAGAAATTTCCCCGCTTGCAGGAAATTCCACCCCTCGCCATGCGTGAGTGTCGCATCCGTGGTGCCGTGGAACTGATGCGAGCCATCCACGATCTTGCGATAGAACTCGATGGAACTCTCCTGGAAAAGCTCCTGCGCTTCCGTGCTGTCCAGCCAAAGATGCAGCAGGTTAATGCGCTCCCACATTTCACTCGAAATAAACTCCCGCACTGTCCGCGCATTCTCACGTGCCAGACCGATGCAGGACCGGATCGAGTTCGGGTTTTCCTCACAGAATGTCATGAATTCGCAGACGCGGTCTGACGTGAACTCCTGTTCGTGCGTCTCGATAAACAGAGTCCGGTCTTCGAGCGTCGCCAGCACAGACTCCCACATCTGCGCCTGCGCATCGGCTGCGCCTGCAAAGTCGAGCGACACTTGCAGATTCACATCGAGCAGCCGGGCGTTGCTTTCGGCCCGCTCGATGTAGCGTCCGAGCCAGTAGAGAGAATTGGCGACGCGTTTAAGCATACGCCACACCTCTTTGCGATTGGGATTGGCTTTGCGTTGGTGCGGAGTCCGTCGCCGCTTCCAGCACCCACGTGTCCTTGCTACCGCCGCCTTGGGAAGAATTCACCACCAGCGAGCCTTTCCTCAGAGCCACCCGGGTGAGCCCGCCCGGCACGATGCTGACCTCCTTGCCGACCAGGATGTAAGGGCGGAGATCGATGTGTCGGCCTTCCACTGCACCATCGCAGTAGGAAGGCGCCCGGGAGAGATTCACTACAGGCTGCGCCACGTAGTTGCGAGGGTCTTTTTCAATCGCCTTGCGGAAGGAATCGCATTCCTGCCGACTGGCCTGGGTGCCGATGAGCATGCCATAACCCCCGCTCTCGTTGGCGGATTTCACGACAAGCTTCTCGATGTTCTCCAACATATAGCGGCGATCCTTTTCATCATAGGAAAGGAACGTCGGGACGTTCGGCAGGATCGGATCTTCGCCGAGGTAGAACTTGATCATCTTCGGCACGTAGTAGTAGGTGACCTTGTCGTCCGCGACTCCCGTGCCGATTGCGTTTGCGAGGCTTATATTGCCCTTGCGACAAGCTTCCACGATGCCGGGCACGCCAAGTAGTGAATCCTTGCGGAACACGCGCGGGTCGAGGAAATCGTCGTCGATGCGGCGATAGAGCACATCCACACGCTTGAGACCCTTGGTGGTTTTCATATACACCACATCGTTTTGCACCACGAGATCATCGCCCACCACGATCTCGATGCCCATGCTGCGCGCGAGATACGAATGCTCAAAATATGCACTATTATAAATGCCCGGCGTCAGCAGCGCGACAGTGCCCTCGTCCGAAGCATTGCGCGGTGCCACATGGCGCAACACTTCGATAAGCTTCTCCGGATAGGATTCCACCGGCCGCACCATGCTGCGATTAAAGAGCTTCGGGAACACCCGTTTCATGATCTGCCGATTCTCCAGCAGATACGACACGCCCGAGGGACAGCGCGCATTGTCCTCGAGCACATAATAAACCCCGTCACTGCCGCGGATCAGATCGCTGCCGCAGACGTGGATATACACATCGCCAGGCACATCGATGCCATGGAACTCCGGGCGATAATTCCTGGCACTGCGGATGATTTCCTCCGGGATCACTTTTTC
>CBDUBV010000200.1:0-4369 GCA_965365475.1 uncultured Chthoniobacteraceae bacterium | reverse complement strand
AGTTTTTCGGCTTTTAGCTTTTCCACCAGCCATGGTTCAGGGCGGAGTTGGCTGGCGCGGCGGTAGTAGGGCTTGGCTTCTTCCACCAGACCTTGTTGCTCGAGGTTCCAACCCATGAAAGCCCACGCGTGCGATACACGAGGGTCCAATGAGATCGCTCGCTGGAATGCGGCACGGGCCTCCAGCGGTCGGCCCGCTCCATCCAACGCGATCCCCAGCGACACCTGCCGCCAGTAGTCGTCAGGGAAATATTTCAGCCCGTTCTGGATGCTTTGCGCGGCTCCAAGGAAAAGCTGTTGCCGCACAGCAGGGAATTGCACGTCCTGTGCGAGGTCCAATCGAGCTTCACCCAGGTGATGATGCAGCTCGGGATTGGTGGTATCGAATTCCAATCCTTTTCGAGCCATTACCATCGCTTCCACATAATTCTGGTCGCGCAAACGCACCCTGGCTTTTTCTGCATATATCTCGGCTGGTAGTTGGCTCCAGAGCGGCAGCAGCACGGCCACACCAAGTATCGCGGCCAGCCATTTGCCCAAATGCGAAACGGCACGCGCACCCACTGGAGGCGCGCTCCCAAAGCTCACGCCGGGATTCGCCAGCAGACCGGTGATGAAGCCCATGAGCATGACGTTGCCGGGGATGTGCATATTAAAATCCACTGCGGAATGCACCAGAATGGCCAATACGCCACAGAGTGCTCCTAGCTGCAATGCTGCGGAGTCGCTACTTCGATGTCCGCCTTGTTGCATTCGCTCGCGGGCGATGCGCTTCATTGTGTCCCATCCATTGCCGACATGGCTCACGACAAATACCACCATGAGCCCAAAGCCGATCACGCCAAACTCCGCTAGTAGTTGCAGGTAATCGTTGTGCACGTGGATGGGGTCGTGCGTAAAAGAGCGCGGGGGACGAAGCTCCCGGCCATAGCGCAAGTAGGTTCCCGCGCCGGTGCCGAAGACCGGGTCCAGGAAAAACTGCGCCCAGGCGGATTCCCAAAGCAGGTAGCGGATGTCGTTTTGGTTCACGATGTTGGCAAAACGGCGCTCAATTCCGGGCAGAGTTTTGATAACCGTTATGCCGCCGAACACCGTGATGCCGATGACCGCAAGCAGGACCATGGACACAGTGAACAGCCGCTCTCGCATGCTGCGATAAATGAGGATGAAACTCGCGAACACAAAAAACACGATTCCGGCTCCGAGGCTGAGCCATCCACCCCGACTCGCCGTGAGCGCGTGGCCTGCGATAAGCATGAGAACCAGATAGCCTGAGAGCAGTCTCGCCCAGATGGGCAGTCGGCCCCAGAAGGTGATTGCAGCAAGCATGAGCGCGACCACTTCGAGGTAGCCGGCGGTGTGGTTCGGGCAAATGTATAGGCCGCTGGCACGGAAGGAGTATTTCTCAGGGCGGATGAGGTCAAATGGCAGCCAGCCGGTGCCGCTCTGAAACTGATACCCGCCGATGACGGCATGCGCCAGGCCGATGAGCACCAGAAACCAGAAGAAGATGAGGCGCTGACGCGGAAGTGTCCAGACACACGCGGTGAGAAAATAGATGATCAGCCCGGCGGCGATCATGTACAGATGGATGCGGGCAAGGTAGGGATATGGGGACCACCAACTGCGCGCGATGATGTAAGTGAAAAAAAGAATCGTGGATGCAAATGCCACCCGATTTACGGGAACGCGTTGCTTTAATGCTGCGAACACCGCCACCACACCTGCGATGGCGACCAGCGCTGCTCCGGGGAGAAGAAAGCACAAGCGAGTGCCACCGATGAGAAGCTGAACCAGGAGGAATCCGAGGAGTGATAGTATGAGGGCGATCAATGCCATGGTGCTGGCTGAAAAGAAAAGTAGAGGGCGGCTTAGTTTGTTAACAGGTAGAGCCAATTGATGAGCAACACAAGACCGCCTGCGGTTAATACCACGCGTGGAGTGAGGACGGTCTGGATGCGCAAGCGGGGCAATTTGCAGCAGACGACAATCAGCGCGTAGCACATGATCGCGCACCACACCAACAACCCGGTAAAAACAAGCGGATTGCTACTCCATGCCAGAGCCCAATCTCCGGTGAGAAATCCGCGCACTGCCCGGGTAGTGCCGCAAGTGGGGCACGGGATGCCTGTCCATGTGTATAGATTGCAACGGGGAGTCGGAAGCCCCACGCGCAACCAGAGCCAAGCGGCTGCAGCACCAGCACTGGAGACGATGACGAGAAGCTGCTCCACATCCGTCTCGTCCCGTGCTGGGCGGTGCAAGCGAAGCATGACTTATTTACCAAATCCGAAAAGAGATATAGCCAGGCCGGCGGCTAGTGAGCCTATCGCACAAAACACGATGACTGGCAGCAGCACGACCACGACTGCTTTGCCCATGGTGATGTTGGAGACTTTGGTGAGCCCGATAATTACCAATATGAGACCCCAAATCGAACCGATGAATCCGCCGCAGATCGGCACCACGGAAAACACGGCGGTGGAGCCAGTGGCATATGCGGCTACACGAAAGATGGTTTCGTAAGGAATGCCACCCGCACCTGTCACCCACAAGCTGAATTGCAAGATGGCAGCGTACAGATATAGACTGACGACGAGCACTATGGGCATGAGAAAGACATAAGCCGCCAGCTCGGTCATCGAGGTGATCATGCCCGTGCGATTGCCTGCAATGCCCGCGCCTGCCATTTGCAAAAGCATGTTCATCCCGATGGCGATCAACATGCCCACGTAGCTGAGAAGGAAATAGTAGAACAACGGCTGCCCGAGTCCGCCCATGGTACGCATATTGGCAAAGGCTTCCGCTGGGTTGAGCAGGAAAGCTTTTACCGTCCCCACTATGGCCGGCACCAGGCTGAGCTGCTCGCGGTGCTCCCAATCAGGGCCGTCCCGCTCTGGCACAGGCTCGGGCAGGACAAGTCCCTCGGCCACCGGTGCGGGATCGAGGTCCGCCCATTGACCCAGCGGTTTCCACTCTGCCATGCCTTCGCGCCAGCCGAGATCGGTCGGGAGAAATTCTCCCGATTTGAGTCCTGCATCGACTTCTGCTGTGGTGAACTGACCCAGGGCTGTGCCTGCGCGGTTAATGTGAATCTTTTTCATATGCTTAGAAAGGGGTGCCGATCACGCGCACTTTGGGGTTGGTGGCATCGCGCACACGGAAGATGGGGCCGGGGTTGGTGTTGATCACCTCCATGCCTTGCAGAACGAATTCGGGGTAGAATCCGTTGCTGGCGGGCTCATAGACGGTGTCGCCGCTGAAATAACCTTTGAGGCGATATTCGTAGCCGTTGTCGCTGCCGATCTGCCATTTCTCGCGGTCGGGAGCGATTTTTTGGTTTTCGTTGAGCATGACCATCCGCGAAGAGGCCCAGGATTCACGGGGTTTGCGCACGAAGCCCCAGAATTTGTAGTCTTCTTTATAGTATCTGCGCCCGATGTAGTAGTCGCCGAGCGGTTCGGACTGGATCGCGGCGATCATGGCGGCGCGTGCGCGTTGGTCGATGGGAGCCTGCTGGGAAGTGGTTTCGCATCCTGTGATGAACAGGGCCGCAACGGCAAGCAGTGCCAGGTAAAGGTGGTATCGGGTCATGGAAGCCTCTCTATAGCAATGCGCGGAGTGTTTGCCCAACGCAAAAAACTCGTGGCGGAATCGGGGATGATTGGACCACGGATGACACGGATGACACGGATGGATGGGACAGAATGAGGCCGACGGTGGGGCGCGTTTACACAAGGAGCGGCGGTTTGTAACCGCCGTGGGTCGGGCAGGGAGGACAATTTATAAGTTCATCTTCGAGCACCGGTCGGGAGCGACACGGGGCATTTAATGATTGCCATCGGGGCTGATGTGTCAGAACCTGTGCTTATGAAAGCTCCATTTTATACTAAATGTGGGCTTCTCCTGGTGGCGGTTCTGTATTTCGCCTCATCACTCGGCCGCGCTGCCGATCTGGAGATGTCTGGAACAATCGGATACAATCCTTCTGGCTCCAATGTGACCTTGGAAGTAGGGAGGATCGATAACTACACCTACGGAGGAACCAGCGGCACAATCCGCTTGCGGCTCTGGGCCACGTCCTCGCGATATTCCGGTGGCTCGCTCAGTGGCTACGTGATGGCATCCAGTTCGCTCGGGACGCTTTCCGGGCGTTCGTATTTTTCCAACGTCGTCCGAACTGTCCCGCTCACTGTGCCGCCGAGTGGGACCTACTACGTGACCATGACTCTGGAGGAGTACACTTCCAGCGGCTATGTGACCCGGGATTATCTCACATTCAACAGCACCCGCACATTTGGCGGGGGCGGTGGTGGGGGCTCCAGCGGCGGGGGCAGGAGGAAGCGGACCGCCTCCGGGTCGGTGCGCCA
>CBDUBV010000199.1:0-4381 GCA_965365475.1 uncultured Chthoniobacteraceae bacterium | reverse complement strand
CCACTCTCTACGTCGGCTTGAATCGTGTCGCCATCGCTGAATCGGCCTTCCAATAACGCCAAACTCAATGGGTCGAGTAGCTCGCGCTGCAACGCTCGCTTTAATGGCCTTGCGCCATACACCGGATCATATCCCTCTTCAGCTATTCGCTTCCGGGCTTCATCACTCAGTTGCAATTGGATCTTCCTGGCTCCCAAACGCTGTTCAATTCGACGCAATTGAATGCTTACAATCTGATCCAGCTCTTTGCTGCTGAGCCGGTCAAATACGATCACTTCATCAATCCGATTCAGGAATTCAGGACGAAAGTGCCCGCGCAACGCTTCCATCACGCGGTTGTTGCGCTCGTTTACTTCCAGTTCTCCCGTGATGAATTGACTTCCGATGTTGCTGGTTAAAATGAGAACCGTGTTTTTGAAATCGACCGTCCGTCCTTGCCCGTCGGTGATCCGGCCGTCGTCGAGCACTTGCAGCAGCACGTTGAATACATCGTGGTGCGCTTTTTCTATCTCATCGAAAAGCACTACGCTGTAGGGCTTGCGCCTCACGGCTTCACTAAGTTGACCGCCTTCCTCGTAGCCGACATATCCCGGAGGTGCTCCGATCAAGCGAGCGACGGTGTGCTTTTCCATGTACTCGCTCATGTCGATGCGCACCATGGCACCATCATCGTCGAATAAAAACTCCGCCAATGCGCGGCTCAGTTCAGTCTTACCGACGCCGGTTGGGCCCAGGAAAATAAAGGAACCGATAGGGCGATTCTCATCCTGCAATCCGGCTCGGGCACGGCGCACGGCATTGCTCACTGCGACGATGGCTTCGCGCTGGCCGATCACGCGTTCGCCCAGGCGCTCTTCCATTTGCACAAGTTTTTCTTTCTCGCCCTCGCGCAATCGCGACACGGGGATGCCAGTCCAGCTCGCGACGATCTCGGCGATGTCTTCTTCGGTGACTTCTTCTTTAAGCATGGATTGCTCCAGCGATTGCACTTCAGACAGCTTGCGATTGCGCTCTTCCAGTTTCGTGTTTAGCTCGGGGAGTTGTCCGTATTGGATTTCGCTTGCACGCGCGAGATCGCCCATGCGCTGGGCGCGTTCGAGTTCCAATTTTGCTTCTTCGATTTGCTCTTGCAAAACGCGGGTCTCGCCCAAGCTGCTTTTCTCTGCCTGCCATTGGGCTTTGAGACCGCTGGCAGTTTCTTTCAAGGACGCAAGCTCCTGTTCCAACTTCTGCAAGCGCTCCTGGCTGGCTTTGTCCTTTTCCTTCATTAACGCCTGCCGCTCCATCTCTGCCTGCATGATCTGGCGCTCCACCACGTCGATTTCTACGGGCATGCTATCCAGCTCGATCTTGAGCCGCGATGCCGCTTCGTCCACCAGGTCCACGGCTTTGTCGGGCAGAAACCGGTCGGAGATATATCGGTGCGAGAGATTCGCTGCGGCTACCAACGCGGCGTCCTGGATGCGGATGCCGTGGTGTACTTCGTAGCGTTCTTTGAGTCCGCGCAGGATGCCGATGGTGTCTTCCACGGATGGTTCATCGACAAGCACGGGCTGGAATCTGCGTTCCAGTGCAGCGTCTTTCTCGATATACTTGCGGTATTCATTGAGCGTGGTGGCACCGATGGTGCGCAGCTCCCCACGCGCGAGTTGTGGTTTGAGCAAGTTGGAGGCATCCACCGCGCCTTCTGCGGCACCTGCGCCCACGATGGTGTGGAGTTCATCGATAAATAAAATGATCGCGCCTTGCGAGGAGGTGACTTCCTTTAGAAATGCTTTGAGCCGGTCTTCAAATTCACCCCGGTACTTGGCGCCCGCGATCATGCTGCCGAGGTCCATCGAGATGAGGCGTTTGTTTTTGAGTGAATCGGGGACGTCTCCGGCCACGATGCGGCGTGCCAGACCTTCGACGATGGCGGTCTTCCCCGTACCAGGTTCGCCGATCAGGACCGGATTGTTTTTTGTTCTGCGCGAGAGCACTTGCATGACTCTGCGAATCTCGTTGTCGCGTCCGATCACGGGATCGATTTTTCCCTCCCGCGCTGCGGCGGTGAGGTCGCGTCCGTATTTTTCAAGGGTCTGATATTTTCCCTCCGGGTCCTGGTCGGTGACGCGCTGCGAGCCCCGCACGGACGCGAGTGCTTTCAAGATTTCTTCGGGCGTGACCTTGGCTTCGCGCAGGATGCGGCCCGCGTCGCCCGAATCCTCTGCTGCCGCCAGGAGCACATGCTCGGTGCTGACGTATTCGTCTTTCAACCGCTCCATATGGCGCTCGGCGGTTTCCAACATTTTGCTGAGACGACTCGAGAGGTACACTTGCGTGCTGGCACCGTGAACTTTCGGGCGCGAATCGAGCAGTTTCCGCGTCGCTGTCTCCAATGCGGCAGCGGACGTGCCGAGTTTCTCCAGCAGTGGCGGGACGACGCCTTCGCGTTGAGTGAGCAGCGCGAGGAGAAAGTGCTCGGGGGTGATTTCCTGGTGCGAATATTCGCCGACGATCTGTTGAGCCTGTTGGAAGGCTTCCTGCATTTTAGTGGTAAAACGCTCTGGCTTCATACGGTTTACACTATGTGTATCGCGTCCCGCAGGCGCAAGAGACTTGTCACCTTTACGGCCCCGCTCAGCACTCGGGCAATGCGCGACGCAGCAACTCGATCATCCCGGCGGCAGCAGCTTTACCAGTCTCCATGACCTCACCATGGTGCAGTTCTTCCTGGCCCATGCCCGCAGCCCAGTTGGTGAGACACGAGAATCCGGCGACCTCCATATCCAGTGCACGGGCTTGAATGGCTTCATTCACTGTGGACATGCCGATGGCGTCCGCGCCCAGCAGACGGTAGGCGCGCACTTCCGCTGGAGTCTCATATTGCGGGCCGGGCACGGAAAGATACACGCCCTCGTGCAGCGGCATGCCGAGCTGCATAGAGCATCGCGAAAAAATATCCCGCATCCGCTTTGTGTACACGCAGCTCATGTCGGCGAAATGCGGGTCGCCCGTCAGCGGCGATTGACCGCTCAGGTTGATGTGATCGGAAAGCATCATCCAACTGCCGGGTTGGAATTCCGGATTCGCCGTGCCCGCTGCATTGGTGAGTATGAATTTGCGCACGCCCAGTGCCGCGAGCGCTCGCACTCCGGCGGCGACTGTGGCTGCCGGGTGGCCTTCGTATAAATGGACACGTCCCATGGCCAGCACCACGCGCACCCGCGAGATTTCACCAAAGACATATTTGCCTGCGTGCCCGGGCACGGTGGAGACAGGGTGCCCGGCTATGTCATTGTAAGGAATCTCTTCGCTGACTTCGATGTGCTCCACCATGCTGCCAAGGCCCGAGCCGAGGACAATCCCTAACGAAGGCTGAAATGAGCGCACTCGCTCGGGCCAGACTTCGAGCTGGAACTCATTCATCGCGCGGGAACGAAGGCAGGGCTGGGAGAAGGCGGTGGAGTCCGACGTTCAGGCGGATTTGCGGGTGTGTCCAGACGATCCAAATTTGTAATATCGAACATGGGCAGAGCTGTGGCCCCGCTGAAACGCGGCATGCTTCCATCCCACTTCTCCACCATCCGCAGTTGGATCAATGCAGGATTGCCGCGCAGAGCTTCGGCCTCGCGCTTGATCGCTTCCGCTCTGGCCACGGACTCGGCTTCGATCTGGAATGCTTGCGCGCTGGCGGCCAGCTTCTGTTCTTCTGCGGATGCCTCTGCCTGGGTGACGCGGCGCACTTTTTCATTCTTGGCCTGTTGCGCTTCCTGCTCGGCTTTGACTTTCAACTCGATGGCGCGATTGAACTCCTGCGAGAAATCGAAGTCGGTGATCGCGACGTTGGCAACGTTGACCGCGCCGATTAGGTCTTTCTCGCGCAGGGTGACATTGATGAAATTGCCGATCGCTTCCTGAATTTTTAATTTCACCTGTTCGCGCTGTGTCACCAATTGCTCTGCGGTAAACTGCGCAGTCACGGATTTCACCGACTCCTGGATCGCAGGCGAAATGATGGAGACGGCGACTTTTTCCCGGTCACCCACGCGTTGAAATGTCTTCCACGCCATCTCGCCATTGAGCGAATACTGGGTGGTCACCTTGGTGCTCACGAGTTGCAAATCCTTCGATGCGGCGGATGCGGCGGCTTGCGTGGCATTGAGTCGGATGTCGATCTGCTCGATGGAATCCATGAAAGGTTTTTTCATGTGAAACCCTTCGGGCAATACTTTCTCCTGCACCGCGCCGAGTGTGCGAACCACTCCCACGTGGCCGCTCTCCACGATGGTAAAGACCCCCTGCAACGCAATGAAAACAAGGACTAGGATGATTGCGACGGGTATGAGTTTGGCGGCTGGATTCATGATAGAGTGAGTAGGTGACGGAAATAAATTTTTTT
>CBDUBV010000198.1:0-4431 GCA_965365475.1 uncultured Chthoniobacteraceae bacterium | reverse complement strand
CTGGGAACTTCGTCGCCTTGAGGCATGTTTATTTCGGCTCCAAGTATTTCCGCCTCTACATTATAAACGTCAATGCCAGCCACCACCATGGGATGATTGTATGTTTCCCAGGCTGTTTTGTGGGCTTTGAACAAAAGCGTTGGGTCTCGAGAGACCTTGCAGGGCGACTCGCCAATTAATGCTGCTGCATGCTCGTAGATGCCTGGAGAAAAAAAGTCTGGTCGCCGCGTCATGCCGTTTTGCAATTACGCTTCGTGGAGCCAGCGTCGGAAGCTCTTCTGGAAAGTATTGGCGAGCGTGTCGCCGGGTGTAACCAGCACGCCCCATCCACCCTTCTCAGGTGCTACTGGGACTTCTTTGGGAAACTGGTTTTCACACATCTCGCGGTCTTCGTTGAGGACTCGTGTCGCAAACTCGATCTGGTTATCTGCGGGTGGCCCGTCGAAACCTGGAGAGATGGCAAGCGCCCAAAAAACACGGCATTCTTTCACGCTCACTGGACTTGGGATGTGCACCAGCACGCGTTCGTCACCGTTTGCAAAAGTTTGCCGGATGGTTGTGAAGTTCGGAAGGTAGCATCGCTGGCGTCGGCGGTGAGCTTGCTGTAGTTTGCCTGGCTGCTCATGTGGAATGTCCAACGCCGGGAATGGAGCATCCATCAAGAACCCGTCGGAATATTCCTGGATATTCATGGGCGGAATCTCTGGTTTCGCAGCCACTCCGAGTGTGGAGGAATGGGCAAATGCAAAGTGCGACATGTCGAGGTAGTTCTCGATCTCTCTGCGAAATCCGCTGCGGAAAGTCATTGGCGATGCAACAACATACGTCCAAGCCGGGTCTTCGAATTCGGGGACATCGGGTATAGAGGTGCGTTCGGGCTCCTGAAGCAAGACCCAGAGCAATCCGTATCGCTCGCAGATGGAGAAAGTCTTCAGATGGGACAGCTCCAGTTTGTTGGAAGGCGGATTCACGAGGGATGGAATGTCCTGGCATGCGCCGGAGTGATCGAACCGCCAGCCGTGATAGCCGCATTGCAGGAGCTGGCCGCAGATGTGGCTTTTACTTAGGTCAAAGCCTTTGTGCGGACAGGCATTCAAAGCCGCTAGAAGTTGGCCGTCCGGGAAACGAGCTACAACGAGTTGATGATCAAGTAGAGTCGCTCCGCGAACACAACCTGGCAGCAGTTCGGACGCATTCAATACCGGCTGCCATGTTCGGCGCAATGCTGCGAATGGTGCACCCTCATCAAGTGGGCATGTCGGTGTCTGGTTGGAGCGGGGCGCATTCATAGTGCTGCCGAATGTATCAAATCAGCGGTTGATTGTCGTGGCACATTGGGCAGACAAATGATTGCGTATCGGGCAATAAAGAGAGTACGATGGATTGTGCGAAGATCGAATCTTCATGCTTCCCAACTCGGTCAAGGCTCTGTAAGTGCGCCGCTTGTACCAATGTTTGATGAAAGTGGGCTCTGCCTTTTGGAGAGTCAGCACACAGTGGATTTTCACATGGATTGGACCCGGCATCCATATACGAAAGTGCTCACAGTGCTGCGGGGTAGCGGGGTGGTCGAGCTGCGGTCTGAGGGTGCAAAATACGTATTGAAGCCTGGAAAAATCGTGGCAGTTTTTCCGAATACTTGCCACCGCCTGCGGGATGCTCCGCGCGATCCAATGCTGCTGTATATACTTTGCATAGGAAGCAACTTTCCATTCGCGACCACTTTATTTAAAGGCCACAAATTCTCCAGCGTGCAAGATCCTGCGTTGGTCGGGCGGATGCTTCGGATAGTAAAAGAAATTGCCTTAATCACAAAGACCCAGTCAACAAGAGGATTGGGCAATTCGGGTCAGCTTTTGCGAACTGGTCTAACCGCAGTTCTTTTGGCTCAATTTTTGCAAGCTAAAAATCCCAAAGGCGGTTCTGATTCTTGCACTCGTGTTCGGGAATTTGTTTGCAGACTTAAACAGGAATTTTTTCTACCTCGCACTATTGATGATGCTGCGGCGGAGGTGCAAATGAGCAGGCGTCGTTTTACCCAGCTATTTTCGAATGAAACAGGTAGAAGTTATCAGCGGCATATCCAAAGGCTACGCATTGAGCACGCATGTCGTATCCTGTCAGCGGATAGCGTTTCGCCGCTCACCGTGGCGTTTCAAGTGGGCTATGAAGACGTTTCCACTTTCTATCGAGCATTTAAAAATGAGATGGGCTTTCCGCCTTGCCAATGGTTGAGTTACAGGAAAGCTAGCAAACGAGCAAAACTATAACTTTTTTTTTGAACACCACAGCAGTGTCGCGCCTATCGTCGTGACTGCCGCCGTGACGCCCAGGATTTGCAAGCGAGCTTCGACGGTGTTGGGAAGCAATAGGAAGAGAGCAAGAAGAATTCCAAGCGCTGTCGCCAGGATGCCGATCAGTCGCAGTTGCTGATGGTCATTGGCTTCGCCGACTTCTCGTTCGAAATCGACCGGGGTGTGTATCCGCGTAAAAAACTCCTGCAACGCTGCTTGCTCGGCTTGCGGCGTTCGATGCCAGAAGAGGTGCGTGAGCAAAAACGCCGCGATTCCCACCGCGCTGTTGATCATCGCAATGCGATAGGAAGGCATCGCCATCGACGCACAGACAATGGAAGCGGCGAGTGCCGAGAGAAAACACGCCCAGCCGGACCACATTGGCGTCTTGCGGATGAAGAACCCGAGGAACATCGGAAGCAGCAGCGGAATCGCCAGGATGGCATTGATGCGGAAGGTCAGCGCGAAGATGCCGCGATCTCCCGCCCGCGCTGCGAAGAACAAAGCACAGCTCACCAAGCCGATCCCGAGTGCGATGGTGAACACCCGGCCCAGTCCCAGCAGGAAGCGGTGGTCGGTGCGCGGATGCCGCCCGAAAAGCCGCATCAGTGCCGGGTAGCCGTTTTTTACAAAGATCGCCGAGTTGGCATTAAGCGCGGTGTCCATGGTGCTCATCTGCGCAGAGAACATCGCCACCACCATCAGCGGCACGAAACCATTGGGCAACAGCTTGAGTGCCATGAAAGCATAGGAGATGTCGCCGGGGGCAGGAACACCTGAGGCTTCCAACTCGGCTGCATACATCACCCGCGCAACCATGGGTGGCACGAAGTAAATCGTCATGCCTATCAGGCCAAGCACCAGATAAAGCCATGCCGCCTTGCAGGCACCGCGTCCATCTTTGCAGGAGAAAAATCGCTGCCCGCCCTGCATCCCCAGCCCTGCATAGACCTGCACGATGCCCACTCCGGCAAGCCATTCCCAGCCGTAGAGACCATCGGCCCGCCCCGGTGTTACCATCCGAAAATCATTGGCCAGGCCTGCTGCATGCAACTTTTCGAAGAAGCCGCCAATCCCGCCGACGTGATCCAGGCAGAGCCACGCCATCAGTCCGACCATCGAGAATAGCACCAATCCCTGGAGGAAATCTGCAGCGAGCACAGCCCAGTTGCCTCCTGTCAGTGTGTAAAATAACACCACTGCACCCAGCGCGATGATCGTGATGTTTATCGGTAGATCAAAAGCGGTGTGGGCAAACAGCGCCAGCATGTAAAGCCCGATGCCCCCAGCGATCATCAGCCAGATGATGTTCCAGTAAGTGAAGAACTGTTGGAATGAAGTGCCAAACCGATCCCGCACGATCTCGGCGAATGTGGTGATGCGCGCCTGACGAAACCATGCCGCTACTCCCAGCGCCAGGATCAGCACACACGCCTGCCCGGCGATATAGACCCACCAGATGCTCAGTCCGGATTCGTAAGCCACCCCTGCGTTGGCGATGAAAGTCTGCGTGCTGATCCCGCTCATCAGCAAGCTCATGCCCACCATCCACCAGGCAGAACGCGACCCAGCGCGAAAGTAGTCGTCCTCATCGCGATTGAGCTTTTTAAAGACGATCCCGATGGAAATCAGAAAGGCAAAATAGACACCGATGACGAGGATGTTTAGGAGCATGAGAAACGAGTTTTTATAATTCGTGCGTGCCCGGGGCGAGTTTTTTCCATTTCAGGGTTCAGTGGAAGGGTGCATGCTTGGAATTCGCCTCGCCCGAGTGAGGTTTTCAATTTCCGAACGCCGTTTCTTCGCAGCAGCGCAAACGGTGAAGCTCCTGCATCCGGGCTTCACTCGCTAGCTGCCTCGGGCCATGCGTAGTGGATCGCGCCGGCGTCGGGATGAACGAAGCCCTTGGGCAGTGACTTCTGCCACGCAAGAACTTTCTCCGTCAGTCGCTCCACGACCTCCGGAAGCGCGGCGGCCTGGTTTTGCAGCTCTGCTGGGTCCTCCGGGATGTTGTAAAGTTCAACCCGTGAGCGGTCGGGGTTTATGAGCAGCTTCCAATTTTCCTCACGCACAGCCAGCATCGGACTCATTGCAGTGACCATTCCATAGATGGGGAAGCGATTTTCCCAAAACAACG
>CBDUBV010000197.1:0-4445 GCA_965365475.1 uncultured Chthoniobacteraceae bacterium | reverse complement strand
ACCGAGGTGATACGAGCGGCATTGGTTTCATCAATGGCGATGGTCACCGGATAATATCGCGTGGCATCATCGCCGACAGCTGGCGGGTTGGGGATGGCTGCTTCTCCCAGGGTCTGGAAGACGGTGCCATTTCCTACGCCAACAATAAATTTATTTGTCTCCACATCGATCCCCATCTGGAACTGCGTGTTTTTGTCGCGATAGGCTGCTCCCGGCATGAACCCCACCCAAAGCTGCTGGTTGGTCGCGCTGCCATTGGTAGGATCTTCCCAGGAAAGGTCCATGGAGATGCTGTAGCTGCCGTTCTTCAGCCCCGTGATGTCCGAGGTGCGGATTTGTCTGAAAGACGAAGTTCGACCATGTGTATTTAAAATTTCCGCATTGTCTGCAGTCGCTCCCGCTTCCGAGTAGGTAATCGCTCCGGCCAGCGAACCGCTTTGCCTTGTGGGCTCGAGCGTTGTGTTCGAAGTGCCTTGCAGCGCGAAGAACCGGCGAGGCTCACCGGATGCGAAGTTAGATAGCGGCAAGCGATAGAGCAGGGAGTCGTCAAACTGTGTCACTCCAAATGTGGCGGAACCTTGCAGTTCGGCATTCCCCGGCACTGCGGTCATTGCGCTCGCGAGATCAGGCGAGGAGAGCAATTGATATGTAGCCGCCGCCCCACGGTCTGCGGGCCGGGAGTAATAGATAGCGTTGTTGCTTAAGGAAACGGGATGGAGGCTGGAAGCGACCACCGGATTTCCGCCAAAAAGAAACTCTTCCAGATTGCTATGCCCATCAGCTTCCAGATCAGCCGAAGGTGAAATGTCCGCAGAAGTAGCGTTCGGCTTATACGAAAACAACCACTCATAATAATCTGCCTCTGTTTCATCCATCGCGCCGTTGTAGCTCGGGTTGGAAATCGGTGGATGATTTGCTGTGGCAAGCAACCAACTATCGAGAGTGCTGGCCATGGCAACTGCTCGCGCTGGGTCCACCGCCGCAAGGTTCTGAATCTCACCCGGATCGCGAGCCAGATCATACAGATCGATGCGTCCCGCCCCGTCATGTCCATCAATGAACCAGCGGTAGAGCTTCTGATCACCAAGGATGATGCTCGATGCCCACCACTGCGCACGCGGCCAGTAACAATAGATCGGTCGTTCAGGGAACGGCCCGGCATTCTCCAGCAGCGGACGCAGACTGCGCCCATCCAACGGCTGTGTGGCCGAGGTGCGGTCGGCTATGGATGTCACCGCGCCTTGTCCGAGATAGTCGAGGAGCGTAGGAAAGATGTCCACCAAATGCACAGGCACATCGACGTGTGAACCGTCAGCCAGGGCACCGCGCGGATAGGAGATCACCGCAGGCACGCGCACGCCGCCTTCGCGGATTGATACCTTGGCATCGGCCAGCGGCCAGTTTTGATTTACTTCAAAGTTGCCCGCGCTGGTGTAAACACCGTGTGAACTCGTGGATCCGGAGCCGACCGGATTATAAGTCTCTACTTCAAACTCCCCGTTCAACTCGCCCAGGCCGCCGTTGTCCGAATAATAGACAAAGATGGTGTCCTCGTATTCGCCAGTATCTTTAAGCGTCTGGATCAATTTCCCAAGACTCTTGTCCAGATAGCGCACCATGGATGCGTAGTGCGGATTATTGTGTCCGTGCACAGCGTCAGGTGTTTTGCCGCTGAAGTAGGTCACATCATCGATGTGCGCCTGGATCGGCGTGTGCACCATGAAGTGCCAGAGGTTCAGGAAGAAGGGCTCGTCGCGTTTGGCAGGATCGGCTGCGTGCTCCTGGATGAGCCGACTCGCAACCTCCGTCATGGTGTCAGCCAGGTGCGAGTATTTGTCTCCAGCAGCGCTCGACCCATCGGGATACGTCACATTCTCGATTCCTACGCCGGAGAACGGTCCGAAGTAGCCGGTGTTGACCCCTGTTTTTACAAAAAATTGACGCTCAAAGCCGCGATTCACAGGAGAGCTGGAGGAAGCAGCGTCGGCGTTGCCGATGTGCCATTTGCCAATATGCCAGGTCCGGTAGCCATGCTGTTCCTTCAAGTAATCAGCAAGTGTGGTGATGTTCGAATAAAGTCGGTTGGCCGATTCCGGGAATTGCAGCGGCTTGCTGGCATCGGGAATGTAATCCGGTGCGGCAACGCCGCTGGTGTTACTGTAGTCGAGTCGCGCGGCGTATTGGCCTGCCATGAGGCTCGCTCGAGATGGTGAGCAGAGCGGAGTGGCGTAGGCGCGGCGGAGCGTGACGCCACTTTGCGCAAGAGAAACAAGATTGGGAGTCTCGTAGTAGGTGCTTCCCTCGGGGAAAAAGTCCGGGTGGCATTGAGTGCCCGTCCACCCCAGATCATCCGCGAGGAATATCACGACGTTTGGTTTGCTCTGGGCACCGTGCGCGCATGCGATAGCGCAGAGAAATAGCAGCGCAGGAACAAATTTTTTCAAGAAAAATGACATGGGAAATTTGGGGTGCGATTAACGTGCAACTTCGATCTTATAAAAAGCGGAGTCGGAACCATCCGCTGGCAGGTCTAGAATTTCCAGCGTCTCGTCTGCCGTCAGCGGGCCGGAATTGAAAATCGTCTGCCAGCTGCCCGATTGCAGCGAGAAACTGCGGAGGAGCTTGTAAGAGCGACCGCCCAAAGCGTTCCAGCTGATGGTCACAGGTCCCCCAGTCGGCAGCGTGACGAGCGGTTTGAAACGGTCGCTTGCATTGCCATCACTCGTGCCCCAGAGGAACTCTTCTTCCGCTGTCTGTCCGTCGCCGTCGCCATCCACATACCGCTCACCTGCCGTCGGCGCACCCTCAAAGATCGTCATGGTGCGCGCTCCTGTCGCCAAGTCGGCAAAAGGCCCCGGGATTGGGTTTGCAGCAGAGATCGGGAGTCCGAAGAAGTCCTGATCCACATCAGCAATGGGATGGCTGACGAAGCGGTTCAGCTCACCGATGAAGGCGTGCGTAAGGAACGGCGCGTTCATTCCAAAAGGACTTCCATTCATCGTGAACGAGAGTGTAACGCCGTTATCATCGGCTTGAAAAGTGACGCCGGGGTTGTAAGCGGATTGCACGCTGTTTGCATCCGCCGTGCTTTTGGAAGCGCCTCCGAGGAGCACGTTGTAATTTGAGTAATTCTCGAAAGTTTGCGCATTGGTCGGTGGCAGGCAGAGATCGAGGTCACCGATGATGATGTTATTGCGGAAATGCAGACGGGCACGTTTCGTCAAGCCGTTGCCGAGCTGATTCATCGTGTGTGGCTCGAAATAGGCCGGGCTGATGTAGCCATACGAGTCGTAGCGCACGAAGTTGTTGTTCGGATTGTTATCCGTGCCATTGTCGCCTGCGCCGCCGCGCCAGTAATCATTACGCGGGTCTTCGCCCGGCAGTCGAGCCACGAAATTATGCGCGATCAACGTGCCGCCGCCATCCGAAATCCGGAAATTGGTATTGAGCAGGATGTTGTTATCGAACACCACCGGGCCAAGCTGACGCTCGAACCAGACGTAATCATTATCGACAAATACATTCCGGCTGACTCGCGCACCTTGGGTCCCGGCATCGAGCCAGATGGCCGAGAAACCGCCGCCAATATTATTTTTGTAAAAATAGTTTTCGCGGATCACCACGTCGTTTCCAAACCAGACGAACTTCACTGCGGCTTTCTCCGCGCTTCCCGCATCGAGCCGATTGCAGCGGATGAAGCGGTTGCGCTCGATCGTGCAGAAGGGCCCTTTGTAAGCATGAATGCCGCCGGTGCCGATGTCGCGCAACACACTGTCGCGCAGCGTGTGGCGGCCGTAGAGCGCTGGCACCATGTTCCAACCCGCCTGCGAGAGACTGGCCTCAGCACCGCCAAGACCAAGATCAAGCCCGAAGGATTTCGTAAATTGAATCAGCACGTCCTCGATCAGCCAATCATGACCGCCCGAAGTGCTCAGCGCCCCCAGGCTCGGTGCCTGCTCGGTATAGTCCGTGTCGTTCAAACCATTCGCGGAATGCTCGATGATGAAGCCTTTCACGTGGATATATCCCAAATTCCAAGTTGCGGGAGCAAAGACCTGTTCGCGCATCACGACTTCCGCCAGCGCATTGTTGGGATTGGCACCGCCGAAGTTCGCATACACCGTGAGGCCATCGCTGGACGCTGCCCAGCTCCTGGCTTTCGACTGCACCTGAGCCAGGCTCACCATTTCCTCAAGCGGCAGCCCATCGAGAAAAACTTCACCTCGCTTGCGATTTACCGTGCCCGATTCGCCACCCACCATCGCGCCATCCATAATCAGAAGATAAGGATTGTAGCCCCCGAACTCCGCTGGCGTAAACGTCCGCTGCCATGTATTTCCTGAGACTAACGTCCAGTCCTGATAGCGTTCCGAGCCTTTGATCTTCACGATCTCGCCTTCTGCCGCTTGATAGCTGATTCGCAACCCGGGCGAGCCGCCACGCGC
>CBDUBV010000196.1:0-4469 GCA_965365475.1 uncultured Chthoniobacteraceae bacterium | reverse complement strand
TTCCACGGAGTCGAATTAAACCCATCCACCTGGAGCGGCGGAGTCTGAAACTCGACGCTGGTTTGACCTATGGATGAGCCTTGGGCTGTTCGAAGTTTCTTCGCGAGGGAGATGGTGTATTTTGTCGCGAGTTTCCATGGCTCAGAAGGCGTGAAGACTCCGCTTCGCGTGCTGGTCCATTCGAATGCACCGGCAATATCCGGCTCGATCTTCAACACCGAGTCCGCAGCGGTTCCGACTTTGTCGGCTGCCACCATTGCTTGCTCAAAGCGGACCTCGATGGTCGAAGTCGGCGCGACCCCCTCGTAGAGAATCTGCGTAGCCCGAGCGAACCCTGGCAGAATGATGATAACCAGTGCGAAGCGGAGCCAGGTAATACACATGAGCCGAACATGGCAGTTTCGCCCCCAGAAATACAGACTATAGATGCCCGGATTCAGGCGCGGCGTTCAGTCATGTCTCCAATCTCGCGGCGAAACCGGTCGGGTGCTTTGAACAAAGTGTCGAGCATCTTCCAAGCTGCGTCAGCCATACTTCCTGGCTGACGACCCAAGGCGCACTGTAGGAAGATGGCTTCACGGAGCAGGTTGCGTGTGTCTGCTGCGCATTTCTTTTTCCACGCGGCCTTGTCTTCACCGCACTCAGTGGAATTCTCAAAATCAATTAGAAGCAACTCCAGCGGAGAAGAGACCACTATGAGATTGTGCAGCTCGAGGTCTCCGTGGGTGAGGTTGTGAGCGTGAAGCGTCATGATTTCAGAATACCCTTGTTCCAGCAAACGCCAGAGGCCAGCGGCGGAAGCCAGCGGCAACTCTTTGGCCAGTGGAATGTTGCCTTCCTCAGGCTCCACGCCAAATGGCGACATGCGACTGTAGGGACGACCCGGAAGAAAACATGTGCGGAAAGTGCGCGGCGTGTGGCCAATCGGCGGCGGCACTCCGATCAATTCGCTGGCCCGCAACTGGCGATCATACTCAATCTGCGGATCGCCGTGGAGCCGCCCGGGATAGTATGTTTTGCGGAAGTGCAGCGGATACTCTTCAGCCATGGGAAAACGCTCGCGTGTTTCATGGCTGGCGATCACCAACTCTGCTGCCATGAGCGGCATACCGGCAGCTTCGCGCCGCGCAAGGGTGCGCATCACGTAGTCGCTTCCCGGCGGCTGGCGGATGAGATGATGATACTCCATGCCCAGGCGCACGGTATGTCTGGGCGACACTTGAATCAATCCGTCGTCTCTCATGTTCGAGCACAGTGCTGGAAATTCTCCGCCTTGCCAACCTTGGAATAGCCTTCAACAAAACGTCTATGTCTCCGTGGCCTACTCCCCATGGTCACCGGGCGAAAAACTGCGGGCAAAAATGCAGCATTCTTAAATACTCTTTTCCGCTCTTTTTTCACGCCTCAGACTTCGTTTCCAGCGCATACACCTGCGCTTTGACTACGCCGTTATCGCCGCCCTTCACGTTGAAGATTAGCTCAACCGTCTCTCCGCCGCGGGCGATGTATTCCGTGCTCTGGCCGAATCGGCCTTCGTCATACGTGATGGTGGACATGCAGGGTTCCCCATCATTCATCTCCATCCGGACCGTCGGATTGGATCCTCCCATGGCTTCCCATCCGGGCACGTCGGAAGTGTCGATTTGATCTTTTGCATTCTTCAATTTTAGCTCGTCGAATCTGTCGAATCTGCCGTTCACGATCTGATCTGTGCCATCAACAATGAGCTGAACGGAGGCAACGATGATCCATCCGCCGCCTCCCTGTCGTGTTCTGATAGTAAAGTTTAAATTACGCGGGTTTGGTCAGCGGGCACTCGAGCAGTCCGCCGAGAATTTTGCAAAAGATGATAAAGATGACCGCGTCGAGTTGGCCGAGCTGGTTGACCCAGATCACGTAGCGGGTGCCGTGCATGAGTGCTAGCGTCGAGTTTTTTGGAATGAGAATCGTAGTGGCGTCGCGTCCGGGTGAAAGCTGTTCTTCTTGCTGGTGATGTTTAGGAAATAGCGTGGTAGTCGCATTCGGCATCACCCGACTCCGGATAGAGTTGTTTTCCGCCTTCTAAGCCAACCCCGGCAAACCGCAAACTCCGACAATAACAACGACGATCGGAAGTTTATTTGTCGCAATCGAATTTGGTTAGGCGTAGTCTGGGGGCGCATGAAGGCAAAAACGGAATTGCTTCTCTATCAACTTATGTGGATTGCCGAAGGCGCCACCCGACCAACCTTGGGAAATCTTTCTGGCGGCTTCGTAGCCTGGGCCTATCGGTCGGGGTTGTTGCGCACCATCCATCGATTGGAGGCGAACAAAGTCGTGGAGACAGAAGGAAGATCGCTTGATCGTGTCGTTCGGCTCACCGAAAAGGGTCATCGATTGGCGATGGGGGAGCGGGAGCCCCAGGCGTGCTGGAAGCAGTCATGGGACGGAAAATGGCGCATGGTTATGTTCGACATTCCCGAGAGGGAGCGAACGTTACGAGATCAACTGCGTCGCGAACTCATACACAGGCACTTTGGGTGCCTGCAAAAAAGCGTCTGGATTTCCCCGCGACCGATCGACAATCTTGCAAGATTTCTTCGAAAGTCGCGGTCGGGTTTGCGGAGCTTTACCTTGATGGAAGCTTCTCTTTTACCGGGACAAACGGATCGTGAGATCGCGGATGCCGCATGGGGGTTCAAACGGATCAACAAGCGATACGCGGACTACCTACAAGCACTCGAAAAGTGGTCGTCCCCCAAATGCGAAATGTCGTTGGAAAGCATCCTCATCGAGGAAAGAAAACTTTGGGGCGATGCTGTTCAGACCGATCCTCTTCTTCCGGAATGTCTGTTGCCGCAGGGCTATCGTGGCATGGAAGCCTATCGGAAGCGGCGAAAGATTGTCAGAGCATTGGTGGCGCGACATTTTTAAAAACGACAATGAAAGACACGATCGTGTGCGGGAATGTCGGAGTGCAAGTGCGGGTTTAAAATTCTTGTGTCCACTCTCGCGAAAAATGGAATCCTGGCACCAGGCTGGTCGGCGGGAGCCACGGAAACCACCGTGGTCAAACTTTCTCTGGTGACTGCTACCGGGGCGGGAATGATACATCGGAGCGATAATACCGGTCGTAAGAACTGGAGCCTGGTGCTACTGGAAGGGCTGCCATGGTTTGTTTGAGTAGCTTTTTTGCATGCGCATATAACTTTCGGTACATTTATTATTCTTCTTTGCATCTCTGTGCAATCCGAGGACATCACGACTGCCGTTGGCCAGGTTCTCAAGGACGCCATGATTACGCGCAAAGATGCCATCGGAGTTATCATCTCGCATATCGATGCCGACACGAAGGTGAATTATAGCAAGCTTTTCACCACGTTCTTCCTGATAGCAAAGCAGTCTTGGCCATGTGACCTATATAATTATTTCCGTGATTCAAAGCCTGACAAATAATGGGATGGAGGATGATACTATAACAAAATGCGTTTGTTGTTCCGGGGGCAGCGGTCGGGAGCATGCGCTCGGCGGGGTCGATCTTGCGTCGCGTTTGCAAATCCAAATCCATAAGTGGGCTTGCCGGCGGTTCGCGTGCTTTGTGTCTTAATAAAATAGCGCTTTGTTTTTTCGGGTCATCATTTAAAACAACCTTATGCCCGATTCCTTGCCTCCTTCAATTCCCGGTTCGCCCCAACCGCCCACGCCCCGTCGGAGACTCGGCCCGCTCGCCTGGCTAGCTATCGGCTGTGGCGGGATCGTGCTCCTTGGCATTATTGCCTCTGTCTTAGCTCTGGTGGTTTTTGGCGGAAAAGTTAAAGACTTCGCGTTCGAAGCGGAACGCAATCCGGCCAAGGCAACAGCGGAATTGGCGGTGAAACTTCATCCAGATTTGGAGCTGATACATTCCAATGAAGAATCCGCGCAGATAACTTTTCGCAAAAAATCGACCGGTGAAGAAGTTACGACTTCCTATCAGAATGTCATGGACGGAAATTTGCAGCCTGCAGCGGGCGAGCCCTCTGCCGACGGCCATGAGCTTTCTGCGATGACGTTCGATGAAGCAAACATTGCTTCAGATGCCAAGCCAGCCGAGTGGGTGAAAAATCTGTTGGCGGAGGTAGATTCCGCGCGAGTTGAGCGCGTGCAAAGTGGGCCACAATCTGGCACCATCACGATTATTGGACAGACCTCGCTTGCAGACCTCACCACCAGTATGGAAAGAACCTTAAGTGAGCATGGGTTTGCTGTGGAAAAGAACTTTGTTGAGGTAAACGGGCAAAGCATGGCCACACTCACGGGTAAGCGCGGCGGGCAGAACGACCAAGAAATCAATATCTCCTTTGTTGAGCATGTGGACGGCACACTCGCCACAATCGAATATCGTGGTGCCGAGTGAGCCTGTGATCATCATCAACGAGCGTTCCGGTACTGTTTGCTACGCTGTGATGTGCACCCCCCGAGACTCGAACTCGGAACCAATTGATTAAGAG
>CBDUBV010000195.1:0-4514 GCA_965365475.1 uncultured Chthoniobacteraceae bacterium | reverse complement strand
AATATTATCGGATATCATGTTTACCGATCATACTCAGCGGGGGGCCCTTACCAGCGCCTTACAACTGCCCCGGTTGCGACATCTTCCTATACAGATTCCACAACATCCCGAGATGCGCTTTTTTATCAGGTCCGCGCTATCTCGCTTACAGACTCTGGTTCCGGTTCTTATTACAATGCCGGACAGGCACTTCACATCTCAGTTTCCTCCTCGCCATTGCATATATGGCGCTCTCAGTATTTTACCCCGGGTCAGCTTGCTGATCCCGCATTTGAGCACAGCCTCTGGGGGGATTACGCCGATCCGGATGCGGATGGCTATGGCAATCTTTTGGAATATGCGCTCGGCTTGCATCCGCTGGCGACACAGACGGAGTGTCCGATCCTGGCCCATATTGGAGGTGAAAATGTGGAATTTTCATTCTTTCGTGCGCGGCCTGAACTTAAATATGAAGTGCTGGGTAGCAGCGACCTCTCAGTGTGGGAAGTGCTCGCGACAAATCCCGGAGAGGTCGGTGAGCGAGTGCTTTACAGTGAACAAATTGGGACACGACAATTTTTCCGTCTGCGCGTGAGTCCGATGTTTTGAAGCACTTGCAATCATCTTCCGACCACCGGGCTGCTATCCTGCCGCTTATGTAATAATCAGGCTTCGATAAGGAGTGGTTGACCCTGGGGTATGGAATACCTTAAAAAGTTTACTTTCGATAAATTGGGCCGCAGTGACAGAAAATTGTTATGTGAAACTTTCTCTGGACCATAAGTCAGACGCAGTGGACAGGCGAGAAGCCGTAAAGCTGGGATTGCTGCGCTCGCAAGCCGAGGCTTTGCATCGCGTGCGCAAAATGCGCCAGAGTTGTCTTTCGCGGTGTAAATCGGAACGCGAGCCCTGGCACTCACGCATCGCGCGCCTCACGCCGAGGGAGCGGCAGGTGGCGGTGGCGATGGTTGGAGGAGGAACGTATCGGCAAATAGCCGAAGACTTGGGAGTCAGTGCCAAAACGGTTCACAAATATGCCGCCCGGATTATCGAAGTGTTTGATGCCGAGAATCGCTACACAGCTTGCCTCATGTTGCGTCGCCACGGAGTCCTGGGCCCGCTGCCTAAAAAATAGATGAGACTTTCAGCATCCGATTGGCAACTCGCCCAGCAGTCTGCGATCCAGCTCTATGAGACTTCGGATTTCTCGCTATTTCCAAAACGACTTATCGATGTGGTGCGTCACTTGGTTGGAGGTGATAGCTGTTGGGTAAACCACATTGATATGCGGTCTGGGAAAAATGAGTGGAGTGGGACTATGCAGCGAGGCGATGCCTGGCGGGAAGCACCGGACCCGCCTGGTATCGACGCGACTTTCCGAAGACTTTTTCACCAGCATCCGCTCATCCGTGCGGTGGAATCCGATGGCTGGTTGAAACCGACTCGGGTAAGTGACCTGGTGCCTACGAGTGTCTGGACATCTTCCGGGTTGTATCGGGAATTCTATCGAGAGGACAAAGTGATCCGTCAGCTTGCGTTTGCACTGAGTCTCCGCTCTGGGGTAGCGGTGTTGGTCAATATCAACCGTAGTGGCCGGGATTTTAGCCAACGCGATGTGGAGATTCTTAGTGCAGTGCAGTCGGATTTTGTCAAAGCCTACAGCCTTTGTCGGCAGACGGAGCAATGGAAAGATCGCTCAGCCGCAATTGAGTGGAGCCGACAAGGCGGGGCGAATCGGGCTGCGGTGTTCATGCATGAAGATGGGCGAGTATATTGGATCAGCCCGTGGAGTGTGGACTGGCTATGCCGCGCTCTTGACCAAACAGATAGTTGCGGTTTGACAAATTCGCTAAGGGAAATGGCGGCAGGGCGAGACTGCGAGTATAGGAAAAAAATTCGTTGGCGCAGGTCTCCGGCTCCGGGCGGAACTCTGTGGTTGGAAGAAAAACAACTTCCTGAATGTGCGCAACTGACAAAAAGAGAAAAGGAAATCGCAAAGTGGGCGGCTTTGGGGAAGCTGAACTGCGAGATCGCGGTGATTTTAAATATCAGTCCGCGCACTGTGCAGAAACATCTGGAGAATGTATTCCGTAAGTTACGACTCGCCAGTCGGCACGATATTTTGGGCTGGGACTTCTCGCAGGTTGCGTGAAAACAAACACAAAGTAAAAATGCCAACCACCGTGGTGGCCGCGAGAAAGTAGGCTTGGAACCCGGTGACGGACCACGATGTGAAAGGCTGGAAATCGATGACCAGACCCCATGCGATTGGAGTAGTCCAAAGGGCGAGGTTTTCCACCGTGGCATTTACTGCAAAGTGACGGGAGGAATCCATCGGCACGCGGCACATCAGCTCGCGCAGATAGGGAAGTTGAAATCCGACGACGGCAAACCCCGAGGCGCACCATAGGAACGCACGCAGTGCGTAAGTGGGTTCCAGCAGCGAAAAGACTACGCCGCACCAGGACGCCGATGCAATGAGCGCGATCACGGCGCAGAGCCGCATCTGGCGCAGCCAGCCGTTGGAATATCTCGCGAGAGAGATGCGCCCGGCTTGCAGCCCGCCCAATGCGCCGACATAGAACCAGAGCACAGCCGCCAGAATGCTCATCTCGCTCAGTTGACTATGCGCACCGAAATACAACGCCCCGTGCACAGGAAGCGACGCCTGGCCAAGAATCCAGGCTGCGTTCATGCCTATAAAAAACAATAGTCGCCGGTCGGTAATCACCGTGCGCCAGGGGATGCTCGGAATCGGAATGTGCGCATCGACTCGTGCGACGGCATCTGGCATCCGACGCAGGAACCAAGTCGCGGCCATTCCGCCCGCAAATGAGACGAGAAAAACGGGAGCGAAATGGACGTTCTCGGACAGACTCAGCAGTGCCACTGTGGCACCCATGGTAAAGAATCCTCCCATATAGATCGACGAACGTTCCCACACGAGGAACCGGCTTTTTGCCGAATCGGGGACCAGCTCGGTGATCCAGGGGAGCCATGCGCAGGAGGCAGCATTTAATGCCGCGCAGAATAGGAACATGGTGCCTATCAAGAGATGGAGCGCAAATTGTTCATCGACCAAGTCGCGGGCTGTTGCAATCGCCAGCCCGACAGGAGAAAGAATGAGAAGAGTGCGTGCGATCCAGCCTACGGTAATCCATTTCTTAAAGCCGACTCGTCGGGCTCGTGCCGCGCAAATAAGCTGGAGAGGAGACAAGGCATACACCATGCCCGCCAGTGCTCCGCAGACAGCCGCACCGGCACCGAGACTTTGGGCATAGAGCAGCAGAGGTAATCCGAGGATGATTTCAAAGCATATGGCGTTGCAGAACTCGAATGGATAAGCGTTCTCGCGGCATGAGCGCTGCGGCAGGTGCAGATGAGATAAATGCAATACGCGTAAAATGCTCACCATGCCGCGCTAATGGCTGGACGCGGCACGTGTCAAGATTGCTGATGAAAAATGGCGCTTTCTACGCGCATTTACCCATGGACAAAATGCTCGTGCCTTTGAGAAGCTCGGTGCTCCAATAAGCTCACCTTACACAATATCATCCCATGAAAAAGATTCTTACCGGATTGACTGTTTTGTTTTCGCTGATTGTAGCGGTTTCTGCACAGACCACCACATGGATAACCAACGGCAACGGTCTGTGGACCGTCGGTACAAACTGGGACAACGGGGAGCCCAATGGAGCAACCTTCGATGCGATCATCGATGACGGCGATAGTGCAGTGGTCGTGTCGCTGAATGTTGCGCGAACCATTAATAATCTCACGCTCGGGGCTGACGACCAGTTGACTATTGAGAACAACTCAAACCTCAGCGTTCAGGGCGGCATCACCAATAACGGGCTCCTCCTCCTCAATAGCACAGGCAACATCACCCAAGTGACTATGAGCGGACCTACGCCCGACCTGACACTCTCTGGCAGCGGTGAGTTGCGACTCGGAGGTAATCAATTCAATCGTGTCAATGGCTCGGGCATTTTAACCAACTCTGTCTCGCATACAATCACGGGCGGCGGTCAGATCGGGAACGCCATAGCGATAAATAACTTGGGACTTATCGATGCAAATCTCGCGGGCATCGCGCTGACGCTCGATCCCAACAATGCGTTTGGTGCCACGAACACCGGCACAGTCCAGGCAAGCAACGGCGGAATCGTGGTACTCACGGGCAGTGGCGGGGGCGGTTTTGATAACTCCGGCGGCACCATCCAGGCGCTGAATGGGTCTGAAGTGCAACTTACCGGCAATGCATCGATCACTGGCGGCACCCTTACCACTTCGGGCAGCGGTCTAATTCGGAGTAATGGGGCTTCCATCAATTCGCTGACGAACTCCGGCAACATCCAGTTGGACAACAATACGACTCTCAACGTTTCTGGCCCGATCACCAACTCCGGCACCATCACGGTTGCAAACTCAGGAAACCTGACCAGCCTCAATCTTACCGCCAATACTTCGCTTGATGGCGGAGGAAATGTCGTGCTTTCCGGAACGACTAATATCTCCCGCATTGCTGGCACGGC
>CBDUBV010000194.1:0-4562 GCA_965365475.1 uncultured Chthoniobacteraceae bacterium | reverse complement strand
TTGCAGAGTCGCCCGACCAGCTCCCGGCTGTTCTGCTCAGTGCGGTGGGTCATATGCAGATATGCCGCCACGAACCATGAGTTTGCGATCGTCTCCGAGAATGTCGTGAACCGTGAGCGAGATGCATTCGTTCAAGCGAAGTACGGCACAGTAGTTCAACTAAAGCGGAGTGCGGTAACGGCGCAGACGGACTCTGCGAAGCAGGTTGATCACCTGTTCACGGGTGAGCACTGCGGGAAGTAGATCATGGTCTTTGGTCTTTATTTGCGAGAACACGTTCCACGGCTCGAGCCTTAGCATTTCGACGAAGAAGGCATCGAGCGTGCTTTTCTTACACGGCTCAAGTAGTCGAAATGACCTACATTCCCACGCTGATGAAACACGCTCTCGCGAGCCTGTGCTTTACAAGAAAGGCACCCAACCGGGAAGAAAAAGCAACCGGCGGAGACCTTGATAGATCCCCGCCGGTGCAGCCCTTCCCTGGCAACCCTCATTTGCCCCCTGAACGTTTTATCGGCTTCCCGATTCGCCCAACTAGACCGCTTTATCGCCGGTCTCTTCCGTGCGGATCCTGATGGCTTCCTCCACAGGCATCACAAAGACTTTGCCGTCTCCGATCTTGCCTGTTTTGGCGGCTTTCAAGATCGCGCTTGTCGCCTGCTCGATGAGCGAGTCTGCAAGCACAACTTCCAGTTTGATCTTCGGAAGAAAATCCACCGTGTATTCACTGCCCCGATAGATTTCCGTGTGACCCTTCTGGCGTCCGAAACCTTTAACCTCACTCACTGTCATGCCTTCGATCCCGAGGTCTGCCAGCGCGTCCTTCACTTCTTCCAGTTTGAAGGGTTTAATAATCGCTTCGATTTTTTTCATAGTATTACTTTTCTAATGATTCAGGATTCGGATTTCGCTACAAAGTCAGGATAAGCTTCCATGCTGTGCTCGCCCAGGTCCAGCCCTTCCAATTCTTCTTCCTCGCTCACCCGTAGTCCCATGATTGCTTTGATAATCAGGAAAAGGACGAACGCAAAGATGAACGTGAACGCTCCGATGGATGCGACCCCGATGAGCTGACTCATAAATTGTGCGCCGCCCGCCTTGGCCCCGAACAGGCCGACTGCAAGCGTGCCCCAGATGCCGCAGACCAGATGCACCGAAAGTGCGCCGACCGGATCATCGATTCTGATTTTGTCAAAGAACAACACCGAGAATACTACGATGACGCCTGCGATAAATCCGATGGCAAGTGACGACCACATCGCCATCTGGTCCGCCCCTGCTGTGATGCCGACCAGCCCGGCCAGGATGCCGTTGAGCACCATGGAAAGATCGGGCTTTTTCAAGAATGCCCAGGAGGTAATCATCGCTCCAAGTGCGCCTGCGGAAGCCGCCAGCGAGGTGGTGACCAGTGTGAGCGAAACCAGGCCGGGATCAGCAGACAACACCGAGCCGCCGTTGAAGCCGAACCAACCGAGCCAGAGCAGAAATACACCGATGGTAGCCAGCGGCATGCTGTGGCCGGGGATCGGGCGAACTTTGCCATCGGGACCATATTTGCCTTTGCGAGCACCGAGCAGGATGATACCCGCCAGCGCACCCCAACCGCCCACGGAATGGACGAGAGTGGAACCCGCGAAATCATAGAACCCGAGGTCGTTCAGCCAGCCGTATCCCCATTTCCATGACCCTGTGATGGGGTAGCTGATCGCTACAAAGATAGTCGAGAACACCAGGAACGAGGACAGCTTGATCCGCTCAGCCACAGCACCCGAGACGATGGTTGCGGCGGTAGCGGCAAACATGGCTTGGAACAAAAAGTCCGTCCAGTAAGTGTAGCCTGGGTTGTATGCGGAAGTGACTCCGGCTGCATCCGTGGTGATGTTAAAGCCCGCGAATCCAAAGAAGGATTTTGAGCCTTCTTCAAAGCCGGGATACATCAGATTAAACCCGCAGATAGCGTAGGTGATGATGCCGATACCGGGGATCAGCGAGTTTTTAAACAAGATGTTGACCGTATTTTTGGAACGGCAGAGGCCGGATTCCAAGGACGCGAACCCGAGGTGCATGATGAAAACCAGCGCAGCGGCCAGCATCATCCACAAGTTGTTTACCATGAAAGCGACGTCCGCAGCCGTAGGCCCGGCGTCGCTTGTGGCAGCTTCAGTGACAGGTGCGGCGACCTCCTGTGCTGTTGCAGTGGACACGGTGAGTCCGAGAACTCCTACGGTCAGAACTGCGCAGCAGAGGAGGCGAGCCGTTTTTCGAATCGATATGAGCATGATATGTTGGATTGGTTGTTTTATTGTTGGTTGAAATTTCTCAAGGAAACCTCAAGCCAGTGCCGGGAGAGCCTGACGTCTGGCGAGTCGGCCTTTAGCAATGCGCGTGCCAGGACGCTGCGAGGATGCCTGCTGCCAGAGTAAATTTCTCTACCGCAACCAATATTGGCCAGCCTAAGAACGCATACTGCTGGTGATATTTAGACAGCTAGATTCCAGGTGTATAATTTCCCACATGCAGATAGGATATGCGTGTATTTTAGTATTTTTCTAAAAACTACTTGTTGCCGATTGGTTTGATGCAGATAGATAGTGCTTCTTCATGAAAGCTCGAGTCCTCGTAATGCCCAAACAAAGTGTCCTCGATCCACAAGGCGTAGCGGTGCGCGATGCAGTGAATCACCTCGGGCTCAAAGAAGTAGCGTCCGTGCGTGTGGGGCGGGTAGTGGAGATCGAACTGCAAGACGAAACTCCGGACGCCGAAGCCCGTCTCCATACAGTCTGCCGGGATTTGCTGTCCAATCCGGTGATTGAGGATTACCACCTCACGGTCGAAGGGTAAGACGTATGCGTGCTGCTGTCATTCGGTTCCCGGGTTCCAATTGCGATCAGGATTGCGTTCTGGCGTTGCAACAGCTCGGGGCAGATGTGAACTATGTTTGGCACAAAGATTCCACGTTGGGAAATTGCGATCTCATCGTCCTTCCGGGCGGATTTTCCTTCGGTGATTATCTGCGCTGCGGCGCGATCGCGCGGTTTTCCCCGATCATGTCGGCAATCCGCGATGCCGCGTCGGAAGGCAAAATCATTTTGGGAATCTGCAATGGGTTTCAAATACTCACCGAGTCGCATTTGTTGCCTGGCGCATTAATGCGCAACCGGGATTTGCATTTCATCTGCCAGGATGTGCAGCTACGCGTGGAAACAACCGATTCCGCCCTCACTGCACAGTGCAGCGCGGGCGATCTACTGCAGATTCCGATTGCACACGGCGAGGGATGCTATGTAGCGGACGATGCCACGCTGGACGCACTGGAAGCCGGTAATCAGGTGCTGTTCCGCTATTGCGCCGCCGATGGTTCGGTAGGCGACGATGCAAACCCGAATGGTTCTAGCCGTAATATCGCAGGCATCTGCAACGCTTCGCGAACGGTATTTGGGATGATGCCTCACCCGGAGAGGGCGTGCGAGCAGCGGCTGGGTTCACAGGATGGCGTACGGCTGTTCGAGAGCTTACTGCAACACGCTGCGGTTTAATTTTTCCCACATGACCGAACTCATTACGCAAGAAATCATCGCAAAACACGGCATCACTCCCGAGGAGTATGATCGCATTCGAGCCATCCTGGGGCGCGACCCCAACATGACCGAGTTGGGCATTTTCTCTGTGATGTGGAGTGAACATTGTTCGTATAAAAATTCCAAGCCCGAGCTGCGCAAATTCCCCACGGATGGTCCGCGCGTGTTGGTCCGTGCGGGCGAAGAGAATGCCGGGGTTATCGACATCGGTGACGGCTGGGCTGTGGCATTCAAAATGGAGAGCCACAATCACCCGAGCGCGGTGGAGCCTTTCCAAGGTGCAGCGACTGGGGTGGGCGGAATTATCCGCGATATTTTTACGATGGGTGCGCGTCCGGTTTTCAATTTGAACTCGCTGCGGTTTGGACCGATCTCTGCGGATGTGGAGACGCCGGCGATTCACAACAACCGGCGTTTGTTTGCGGGCGTGGTTGCGGGCATTGCGCATTATGGGAATTGCATTGGCATTCCGACAATCGGCGGAGAAGTGTATTTCGACGAGAGCTACGAGGGGAATCCGCTGGTGAATGTGTTCTGCCTGGGTGTGCTGCGGCACGAGCAAATCGCTCGAGGAGCAGCGCGCGGCGTCGGTAACCCGGTTTTTTATGTGGGCGCCGAGACGGGACGCGACGGGCTGGCGGGAGCGGCTTTTGCTTCGCGGGAGCTTACTGAAGAATCCAGGGAAGATCGCCCGGCGGTGCAAGTGGGCGATCCTTTTAAAGAAAAACTTCTTCTCGAGGCATGCCTGGAACTCCTGGCCTCGGGCGCAGTGGCAGGCATCCAGGACATGGGCGCGGCGGGTTTGACATGCTCCACGTGCGAGACCGCGAGCCGCGGGGGCACAGGTGTGGAGATCGATCTCGCTCTGGTGCCCAAACGCGAGCCAGGCATGACTCCCTATGAGACCATGCTAAGCGAATCGCAGGAGCGGATGCTGATCATCGTGCACAAAGGTCAGGAGCAAATCGTGCGCGATATTTTTGA
>CBDUBV010000193.1:0-4574 GCA_965365475.1 uncultured Chthoniobacteraceae bacterium | reverse complement strand
CCCGAGCCGCACCCAGGCGAGCATCTATAAAGAGACAGGTGGACGAAAGCAGGATATTTTCGCTGCAATCCGCGAGGCGCGAGGTGTCGAGCGCAAACCAGATGCAGCGAAAAACACTCCGAAGAAATACAGAGAAGAACGCACAACCGGCCGTGGCGAGACGGTCATTCTCCCGAAAGCGCCGCGTATGTTAACCAGATCGAAAGCTGAAACGCCGTGGAGCTTCCGCGAGTTTCCCGTACCAGAGTCAGCCCGCGAGGATGCCCCACTTATGGCGTATTGGCCGGCCGCACATGAGTTTATCACACGTCGTATACCGCGCCAGAACGAGATCGTTATACAGGTTAAGGCATACGGAATGAACCGCTTATATCGTGGCGACGAGCAGAAGCGATGGATCAACGTCGTCGGCATCATGAACCCGCAAAGCTACAACCTTAACATGTGGCGGCAGGAAGAAATGGCCTCGTTCGATGAGATCGAAGTGTTCACCGTGTTATGGAAGGTGCGAGAGACAGCCGAACCCGAGGCGCGACAGGAGAGCATATGGCCGGCGATCTAGGAAGGACCGAGCGCAAAGACCACCAGCGCATCATTGAACCGATCACAACGGAGGAACGCGGCCGGCGCCGGATCATCGCGCTGGATCTGGAAACAGATGGACTAGAAGGCGAGTTTATTCTCGGCGCCTACAGCCGTGAAGGTTCAGACGCCGTGGTATTCCTCCAAAGCCTAGACCAGTGGATCGCGCACGTCCGCGACTACGCCAACCAGAGAAGCATATGGTACTGCCATGGTGGGAGCAAGTTCGACTTCAAGTATCTTATTGACCAGCTCATGACCATGGTGGACGAAGGCGCGACGATCAGTCCAATTGTCCGAGGCACGACCGAGATCATCGGCTATGTGATCCGAGAAGGTAAGAAAACCTACGAGCTGCGCGATAGCTATGCGCTGATGCCCGCGAGCCTGGCAGACATATCCGCGAAGTTTGCGCCGGCATACGTCAAGCTGGATATAGGACTAGGAAACGGTATAACCTTCGATCCTGCCAATCCCCAGCACCGCGAATACCTACGCCGTGATGTGCTCGGGCTCAAGCATTCACTGATCGCATTCGATGCGCTACTCATGACCGCGTTCAACGTGCGCCTGCAATGGAGCAACGCGGCTACCGCCGTCAGAGCATGGCAGCGCACCATCAGCAAGCCGTACACGCGCACATCGGACAAGTGCGAGGCATTCAGCCGGCGTGCCTACTATGGCGGCATGGTGTATCTACGTTCCACGAACAAAGTACAAGACGCCGTGGCACTAGATGTAAATGCGATGTATGCACACGCAATGCGCCAAGGTGTACCGACCGGCAGTGCGGGCTATACACGAGAGGAAGTACATGGATACCCCGGCATTTACCAGATCCGCGCCAGCGTGCCAGCGTCGATCCCAATGGCGTTTCTACCATTACGTGTTGACTATCGTACTATCTGGCCGACCGGGAGCTTTACAACGTATTGCACAAGCATGGAGATCAACGAGGCACGTCGGTATGGATGCCAGATAGACATTATCGACGGCTATGTATTCGACAAGATCGAGCCGGTATTCGATCTGTTCGTGCAACTATGTGAAACCTTAGAGATCCCGGCCAAAGGCACCGCGTTAGGCGATACGATCAAGTATCTACGCAACAGCCTATACGGTAAGTTCGCTATCGACACCGAGCAGACAGAATACCTCCTAGCCCGCGAGTGCCCCGATGACTATTCACCAGTGGTCGATCCCTATAGCCGCGAGCTAACCGCGCTAGATTGGCTATTCTACCGCATGAAGGAAGTAGAAAAGAGCACCATGCAACCGCATTGGGCAGCGTGGATCACGGCCAATGCTAGGCTATACCTCGTGTATCTCAACAGGATGCTAGGCTTTCATAACGTCGTGTACTGCGATACGGATAGCCTACACGTCCCACGCGCAGCCTTCGACCAGGCCGTACAAGCTGGCAAGATCGTGATAGGTCCGCAGTACGGACAGCTCAAGCTACAGAACGAGTACAGCTACTTTCGACCCGTCGCGCCGAAGCAGTACTATGGTCTGCTCAGAGACGGCTCAGAAGTCGTCAAGGTCAAAGGCATTCCACACGATAAGGCGAAGTTAGCAGACCTTGAGCGCGTAGCGAACGGTGAGAAGGTCAGCGTAAACTACAGGATGCAACGATCCACTATGGCGATGTTGAAAGGAGAGAGCCGAGCTACCAATGCCACGCGCAGTTATACAGATCTATCCTCGTCGCCGGGCTGGAGGCGAGGCGAGGCCGGCGCTGTGAACCCGATCAATGTTGACACGAGCAGGTAAAATATGGAGGAGGATCGAGCGATGATCAGCAGCCAGGAAGTAGACCGCATCATCAGAGCAGTAAAACAAGCAGAGAGAGCAGATGATCTCGTAGTGTATGAGCTGTTCGGAATTGCCAGGCAGCTTCACGCCGATCTTACACGAGCGCACCAACGAATACACAAGCTGGAAACAGCGTTGACCGACGCTAACAAAAAGCTCCAAGAGCAGGCCGGAGGCAGCGATGCCATACACCCGTAACTATTCCAAAGTAGCAGACCGTCTCAGAGCAGCACAAGACGAGCTGCAAAGTGTACGCGTGGATAACCCGATCATGCTTAACGATAGCTATGGTACGATCCGTGTGCGAGTAACGCTGAAAGACGGCCGCGAGGGAGACGGTATAGCCGCGTTTGATCTGTCTCTCATGAATGCCGTAGATGAGCAAGGCCGGCCGCATAAGGTACGGTACATGGCGAAAGCCACGAGTCCCATTGAAGTAGCACAGACCAAAGCCCTCGGCATGGCTTTAGCGAAAATAGGCTACTTCGAGGATGGAACGATAGCGAGCGAGGAGGAGATCAGCGATGCGAGAGCAGAATAATATGAGCGCAGAGCAGCGCGAGGAGATCGCACAAGCAATCTTTGCGTTCGGTGAATAGTACGTGGAAACTGAAACGATGGTAGGATACCTGATTGGCCACATAGCCATGGCAGTCAGACACGGCTACGAGCAAGAGTTAGCCGAGCATATACGCATGTGCGCCTACGACCAATGGCACAAACCGGAGATCAAAGAACGGCTATGACACCCGCACCATCACAAAAGCCGCTGCCAACCAAAGCGCAGATCTACCGCAATCTATGGATGGCGCATAAAGGCAACGCGGAGCAGACCGCCGCAGCCTTCCGCGAGCTGGGTTATAAATGCAGCGGTCAGCATGTGCGGAATGTCAACCGTGAATACGAGGTGAACCGCTACATCCCCACAACGAGTATGGTGCGCTTATGTCGAGAGCCGGCAGAACCCGACATTGAACCGAACTATGAGCCTGTATCGTTTGATTTTGAGGCGCTTTTGAGTGCTTCATACGACATAATGAGGCGACAGAATGAAAGTACGCAAGTGCCCGTGTCCCGATCCCCACTGCCGTCACAATTCGCCAGTCCTGCTATCGTTCTACATGCGCGTAGCAGTTCAGACCAAGACGCGCGCCCAACGCAAGAAGCTTCGTTCCATCGTACTACGCAACAAACCATTCCAGTATCGGACTTCTTTATCGACAACTTCATCCTGATGCTATTCTTTTGCAGTGTCGCGGCCCTCGTCGCCCTGGCGCATACAGGCGCACGACCGGCCGCGATTGCCTATGTCGCGGTTTGCATGATCGGCCATGTCGCAGCAGCCGAGCAACGAGCAAAAAGGAGCAATGAGCATTGAACGCCGAAGCAAGAATCATCGAGATATTACTAGGTGATGCAGCACCAGACGGACTCGCACCTACCAACATCGATTGGCTACAGGCAATGCTAGGCGATATTTCAAGCATGGTGGATCTCAGCAAGAACGAAGATCCCGACGCCTGGTACACAGCATACCGCAACGTATCGCACATGTGTGATACGTTACAGGAGATCATACGTCCAATAGTAGCATCGAGGTTTTACCAGTCCGAGGACAATATTAAGCAGCAAATCACAGGCCATTTTCAGGAGAATGGCTTACACGAGGCCGAGGAGGAGACACGGTGAGCCAGAACGAGATCGAACGTGGTATCGCACGCAGCAAGAGCTACGTTGGATCAGCCGTGGTCGTGTTCTTCCTCTATCTACTGTTTTACATCCCCGGTCTGGTCGTCAACATCCTATACCTGCGTGACGCCTACCAGACTCACCAGGTCGGAGGACAGATGACGCCGGGGACAGGATGTTTGATCGCCCTACTAGTTATCAATGGTGTAGGCGCCCTGCTGGCGTGCATGGCCCTCGCATTCGTATATGAAGTGTTCAGCTCATGATCAACATCAGACACATTATAGACACGACGATACGCTACACAGCCATCACATACGCCAGGTGCAAATGGTGCGATCGAGGATACCGCTACTATACGTGGTATCCATTTATGTCAGAGTATTGCAGTGGCAGATGCGAGCTAGACAGAGAAGATCATCTTTACCAATACTAACCCCCCCGCACCCCGGGCCTTCGGCATGGCAGGGGGAGCAAGCGGACGAGCG
>CBDUBV010000192.1:0-4589 GCA_965365475.1 uncultured Chthoniobacteraceae bacterium | reverse complement strand
CCGATTCACCTTCACTGTACCGACTTCCGAGCCGTTCTGATAGATCGTGATCGGTCGCCCACCGCCACTGGCCCACAACATCGACGGATCAGGATTTTTATAAGAAAAAGCAAAATATCCACCCGGCGGCACCACCTGATCTTTCACCTGCGAACCATAAATATAAAACCCGCCACCATACGTGGAATAATTGTAAAGATAAGCACCAGGGGCAAAACCCGTATTCGCACCACCCGCCCCGGCTTTGTCGTTGATCTTTCGACCAAAAGCAAAGTTGTCATTGATCATCATCAAAAGCGTGACGTTATCCACCTCCGACCCCGACTCGCGATAGTCCCGGCGCACATAAGCCACCAGGTCCTCGTCGCTCCACACGCCCCGCTGATCGCCCCGCGCAAAGTGCTCGTGGATCATCAGCAAATTCGGCACGTGCGCGTCGTCCCATTGCCCAAGGAACGAAGTGTTCGCGTGCCGTGGAAACGCACCACCGCTTTCGCCCAGCGTTTCCGCCTGATAATTTCCATCCGTGTACAGCAGCCCGATTCCTGCTCGTGTAAAATAAAACGCGTGTTGCAATTCGCGCCGCGCTGCATAGTCGCTGTCGTGGCTCTGCGCATGCATCACCGAGTCCGCCGCCGCAAAACCACCCCAGCCCGGCTGATCGAACCCCTGCAGCCCATTCCACGGATTGCCCAGACGCGAGTTAAACTGCTCTCGCAATGGATTATCCACCAGCCGCATGCCCGCATCGATATATGGACGGTAGCCGGGCGGCTCACCCAGATGCTCACCGAACACCATGGCATCATCGCGCGGTTTCTCCGTGTCGAACACCGTGTCGCGATGGTTCTCATCCGAGAATCCACGCGATTTGTTGAACTGCCATTGCACCTGCCCGAGATAGCCGTAGTCGCTCGTGTCTTTATCGACTCCGTAGGTGGCGCCGAAAAAATCTGCCCGGATATGTTTTACAGCATCCAGTCGAAGCCCATCGGCTTTCGTGCGGTCCATGAGCCAACGCGCCGCGCGGTTGAGATAGTTCTCCACATACTCCTCATACACTCCAGCATGTGTCCGAAGATAATCCTCCGCCCACTCGCGCACGTCGTCCTCGTCTGCAGAAGGGCCGAGCGCATCGCGACCCATCACCAATAGTCCGCCAAAGCCGATGTAGTTTCCCTCGTGATCGTGCGAGTATTGCTCGGGACGTTGCAGATCGCGGATGAACTTGATCTTCGGCCCAGTGGCACCTTCGCTCGTCCCGAAATTCAGATTCGTCGTGCCCGGCTCCTGCGCAATATCGATCAAATCCGCCAGCCCAAGATTCTGCACCTGCCAGGTATCGTTCCAATTTCGCGTGTTATCCCACTTGCGATAAAATCCCTCTTGCGTGAGCCGCAGATGAAAATCCTCCGGCACCATGCCCGGGTAAATATCGATGGGCGTGCTTTCATTATAACCCGGAATATCGAACGCCCGATGGTTCATGATGTTATCGAAATAGACTCGGATGCCGAACCGGTGCGCGGTGCGGACGAGTTGCAGAAGCTCAGCTTCCGTGCCATAGCGCGTGCGCGTGCTGTTCCTCTGGTCTTTGCCGCCGAGATCGAACGGGTCCCACAGATCGTAGCCGACCGAGAGCCCGCCGCTGGCTTTGGTGGGCGGCGGTAGCCAGATCGAGCTGTAGCCCGCCTCAGCAAGCTCCGGCATTTTACTCGTGATCTCCGACCAGCTCGTATTGAAATATTGCAGCATCGCCTCAGCGGAAAGCCGCCCTGGCAATGCCAAGCAACACATCACAAAAACGATGTGGCGAAGGAAATGGAAGGAGGATGTCATGGGGGGCATAAACCGGGGGGGGTGGAACCGGGCGAAGACCAGAACCGCAAAAGCCACAATACCACAACCCATTGCGAAATCGAGAACCAGCCTTGTGGGACCGTTCAACCACTCATGGCAAAATATCGTCCGCTCCTATAAGGGGATTTATTTGCGGTCACGCACGGTGTCCAAAGTCACGTCGTCTTTGTAGCGCGAGACCAGCAAGTGCCAGAGTGATAGCAGCAAATAGCGATGGCTCAGGCACCGCTACGGTTTGGAACGTCATGGTCTCTGTCCCGCTGCCGGTGTCCCAACTCACTGTGGAGATTTTATTGGGAACCATGCCGGTGGTCGCAAAGTTCCCGTTCCATACGGCGGAGTAGGAAACCGGTGTGGCAGAAATGTAAACTGATGGAATGATTAGCTCGTTAAATCCAAGTCCGACGCCTGGGATGACGCCTGTGGATAGATTCAAATTGCCGCCGCCAGTGGCGGTGACCACCGATAGGGTAGGGGAAGCATTTGGAAGAAGCCATGCCACTTCACCTGCATTCGCACCGGCCTGCACCGTAAGCACCGTGGGCCGGGCATAGATGGTATCCGTGGACGCCAAAGCCCCATAAGCGGCTCGTGTGAGGCCCGCAGTCGTGAGATTGCCCGTGACCGATACGCTGATTGTTTGCGGACCCAAAAGGGGGTCACTTTCCACGAATAATATCAAAAGAGCAGCTCGTCCCGCAGATGCTAACGTAAAAAACATCAAAGCCGCAAAAACCAATGATCGATAAGAATTACTCATATGAAGACTCATTTATGGTTTTTATATCAAATTGCAAACATATTTATCCATGTTGCCACTTGGATCAGCTCGCTACAGATAACTGCGGCGATTCTAAGAAATCCTAGTTCGTCTTTAGCACTTCAATAAAAGCTTCCTGTGGAATGTTGACTCGTCCGATACTTTTCATCCGCTTCTTGCCTTCCTTTTGCTTCTCCAAGAGCTTGCGCTTGCGGGTGATGTCGCCTCCATAGCACTTGGCAGTCACGTCTTTGCGCATGGCCGACACAGTTTCACGAGCGACAATTTTGCCGCCAATGGCTGCCTGGATCGCAACCTGGTAAAGTTGTTTGGGAATGACTTCCTTCAATTTGGCGGCAAGCATCCGGCCACGATATTCCGCCTTGTCGCGGTGTACGATGCTGGAAAAGGCATCCACCGGTTCGGCATTCACCAGCATGTCCAGCTTGACCAATTTCGAGGCCCGGTATCCCGCGTGCTCATAGTCCATGGAACCATACCCGCGGGTGATGCTTTTAATTTTATCGTTAAAATCCACCAGGATTTCGTTAAGCGGAATCATGCAACTGAGCATGACTCGACGTGTGTCGAGTGATTCGGTGTGGTCCACTTCCCCGCGTTTGTCCATGATGAGCTGCATCATGTCTCCGATGTTTTCATTCGGGCACATGAGCGTGACGGCGACCATTGGCTCGCGGATTTCTTCAATGACGCTGGCGTCGGGCAGGTGTGCCGGGTTATCCACTTCCATACGTTCGCCGCTGGTGGTGATCACCTCATAGACCACGCTGGGGTAGGTGGCGATGATGTCCATGTTATACTCACGGCGAAGACGTTCTTGAATGATCTCCATGTGCAGCAGCCCTAGGAAGCCGCATCGGAATCCGAAGCCGAGTGCCACAGAACTCTCCGCCTGATAGACAAATGCTGCGTCGTTGAGTTGCAGTTTGCCCATCGCGACTTTGAGCGGTTCGAAATCCGATGTGTTGATGGGATAGATGCCGCTGAACACCATGGGATGAACCTCCTGAAAGCCGGGTAGAGGCTCTTTCGCCGGGTTCTGGCGGTCTGTAAGCGTATCGCCGATTTTGACTTCAACGGTGGATTTAATATTGGCAATGAGATAGCCGACATCGCCGTCCTTGAGTTCCTGCGTGGGGAATTGTTTGGGCGTGAAGATGCCGACCTCCTTAATTTCGTAAGTCTTGCCAGTGCTCATCATTTTTACCGCCATGCCTGCGCGAACTGAGCCTGAAAAAATACGGGCATAGGAAATAACGCCGCGATAAATATCGAAGACAGAATCGAAAATCAGTCCGCGCAGGATGTGATCACCGAAAAGCTTTGGCGGCGGCATGCGGTGGACGATGGCTTCTAATATGTCGTCGATGCCCAGGCCCGCTTTGGCACTTGCCTCGATGGCTTCTTCGCCCGGGATGGCAAGTATTTCTTCGAGCTGATGCCGCACCGTAGGCAGATCGGCATTGGGCAGATCGATTTTATTGATGACCGGAATGATTGTCAGACCTTGTTTTGTTGCGAGATGCACATTGGCCACTGTCTGGGCTTCGACGCCCTGGGCTGCGTCCACGATAAGGAGGGCACCTTCACACGCGGCGAGACTGCGCGAGACTTCATACGCAAAATCCACGTGGCCAGGAGTGTCCAGCAGGTTAAGCAGATATTCTTTGCCGTTCCTGGCGTGGTAACGCATGGAGACAGGATGCGCCTTGATGGTGATGCCCCGCTCGCGCTCGAGGTCCATGGAATCGAGAAGCTGGTCCTGTTTATCGCGGTCTGCGACGGTGGAAGTGCGCTCCAGCAGACGATCGGACAGCGTGGTCTTGCCGTGATCGATGTGGGCGATGATGCAGAAGTTGCGAGTGTTCTCAGTGAGCATGCGAGCCGGAGAATATGTGGGAGGCAAAAGAACCGGTCAACGCCCGAATCATGCACCCAACCGACCCAA
>CBDUBV010000191.1:0-4592 GCA_965365475.1 uncultured Chthoniobacteraceae bacterium | reverse complement strand
TGCGCTCGCTGCTGGTCATCGTGCAAACCGCGAGTTGCTCGGGCAAAAAACCGATATCTGGGAAGGCGGCATCCGCGTGCCATTCATCGTGCATTGGCCCGACAGCACGCCCGCTGGCAGTCGCTCGGATCAGCTGCTATCCCATGTCGATCTGCTGCCTACGCTGCTGCACGCTGCGGAGCATCCGGTGGAAGTGAGCCCGCCGCTGGACGGGCTGGATTTGCTTGCTGTCTGGCGCGGAGATAAACCTGCTCCGAGCACGGCCAGCCGGCCCATCGCGGCCAACATGGGCAACCGCTCGCAGCTTTTCGCGGTGCGACAAGGCCCCTGGCTCTACATCAATGGTCAGGGCTCCGGCGGAGTGAGCGCGGGCGACAATGAGTTCTCCAGACACCGCTCGATGTATCATCTCTATGCAGAGACCGGCATGACAAACAGCGACATCGCGCCGGATGGCTCGGTCAAGTCCGATGCTCCGCCTGAGCAACTTTACAATCTCGAGAGCGATGCGGCTCAAGCGACCAACGTGATCGGCCAGCACCCGGAGAAAGCTGAGGAACTGCGCTCCCTGCTCGAACAGTTGAAGCGACATGTGAACCAAAAAAAACCGTGAAGATCCAGCTACGGCTGCGTGAAAAGCTTTTCCTATTTCTGCACTTGTTGAGTGCGGCCTTCGCTGTTTCAGCCGACGCTGCGGATGACTGGAAGCTGCAGAATCTGCGCACGGAATTGCTCAGTGAGCCAATCTGCATCGACAGCGCGAAGCCACTGCGGCGCACTGTTCAGGCAAACACCCGCCACATGCTCACCGACACACCCACGCGCGAACGCACAGGTTGGATGACATGGCCCAACGCGCTCGCGATCTTTGAGAACTTTAATGCCTATTCCTATTGGCAAAAAGCTTTCGGAGACTGGCGCACCAGCACCCGCGACAGCGTGGTCGGCGCGCACATCCTGGGTTGGAAAGGTAAACCCGAGCGGATGCAACTCGATGCCGCCAAGCCCGGCGACCCGCTCCCGATGGTCGGCTCCGACATGGCTCCCTGGAAACGCCGCAGCGATCTTCCGGAGCAACGCATCAGCAATGTGCTCGCTCCGTGGGAAGCTTACATCCGCTACGGCGATGTGCAGCTTATCCGGGATCATTACGACATCGCACGCAACACCCTGGAAGCCATCCTCGCCATCCGCACAGACGGTCTGGTGCCGAGTATGGTGGGCGATTGGCACGACGCCGTGCGCCCTGACTTGGACATCGCGCTGCGGCGCAAGCGCGGGCTGGAGCGCGACGATGTGTTTGGCGGCGTGATTGGCGGCGGCTATCCGGTGCATACTCCGGGGCGCGTCTGCGGCACCGTGCATGCGCTGCTTGGCGCACGCGCATTGGCGGCCACAGCCCGCGAACTGGGGCGTGAGGAGGATGCCGTGCGCTATGAATCAGTAGCGACCGAGCTGCGGGAGGCTTTCAACCGCGCCTACTACGACGAAGAAAGCGGGCGTTATTCCTACACCACGCCCGCAGGCAATACATATGAGAGCCAGACGATGTATGGCTGCGCGCTCTGTCACGATCTCGTCCCTCTCGGTGGCGAGCAGCGCACCATGCAGCGTCTCCTTGAGCACATAGAGGCTTCCGATAATCATTTTACCAGCGGCCAGCTCGGCGCGGATCGCGTGCTCAAAGCGCTCACCCGCAACGGTGCCGAGGCCGTCGCATGGCAGTTGCTTACGGCAAAAGGCTACCCCGGCTTTGACCTCATGCTTTCCTATGGAAACCAGACGACCTGGGAAACTTGCGGCGAGGCGATTCTCAATAGAACACCACCCGACTCGCCGCGCGTGATCATGCAAAACCGGCCCATGGATCACGTGCAATGGGTGGCGGTCGATTCCTGGTTCTTTTCCGACGTGCTGGGCATTGCGCCTGATTCTTCGTCGCCTGGATACGGCCATTTCACGATCACCCCTCACATGATTTGGCAGATGGAGTGGGCGGGCGGAGGCTACGCTTCGCTGCGGGGATGGATCGGCAGCTACACGTTCCGCGCGGCAACTCGCGATGTCGCATCGTCACCACATGAGCGATGAAATCCGGCGCACAAACATTTCTGCGGAGACCATTTATAAACGATCGCGCCCTGTCTGTCCGCGAGGCGAATTTTTTTGGAAATTTGGTTGCGCCCCCCGGCTATAAGCGCAATGATTCGCAATGTTAGCCCACCCTCAACCCCACATAACATCATGAAAAAACTCCTCGTCACGACATTCACCGCCCTGCTCGTCACCGCAGTTGCTCACGCCGCTTCTTTTACGTGGCAAAGCGCCGATAATGGTGTCTGGACTACGCCTGCGGACTGGACTCTCAACAGCGGCACGGACGCGGATGGTATCCCGGACGCAGACGACGATGTCATTATCGGATCCGCCACCGGGGTAGCTAAATCAATGACCGTTGATTCAGCAGTCTCGGCAAATACTGTGACGATGAACAATGCCAACCTCAACACCTTCATTTCCATCAACGATGGCGGCAGCCTCACGGTCACGTCTGGCCAGATCGTCAAAGGAGCGACTGGCAATGCTGGCATCCGTATTCAGCAAACTTCCGCTGCAAGCGCCAGCTCGATACTCACAGCAGATGTTCAAGCTTCCAAGTATGATGTCTGGATTAATGGTGGAACCGCCTATTGGGCTACGGTCACTGACCAGGATCTCGTGGCGAATTCCACATCATTTACCGTGGGTAATGCCAATACCGGAAACCTTGGACGCAGCGGGGACTTTACACTAGTCGCGGGATCCACACTCGCGACAAATCGGGGCGTTGTTCTGGAGAATAACGGTGCCTCTGGCTCATCAACTTTTAATCTAAATGGCGGCACGCTGAGACTCCGGGGTTTTAACAGCACAGGCATTGAGCGTCTGGGCGATGGTCAGGGCTCTGCTGTGTTCAGCTTTAACAGCGGCACCATCAGCAATGACGCAGCGCCAGCCGGTCTGGGCGCAAACCAGAGCGAGGCGTTCATCCGCAGTAACACGACGACTGCCACCGTGCTCGACATCACCCTCGGCGCGAGCGGCACGCGGACGATCGAGACGGCCAATGCCACCACTTTGAATCAGGAAAGCACCGCCCGTTTCGTGAACCAGACAGGTGTCAAAGGCGGCTTTACGAAAACCGGTGCGGGCACACTCTCGCTCGCAGGCGACAACACCTACACCGGCGACACGGTGGTTAGCCAAGGCACGCTGGCGCTCACTTCGGCCGGTGAGCTGGCCTTCGACGTGGAAGCCAATGGCGTGAATACCGAGATCTACGACAATGCGGGCAACGACGCCATCCTCACGCTCGATGGCACGTTCCGCCTCACGCTGGGAGGAGCCGACACCACGGCAGGAAACCTCTGGACGCTGGTCGATGTGCCCACCTTTGCCTCGGTCACCTACGGCACGAACTTCAATGTGACCAGCGACCTCGGCGCCTTCACGGAGACTGCTAACATCTGGACGCTCGATGAAGGCGGCCGCACCTGGACCTACACGGAAGCCTCGGGCGTGCTCACCGTGGTGCCGGAGCCCTCCGCAGCGGGACTGTTGTTGCTGGGCTCGCTCCTGCTGGGCGTTGGCCGCCGTCGGCGTTGAGATCCGGGCAACACTTGAGAACGCGGCTTAACTTTCGATTCAGCCCCGCGTTTTCTTCATGTTGGCGCATCCTTGTTCTCATCTGCGCGGTCGCCGCGTTTCCAACCAGCCTCGCGTCGGCCCTTACTTACGATGAGGCTGCACAGGTGCCGCTGCGGCGGGAAGAGATCGCCCGCCGCCGCACGGTCGATGGGCCGGGCCCGGGTGACTGGGCTCGCGCTGGTGACTCGTGGGTAGCTGCTGAAGGCGCATCGACGCCCACACATGGCGGGAAGCTTGAAGTAGTCGATTTCTATTTCTCCGCCGGAGCGGAGCAGAAAGAAGAAAACCGCGTGTTTGCTTCGCTTGCACGTCCGGTTGACGCGCCAGGAAAACTGCCAGTGCTGATGGTCTTCCATGGCGGCGGCGGACATGGCGACCATTTCCTCGCTACAGCCGTGGCGCGTGCATACCCAGGGTTCGCCGTGCTGGCGATGGACTATAATGGACAATTCCGCCCCGGAGCCAAACATGTCACGCATTGGGCAGGGGTGGACGATCCGCAGGAAATCCTGAAAGGTCGTTTCCAACCAAAGCGTCAACTGATCCCTGTGGCAGCCATCGCGGCACGCCGGGCACTGGACCTGTTGGCCGAAGACCCCGGATTCGATCTGGAAAGGGTAGCTTTGCTGGGCATCTCCTACGGCGGATGGGTTGCTTTCCACACCGCCGCGACAGACCCGCGGGTCGATGCGGTCGTCGCAAAAGTGAGCAGCGGCGGTGTAGCTGGCACAGCATCGGTGACGGCTCGACCAGAGCGCACCCTTTCTGCCACGGATGCCGAACTGTGGCGTCAACGGATCGAGCCGATGGCACTGGTAAAAAAAATCCGCTGCCCGGTATTCCTCGCGCTCGGCACGAACGATCATTTCTTTTCCCTCGATGGTGCTCGCGGTTTCCGCGATGCT
>CBDUBV010000190.1:0-4639 GCA_965365475.1 uncultured Chthoniobacteraceae bacterium | reverse complement strand
CATGCTCACAGACGCAGGCATATTCCGCGTGCTCGCACGTGGGGCACTTCGCCAGGTTCAGATTGAACTTTTCGTAGATCGGCTTTGCCTCTGCATCAGCCTTCACACTCATGGACAACGGGAAGTCGTTGCCCTCCGGCAGCGCATTGGTGGAGACGAGCTTGCCACCTTCTGCTTCAAACTCCATTTTCGTCGGCTTGCTGCGGTCTCCAGCAAAGACGGTGATGACCTGGCCGCTTAGCTTGGCGGGTTGCAGGTCTTCGGTCAGCGCGGTGATTTCAACTTTGCGGTCTTTGGTGACAAATAATTCCAGATGAGGTTCGACTGCGGTAATGACGCGGCCCCCATTGGGACCGGCATTTTTCTTATCATGTTTGTGGCTTTGATCGGCGGCGGAGGCCGGAACGGCGAGCGCGAGTGCGGTGAGGAGATAGAATGCAGTGATTTTCATATGGTTCGTGTTTAGTTTGTGGCTTGGAATGTTAGTGAACCACAGCGATGTCCAAACCAGCATCGCAGCGGTGTATGTTGTCAGTGACTGGAGGCTTCGGCGTTCGCTTTGAGCGCACGCAAGGCAGCCTTTCGGCAGAAACGATAGAAAAATGCAGGCGTCACGGCGAGACCGAGCAGGGTGGAACTCACCAATCCGCCGACGATAACAATCGCTACCGGATTCAGGATTTCCTTCCCGGGCTCGTCGGCCGCAACCACCAGCGGAATGAGTGCGATACCGGCTGCGAGCGCGGTCATGAGAATGGGCACCAGTCGCTCCTCAGTGCCACGGATCACCATACGCTCGGTGAACTCTTCGCCCTCATGTTTCATCAAGTGCAGATAGTGGGAGATCAGCATGATGTTGTTCCGGGCCGCGATTCCGCCGACGGCAATCAGGCCGACGAGCGTCGCTATGCTCACGTTGTCCAAAGTCATCCGCGTGTAGAGAATCGCTCCGACCAGCGAGACGGGAATGATCGTCAGCACGAGAGCCACCAGGATGAAGCTACCGAAGTAGGAATAAAGCAGGAAGATAACGATAAGCATGATGATTGCGGACATGATTGCGATGGTTCGGGCCGCGTCCTTTTGCGCTTGATACTCGCCTTCGTAAGTTATCGTGTAGCCCTCCGGCAGCTTGATGCTTTTCTCGATTGCTGCTTTCAAGTCATCCACGGCGGACACAAGGTCCGGAACAGTCGGATTAATCGAGACCACGAATCGGCGCCGCGCATTTTCCCGCAGAATGTTGTTCGGCCCGGTCGCCTGCCGCAGGTTCGCCACAGTGCCCAGCGCGACGAGCTGATTGCTCTTGGTATCGATATACAGGTTCTTGAGGCGCTCGGGATCTTCGCGCCACTCGGGCGGAAGGCGGACCACCAGCTCATACACCCGCACGCCTTCGTAGATCTCGGCTACAGTTTCGCCGCCCATGAGGCTGGACATCTCCTCATTGAGCGAGCCTGGCGTCACTGCATAGGCGGCTGCGCGGTCGCGGTCCGGCTCGATGCGGAGCTGAGGCACAGGTGCTTGCTGCTCGGCCCGCGCCTCCTCAAGTCCTGGTATCTCGCGAGCCAGATCAGTGATCTCGTTGCCGATCCTGCGCAGTTCGTCCAGGTCGGGGCCAAAAATCTTCACGGCTACTTTGGCCGACACGCCGCTGAGCATGTGTCCCACGCGGTCCGCCAGCGGTCCACTCAGCGCACTGAAAGTGCCGGGAATCCCTTTCATGGTCTCGCGGATATCGGCGAGCACCTCGCTGCGGTCGCGTCCGGCGGATTCGTCGAATTCGACATCGAATTCAACGGTGGAGACCGGCACGACGTGGTCGCCGCGCTCCGCACGCCCGGCTCGGTAACCAGCGGTTCTTACTCCCGGGATTTTCAATAACTGCTCTTGAGCCACGTCTGCAAGCTCGGTGGTGGTTTTCAATGAAGTCCCGGGCGCCAATGTGGTGGCCACGAGTGCGCTGGGCTCGCGAAACGCTGGCAGAAAGTTGCGTCCCATGTCTGAATAGGCCACCCATGCCCACCACATGAGCACTCCGGTGATGGCGATGACCCAGAGCGGCTGCGTAAGCGCAAATCGCATCCACGTCACTCGAAAAGCCGCCTTCAGCCAGCGGACAAAAACAAAGTCCTTATGCTCCACTCCCGCCTTCGGATTGAGCAACAACGAGCAGAGCACCGGGATCACGGTCAGCGAGACGAAAAATGAAGCAGCCATGCTGACGATGGTAGCTATGGCGATCGGGGTGAAAAGTCGGCCCTCCAATCCGCTGAGTGCCATGAGCGGAAGGAACACGAGAATAATTAAAATCGTCGCGTAGAGAATCGAGGACCGCACCTCGCTGGAAGCCCGCGCAATGACTTCCAGCCGGGGCAGCGGATTCGCCAGAGCCGCATTTTCCCTGAGCCGACGGAACACATTCTCCACATCGACTATGGCATCGTCCACCACCATGCCGACCGCCACCGCCAGGCCGCCAAGCGTCATGGAGTTCACGCTCAAGCCCATGAGATCGAAAACGAGGATCGCGATGCCGAGCGACAGCGGAATGGCCGTCAACGTGATCAAGGTGATCCGCACGTTCAAGAGAAAGAGAAACAAAACAATCGCAACCATGATTGCTCCATCGCGGAGCGCCTCCTTAAGGTTGTCGATGGACAACTCGATAAAGTCCGATTGCCGATAGAGCGGAATCAATTCAGCACCTGTCGGCAACGCTTGATTCAACTCGCGCAGAGCCGCTTCGACCTCTTCGGTGAGAGCCAGACTGTCAAATCCGGGAGACTTTCGGACGCTCAGCACCACGCCGCGATGTGAGAGATTTCCCTCCGCGTCCGGCTCGCGACCGGCCACGCCGAGTGCCGCATCGCCGCGCATCGGCTCAATGTCCCAGACCACGCTCGCCACGTCGCGAAGGTGGATCGCGCGATCGTTGCGCCACGCCACGACGGTATTGGCGATCGCATTGAGATCAGTGGTCATCGCCAGATTGCGAACCATGATTTCTCTGGCTCTCTCGGTAAGGAAACCGCCTGTAGTGTTCTTTACCGCTTCTGCCGCAGATTCTTTGATCTGCTCGAAAGTAATATTATGAAGCAGCATCCGCTGCGGGTCGGGTTGCACTTGCACCTGTTTCACGCCGCCACCCATCGAGAGGACCTCCGCGATGCCGGGGATGGATTGCAGCCGTTGGGCGATGGTCCAGTCAGCGATTACTCGGAGATCGCGTGGAGAAGTCGCGCCGGTGGGATCGCGCAGGCCGACAAGCATAATGTCGCCCATAAGCGAAGCAACCGGCGTCATGTAGGGAGTCACGCCATCGGGCAGTGTTTCCGCCGCGCCGGTCAATCTCTCCTGCACGAATTGCCGCGCTTTATAAATATCCGTGCCCCAATTGAATTCGACAAAGATCAGCGAGAGCCCGATGTCGTTGGTGCTACGCACGCGGTTTACGCTGGTTACGCCCATGAGCGCGTTCTCCAGCGGAATGGTAACCAGCGTCTCGACCTCTTCCGGCGCATAACCAGGTGCTTCGGTGAGCAGCGTGACTGTGGGCTTGGTCAGGTCCGGCAAGACGTCCACGGGCATCTCCAATGTTTTTTTAACACCGAAGACCAATAGCGCTAGCGCCGCGATGAGGATCAGTCCGCGTCGGGCAAGGGAAAAACGGATGAGGCTATTGAGCATGGTATTGCCTTGCCGCATTCGCGCGGCGTTTCGAGTTCCAGAGCATCTGCCCTAGCGCGAGTATCAAGATCGTGCTGCCGACGGCGTAGTAGGCCAGCCATTTCGGTGCACCGCCGTGCTCATGATGCTCTTGTCCCTCATCTCCGACTGCGGCTTTGCTGTTTGTCCCGGTCAGTTCGGAGCCATCCTCGGCATGGGCATGGCCGTGGGCTGCATCCAGCGCTTCTTTTAACGATGGCCCAGCGCCGCCGCCAACGAAACCCAGCGAATACGAGCCGCGGGTGACTACTTCGTCGCCCGGGAAGAGCCCCTCCTTCACCTCGACCCAGCCGCCGCCCGAGTCGCCAGTGACGACCGGTGCTTTCACGAATGCATTGGGCAGCTCGAAGTCCTTCACATAGACCACGCGTGCTGCCGGATCGCCTTGCAGAGCCTCCTTCGGCACTGCCAGCACGCCGGGCCGGGTGTCCACGATGATCTCAAATTCAGCCCTCATGCCGGGCTGGAGTTTGTGACCGACGTTTGGCACCTCGAAGACGCCTTCGATTGCGCCAGCCTCCCGGTTGGCCTCTACGCCGAAACGCAACAACTCCGCAGTGATCGGCTCACCGCCAAGTGCTGGGAACCTGATGCGCGCCTTGGTTCCGGGGCCCATGCCTGCCGCTTCCTGCTCGGGGATTTGCGCCACGACCCACATCCGCGTTCTATCCGTTATATCGAACAACTCGCTATCCGGCTCGACTGGCTGGCCTGGCACCACGTGAGCTTTTACCACCAATCCGTCGATCGGTGCCTGCAGCGAGATGGCAGGGGGCGGGTCGCCAGGCTGCCGACTCTCGACCTTCACCAGGGTGTCGCCCTTCTTCACCAGATCGCCCTCAAATGCATGCACCTGCACAGCGCGTCCGGGAATGCGCGAAGAAACCGCGTGTTGATTGCCTGGGATTTC
>CBDUBV010000189.1:0-4644 GCA_965365475.1 uncultured Chthoniobacteraceae bacterium | reverse complement strand
CGACTCAAGGAAATTGTTGGTGAACAGCGGCTAAAGCAATAACCGGATGAAGGCGCACGACAACCCAAAGCCCATCCCCTTCGGCTTCACGCTTCTGGAGCTGCTAGTCGTGATCGCGATACTGGCACTGCTCGCGGCGCTGGCTTTCCCCGTGGGGGCACGTATGCGCGCTTCCGGCGATCGTGCGGAGTGCCTCAACAATGTCCGAAGTATTGCTAACGGATATCTGGCATATGCCGCAGATAATAATGGACGGTATCCCGCTACCGGAGAATATCGAGATGGCAAGTGGAGCAAGTTCTGGCCGGAACTCTTGCTGGAGGGAAGCTACCTCGATATGCCGGGGAAGGAGGAATATCTGCGGAGCCGAGCAAGCTTCAAAAGTCGGCGGAAAGTGCTCTGGTGTCCCTCCGAGGAAGACCATCACGGCATAGCGGACTATGGCCCAAGTGACAACGTGGTGCCACATACAAAAACCGTGCTCCCGCTGGTGCGTGTCGAGCGCCCGGCTCAGACGGTTTTGATCAGCGAAGCCCGGCGCAAACTTGGTGATGAATTTGCCGGAAGCTGGTGGCTTAAGAGCGCGGATTGGATTCGGCAGGCACCAGCCCCGCCAGAGGGAGGCAGCCCCGTGCCCGCCCGGCACCCTGGCGGCCTGCACGTCGGCTTCTGCGATGGCCACGTCGAGCAAATCTCGGAGAAACGAGCAGAAAAGGAAGCCAAAACATTATTCACGGGCCCCTACGCCGCGCCATGACATCAGCATCCTGAGGAACTCATGCAGACCTCACTGAGCGCATCATGATCTGATCTCGTTGGCGCGCCTGATCTATTCCGCCGCTCCCACTGCGATCGAACCGCCGCGATCCTTGAAACACGCGGCCAGCACACCAGCCTCGATGAGGTCATCAGCCCGGTAAGTCCCGGCGGGAAGAGTCGTCAGACCCCCATTCGCGGCGGGTAAACTGACCTCCCGAAACGCAAGGTCTCCGCCAAGAAGAAGCACCGGCAACCGATCTTCATTTTCTGCCTCGAAGGTGAGTCTGGCGAGGGGGCAAGTTTTCCTGAACTCGACCATTAATCTCACATTATCCGCCCCGGCATCTGCCAGGATGAACTGCCCTCGATAATCCGCCGCCTCGCCGTCGAAAACGAAGGAACAGCCCGGCTCCCGCAACGCGCCAACCTTCATATCACCAAGGCCGCTGAGAGTGGTCTGGAGTTCCAAGCTTCCCGCCACCATCAACACCGATGAATCAGAATCGACACGGAGATCACCGGAGACTGCCGCTGTCTCGCCGACCCGAATCTGCAGTTGACCACCCTTCAAAATCAACAGCGTCTCCAGGGGTCCGCCTCCGCTGATCATGAGTGTCGAACCCGGCAGCAGCGACAGCGAGTCGCCGTCGAACCCGCCATACTTTTGACTCAACCCATGCAGCCACACTTTTTCTCTGTCAAAAACGTAATGATTCCCCGGTGCGGGCTCGACAGCCGGATCGCCCCAAACCGCATCGTTCCAGCCCAGGTGTTGGTTTATCGGCGTGGAAGAACTCAGAGCCAAGGTCGAACCTTCCCCGGTCGCAGGGTGCGCACTGCGGACTTTTTCCAATGAAGCGCGCATCTCTTCCACCCTCTCCGGATGCTTGGCATACAAATTGTGCTCCTGCCGGAGATCCTCCGGGAGGTGATAAAGCTGACCCGGCGTCCCGACGTCAACTTTGCTGTCAAAATCGCCTTCGTTTGAAACATCCAGGAAGATCCATTCACCCGCCCGGAGGGAGTGAAATCCAGCGCGACTCTGAAGCACAATCGGCGTGTCCGGTGCCGCGCCTCCCTTGAGCGCCCGCAGAATATTGCGACTATCCTCCGCAGCACCATTCGGAATCGGCACTCCTAGCAGATCGGCAAAAGCGGCCAACAAATCGGTCTGGCAGATCACCTCCTCCGAGACCGTCCCCGCTTTCACCACCCCCGGCCAACGGATGATGAAGGGAATCCGCAGCCCTCCTTCAAGCGCGTCTCCCTTGTCGCCGCGCAGGGGAACATTGGGGTTGTAGCGGATGCCAGCAGCCCGCAAGTGGCCGTCACTGGTGGCAATCCCGCCATTATCACTGGTGAGAATGACGATTGTATCATCCGCGATGCCCTCTTTCTCCAATGTCTTGAGAATCCGCCCGACTCCATCGTCGAACTGCACTACAAAATCGCCATAGAGTCCGGCATCGGACTTACCAGTGTAGTCGGGATGAGGGGTGAAAGGCGTGTGTGGTTCGATCGCGGCATAATAAAGAAAAAATGGGCCATCGCTGTTTTCCTCAATGTAGCGACAAGCGCGGTCAGCTAATTCACGACCTGCCTTTTCTTTATCATAAGTGGCCGCATTGCCGCCCCGTTGCGTCGGCATTCCACCTCCTTCCGGCCACACCAGCGAGAGCGGATCATGGGGATCGAGCTGATATACCGCTCGATTCTCAATGTAAACGAACGGCGGATAGAAATGACTGACCGGCATTCCAAAGAAGTAATCGAAACCGACCTCGCGAGGTCCTTTGGGAATCTCGGCGTTCCAATCGAGATCCTTTTGCCCCCGATCGCCGAATCCGATATGCCACTTCCCAATTGCCGCCGTCTTGTAACCAGCCGATTTAAAAAGATCGCCGAGGGTGAAGGTTTCCGGGTCAATCAACGCCGGAGTATTCCCGACCACCCCTGATTTCAGCCACGTTCGCCAGGGGTAGCGACCGGTCAGCAAACTGTAGCGCGCGGGCGAGCAGACCGAAGCTGCCGTGTAAGCCTGGGTGAAACGGCAACCCTCTGCGGCGAGCCGGTCGATATTTGGTGTTGAAATCCGGCCTTCCCCTCCGTAGCAGCTCAGATCGCCATATCCGAGATCGTCCGCGTAGATCAGCACCACGTTCGGGCGTTCGGCACGTCCCCAGACACCGGTCGTGCTCGAAGTGAAGAGCAACAAGGCAAGGCAATGCTTGAAAATGAAAACTGGAACAAAATTTATCTGTATTTTTATCAAGATAGCAACGTTGGCAAATTAGGCGGTATTGTGCAATGGCCTGACATATTTTGCGCCTCCAGTGAGTCTCATTTTTTCCATGCGTTGTCGCTGAAGCGAGTCCAGAACCGTTTTTTGCTCGTCAATCGCTACAGTAATGACATCGCGGAAGAAAACTCTTTTATTTCGCGGATCGGAAACAGTTTGCCTAGCAAAGCCTTGCCCTGACGAATCATCGCCAACGTATCCTCCACTGCAGCGTCTGCCATGGCTTCATAATCCTGCTCCGCTACCAAGACCCGGGAGAAGGGAGCTAATTCACCATCCCATTTGTCAAAACACACCGCAAAAGGCCTTTCAGTCGGCGTGTCGTCTGCGGCCCACTGCCGGTAAAAGTCATTGATTGTTTCAGAACTCGAGGCCATCAGCGCCACCGGCCCGCCTTGCTTGGTAATTTCTTTCCAGAGCTGTTGCTGGTTCTCCATGGTCACGATGTTCGCACCGCAATGCGCTGCGGCGCGCGTTGCACCCTCGATACGCCGCTCTTCCACACGATTGGTTTCGCGCTTCATCAATAGTAAAATCTGTCTAGCCCCGAGTTGAACCACTCGCTCAACCAGTGCCGCGCTCGCCCGTTCGTGATCTGTGGTCACCAGTCCGGCGTTGAGCGATAGCGCAGGCACATCTATGAAAATGACAGGAAAACGCGACTCAATGAGAGGACGCACGCGGCTAATGTCGCGTATGTCGCGCCGATTGATAATCACCCCGGCGCCGAGGCTGAACCCAATCACATCAATAAGCCGGTCGAAATCGTTTTGCCTGCCATGGTGCACAGAAATTGCCAGATCATAGTTTTCTGCTGCCGCCGTGAGGCTCGCACGCTCCGCGATGCGTTGATCGACCATCGTCCCAAGGGTAGGCACGATCATCCACAGTAGGCGGGAATGCCCCTCTTTGAGCATACGCGCGGCAATATTCGGTCGATACCCCACATCCGCCGCTGCCATGGATATGCGCCGCCGTGTCTCCTCGCGCACGCGCGGATCATCTTTGAGTGCCCGCGATACGGTGGTGACGTTGACACCACATACCGCCGCGACGTCATGTAGAGTCGGTTTTTGTTTATCCACAATCTGAAGCTTACGAGCTGTTTTCCCAGACGTCTAGCTGAGGGTTAACTCATTCTCCGCTCCGCCTCTGCGCCTATCCAGCTCCGCCTGAATCTCCGCCATCCGCTCCCGATCCAGCGGAAACCTTCGCGTAAGCAGCATCGCCACCGCCAAAAATAGCACCGGTGCTGCCGCGAAAAACCATCGCAGAAAACTCACAGTATGATCGCTCTGCGCTGCGGCGTCGGGATCGAATCGCGAGAAATAGATGATCACGCCGCTGAGTGCCATCACTCCGGCGAGACCGAGCTTCACCAGCATTCCAAATGCAGCACCATACATCCCTTCGCGCCGCAGCCCGGTGCGCAATTCATCATCATCGGTCACATCCGCCAGCATGGATGACGTGAGCACCCAGACGCACGAGAGGCCGGGCGAAGCCAAGGCAGCTACGGCAAGTTGCAGGTAGGGAAGATCGGCGCGGAAAAAAAGAGGACTCAGCAAAAACGCCAGCGTCACCGA
>CBDUBV010000188.1:0-4661 GCA_965365475.1 uncultured Chthoniobacteraceae bacterium | reverse complement strand
TGCGCGCGATCGTGCTTCCGGGCGTGACCATCGGCAAACATTGCGCGATCGCGCCTGGTTTCTTGGTAAATTGCGATGTTCTCGATCAGGGTAATTTCTAGTGAGCATATTGTCGCAAATTTCCGGGCGTCTCTGGCTGCGCCGGAAGCCCGCGACTGCAACGCCGGGTGTGTTGCCCGCCTATCGTCACGACAACGCTCTGCGGCGCCATCGGAAGATGCTCGGTCTCGCGCTGTTTCTGTTCACGATAATCTATATCATGGCTTTTCAGCTTATCGGGCGCTTCATCGTAGCGCAATTTGTTCTGCCTCTCGTAATTTTGTTTTTGCTTGTCATCTGGGCCCTACCAGAACGGGGAAGACCCAAATTCTGGCCCCTTAAGCTCTTATTTTTCGGGTTTGCAGGGGCTTTGTTACTTTGGCCAGATTATCTCGCGCTTTCTCTGCCCGGGATGCCTTGGATCACGGCGTTGCGTCTCACCGGCGGCCCAATGATACTCGTGCTTCTAATCAGCTTGTCCATTTCGAAAGATTTCCGCGCGGATATTCACGAGATCATGCGCGATCTGAGGCCGTTTCCTCAAATAATTCTAGCCCTGCTCGCTATCATAACGCTTTCGCTGGTCTATTCAGTGTCATTGGCAAGTTCTCTCAATCATGTTCAGTTGTTCTATGTAAATGCAATTGGGGCGATGATCGTCGCGTGCTTGGTATTTTCGACGCCCGGCAGAGCTATGGGATTTGTCTACTTTTGGTGGGCGGCTGGAATCATCATCTGCCTGATCGCGTTGTGGGAAGCTAGGTTAGGCCACGTGCCTTGGGTCGGTCGTATCCCGAGCTTCTTGATGGTCGAGGATGAAGCCGTTCAACGGATATTAAGTCCCAACGCTAGGAAAGCGACAGGCATCCTGCGAGTGCAGTCCAAGTTTAAGAACCCCTTAAACCTCGCAGAATTTTTGGCGTTGACCTCGCCCTTTCTGATCCATTTTATGATGTCTCACCGGGTACTTTTTGTCAGATTGCTCGCCGCTGCCACCTTGCCCTTGTTCTTTTGGATTATAGTCAAGACCGATTCCCGGCTGGGCATGGGGGGATTCATGATCTCCTTCATCTTCTACGTTCTCTGGTGGGGGACGCTGCGCTGGCGTCGCGATCGGCAAAGTATTTTCGGACCGGCGGTCGTCATGGCTTTCCCGGCGTTGTTCGCGATGTTTATCGCGGCAACCTTTGCCATTCGTCGACTTGAGATAATGGTATGGGGGTCGGGGGCACAGGCTGCCAGTGATATGTCTCGTCAAATGCAATGGGTGGCAGGCATACCAAAAATTCTAGAGCGACCTTGGGGTCATGGATGGGGCGCCGGCGGGGCGGCTCTTGGATTTAGGAACCAGATAGGGACGCTAACTATTGATAGCTTTTATCTGACGTTGCTGATGGACATTGGGATAGTTGGTTTCGCGCTATTCATCGGCCTGTTCGTTCTGATGCCCATCAAGGCGCTCATTGCCGTGCCGAAGGCCCGCACTGTAGAGCAGGAATTGCTCTTGCCGATTGGTATCTCTTGCCTCGTATTCCTCATTACAAAATCAGTTTTGAGCGAGCAGGAGAACAACCCACTCATGTTCATTTTGCTCGGGCTGGGTTTTGCGTTGATGCGGTCGATCGCGCGAGAAGGCACGACAGCACGAATCTCCAGCCAGGTCCCGGCAAAACTATGAATGACCCTGAATCAGCGTGCTCGTTTAACCAGCATGATGGTCGCCACTAGCGCAATCGTCTCTCCAGCTATCAACCCTAGCAATAGGCCCGCGAGCGTCGGAAATTCCTGGTAAGACAGCCACGCAAACGGCAAAGTAATCAGACGAATAATGTTCGATTTTAAGACATTGTCAGTTCGACCGTTGGCCAATGATATTGTGATGGGCCAATTTCGCAGGAAGCGAACCGCCTGAAGTGCGCCAATGAGGGCGGTTACCACCAAGCCAATCGCGAAGGCCTTTCCAAACAACAAATGCACCGCGTACTGCCCGAGGCTCGCAAAGCCAATCGCGATAAGGGCACTGGCCGCCAGCATGATCACAGTGAATTGGCGGAAGGTGCCGTTCGATCCGCAATTGCGTTCTCGCGACAGCTTCGGCAGATAGACTGAACCGAGGAACCGGGCAAAGATCGACGCAGGACTCATTATAAGCAACAGGGCCGCTGAGTAAATGCCTAGCTCTTTCGGGCCAAGTGTCGCACTGACGATGAGTCTATCCGCCTGCGCCGACAGGAAAAGCAAGGGCCCGTTTATGATAAGTGGGAGCGCATAGACCCAAATCGGTTTCGCGATTGCGCGTTCGTAACGCAATTTGTAAGCTCGGCGCGCAAGTAAATGAGTTGAAAGCGTCGCTACAATAGAGCGGACTAAGATAGCTAGAAGCGCTACCGTATAGTCGATGTGCAAAGTCAGATAGACCGCCGCAAAGACAAGTGCGGCCGTCTCGCCCATTGCGTTCGACAGCGCTTGAGTACGAAAAATTTGAACTCGCTGCTCTCGGATCGAGTCGGTGTGAACAAGGCCATTCACAAACGTAGAGACCGCCAGAATGCCGAATGCTGTCAGGTCAAGCCGGTCATCGAAAGAGTGGAAAACCGGATACGCAACTGCAACCAGCAGGACTGCGATTATAATTGATCTTGACACTGCAATCGAATGGAGCACGGCTTGAGGCCGCTTTTGATGCCCGGCGGGGGCCGACAAAATATACTTGTTGATTCCAACATCGCTCGCCGTGTCGAGGAACTGCTGAATTAAAACGAAAGTCAACACCAGGCCGAATTGTTCCGGGCCGAGGTATCTGGCGATGAGCACACTTCGTATGAGAAGTAATGCCTGCACATAGACCATAGACGTTAACAGGGGCGCGTGAGCCCGCAGTTTCATTGGTACCCCCTGCGCCATGGGCTAATGCGTGACGTTTGCCATGCCGTCGGCGAGTATATCGCTTGCCGCACGGCGCAGGGCTGTCGTAAGGTGACGGGCGCGGCAACACAACATTCTCCTCCGGAGGTCTGCCCGGTTTATCGATAAAAAGAAGGTTATCGCGATTATGAGTAGGCCGTTTCCGCTCGTGTCGGTTGTCCTACCCACCTACAACCGTGCCCACTGTCTTCCTCGAGCTGTCGAAAGCGTATTGAGGCAAACATTCGACAGTCTTGAGCTAATAGTCGTCGACGATTGCTCAACCGACGATACTATCGCTTATCTTAAGAGAATTCGGGATCCACGCGTGAGGTGGATTCATCACGAATATAATCGCGGCGGCGCGGCGGCGCGGAACACTGGCGTCGCGGCGGCAAGCGCAGACACGATAGCCTTTCAGGACAGCGACGACGAATGGTGCGTGACGATGCTCGAACGCCAAATGCGAAAGCGTTCGGAGATGGGCGATGATTTCGGCGCGAGCTATTGTGGCAAGATCGTGCACGGAAGAGACAATCGGGGCAATTTTGGTCCTCGCTGTGCGGCTTACGTTCCAAGCCCCCAAGACCTAAATGTTGAAGGGGATATTTTGGCGACGGTCCTCCGCCAAGCGTTGGTCAGTACGCAGACGCTGATTGTTCGAAAGGACTTATTTGATGGGGTGGGAGGGTTTGATGAAAGTCTCCGCGTAGGATTGGACTGGGAACTTAGCATTCGTTTAGCCCGAGTTACGAAGTTCGCGTTCATAGAAGAGCCGCTGGTCATGACCTACCTGATGCCAGATAGCATCACGCACCGGCGACTGAGCGGCGCGCATACTACCGCTGTGGTTATGGCGAAGCATGAGGATTTGATGTCTGCCGATCCTCGGTTGCGCGCTGAAAAGCACTTTCAGATTGCTCGTATATATCAACGCGCTGGCCACTATCGAACTGCGACGGGTTCTGTTCTTAACGCGATCCGCGCGCGCCCGTTTTGGCCTAAGGCTTGGGGTGGGATGATACTGGGGCTCGCATTTGGGGCCCTGCGCGCCGACCCGGCAACCTGATAGTAATAGGCTTAGGAGCGAGGGCAGGGCCCCAATCCTGTTTCGGTTCTCGCCTTCTCCACGATGTTGCCGCACGCAGTCACATTTGTGGATTCGTGAATCTTGATCCAGGCTGCGATAGGCAGGCTTGGTCGGTTTGCTGCGAACGATCCAGGAACGGTCGACACTTTATTGTTGCGCACGCTTGCCGTGCGCGCCGAGTAAAGCGAAATTCCATGCCATGAGCTCACCCGCACGATATTGCCTTCAATCGTGATGCGATCGAAACCGCCATCATCGATACCGTTGCGGGTGCCGTTCCCGAAGAAAATCCCTTGCATTCTCCCTTCGATGCGATTGTTAATGACCCTAATATCCGCGACGGGCGGGGCTTTGGGCCGCGACCATGCTTGGATGCAATCGGGATGGTCGCCGTCTTTAAGCATCTCGCCTGCGGCGTTGTATGTCGCGGGAGTCGGTCTGAAGTTGGCGCAGCTATTCCCTTCGATCAGCACGCGACGGGATAGTGAAATATTGATCCCGTCCGATTGCAGGCCCGTCAGTACGTTGTTCTTGAGAACGATATCCTCACTGTCGCCTGCAACAATCCCGCGATGCGCGCCGGTGATCGTCATGCCTTCGATGCCGATGTCGCGAGAGCGGTCGATAT
>CBDUBV010000187.1:0-4676 GCA_965365475.1 uncultured Chthoniobacteraceae bacterium | reverse complement strand
TGACGCGCCCCTCGTCGGGGTCGTAAAAGCGGCAGAGCAGCTTGGAAAGGGTGCTTTTGCCCGCGCCGTTCTCGCCCACGATGGCAACAACCTTCCCACCCGGAATCCGTAGGGAAAAATCTTTCAATGCTGGCTCAGCGCTTCCAGGATACTGAAACGTGACAGCGTCGAAGACAATAGCATCTCGCACCTGCTCTGGTACAGGAACGGGATTCTCAGCCTGCTTCATCATCGGCTCCTGATCAAGAAACTCGAACAGATCCTTCAGGAACAGCGTGTTGTTGAAGATCTGGCCGGTACTGCTCATCAGCGTTTGCATAAGCAGTTGACCTTGGTTGAAGGCTTGATAAAACAACGCCAAGTCGCCAAGTGTGCCGGTGCCGCGCAGGGAGCGGTTCAGCATCCAGACCACAGCACCTCCTAGGATCACCAGGCCGAGTAGGGAAGCGCCCAGACTTCCTGCCATCTGACGACGGACAAGCGCAAAGCGACCTTGCCGCAGTTGTTGCCGTAGATCCTGATATCTGCTTCGATATATATCGGCGGTTTGAAGCATCCGCAACTCGCCTGCGGAAGAACGCAGCGTCAGCAGGCTATTGTAATACTGGCTCCATCGTTGAAGAGGCGTCGTATGGTGCCACCATTCGTGGTAAGCTTTGTTGTGTTTGAGTATTGTGAAGAACGCAGGGACGACACTCACCACCATAACTAAAGGAAGCCATCCCGTATAGGTAACGAGTATTAGCGCAATGCTAACGAGCGTCACTCCGTTCGAAATCATTGCGCCCACGTTCTGCAACAGACTCAAAATGCGACTGCTTGCCTGGCTGTCAGCACGAGATAGCATGTCATAGAACTGACCATGCTCGAAAAAGGCAAAATCTACCGCACCGGACTTCTTGTGGATGAGACCACGCACATGATCTTGAACCAACTCGCTCTGTACTGTGGACGCGTACGAGATAACGAGTCCAAGGAGGCGCTGTAATATCAGGACCGCTGCCAGCATTCCTCCATTGAGAAACATGACTTGCGTGTTGGCATCCGTCAAGCCATGTTTCAAAACAGATCCGATACCATCAACGAGCCACTTCGTTAAAGGCAACATCGCTGCAGGCAGTAGTCCCTGCAAAACCAGAGTGCCGAATAAGACCATCGTCCAGCGCCCTGAACTCTCGAAAACTAGCCCAAAACCACGCCGAATCAGATGGAGTCTCCCCTGGAGTTGCCTAGCTTTGGCAGCAATACCTGAAGCAGGCATGGAAAACGCAGATCTGTTGAACGCTCTGTATCGACTCCGCACCAGGGTTGCTTAATCAGGATGCCTGCCCTTGCGCAAGATCACGCTCAACGACTTGCAAAATATCACCAAGAGCATTGAGATCTCTTTTGCGCTCAAGCCGCTTTACTTGCACACGCTGTAAGAGATGCTGGCACTGCAAAAAGTGCCGTGCCTGTATTTCAGGCTCTGTCATCACATTGGTAACGCGCGTGTGCGAAATCAACTCCAATAACGTATTGCGAGGTGCTATATCAACCACAGCACTTTTTTCTCTTGCTTCTGGCTCCAATAAATAGATCCGTGCTAATGGAACCTCTTCCGAATGAAAAAACTGGCGCGGGGTTGCCACACGCTTAGGAGAATTGGCGTGTAGCGCAGGCAGGGTACTATATTCTTCAGCTAGCCAGTGCTCTGCTTCAGGTCTAAGCTTGATCTGTGCAAAGCCAGGCAGAACGTGAATGGGGACTTGATCCATCTTAAGCGCCATCACGTCGTCATTTAGCAACTCGTATCCGCCTGCCTGAACGAAGAACCCTGCCAGGGTCGATTTTCCCCATCCTGAATCTCCAACGAAAGCAACCGCCTGTCCTTGCTTCACAAGGGCAGAAGCGTGGATGACGAGCAAGCCTCGCTGACGGAGCAGTATCGACATCAGGACGCCGAGCACGTAAACACGGATCTCCTCTTCCTCAATCTTCCGAAGGGGTTCTACTGTGATCGAACGCCCGTCCCGTACCCTGAAGCGCAACGCATCCAGCACGCGTCCTTCAAGACAAGAGCCGCCAGCGCTCTCACACGGGGGCTCCTCTGAAAGAGGCTGAACCCGAATGAAAGCCACTGGCGGCTCTTCAGCAGTCGCAAGCTCGGGAAGCGCGATGTCAGAGGAAAAAACGAGGCCGTAGGCCTTATATGATTTCATCCGACTTCTGCTTCCTGAGTTTACCTAACCAACCTTAGCTGAAATCGTCGCAGCTGTACTTGTCTCCCTCAGGGATGATGCAGCCGTCGGTCGAGCCGACGCTCGGGATCGTGCCGCCGGGCAGGTTGCCACCCACGATCACTTTGTCTTTAAAGTTGACGTTGCCGTAGTTACGCGTGAGATCGGCCACTGAGCCGAATGTCGACAGGGTAGGACGCTCGTAGTTTTTCATCGCTTTGCAGATAATTTGAGTGGAGGTAAAATGGTTTACAGTCCGGTTCACGGGATGATGCATTCGACAAAGGTATCTTCCTTGATCACACAACCATCGCGTGAGCCGCCGCCGCCCTCAATGATGCCCGTGCCAAGATTTCCACCCAGCTGGATTTTGTCCTTTCGGGTGACAGCACCGTAGTTGCGCGTGAGGTCAGCGACTGACCCATAGGTCGAGAGTTCAGGAGTTGTGTACGCTTTCATTGGTTCTCGTCTGGTTTAATAGTGCCAGCGGGGCTGGCGTGAAGGGTTAACCCGTAGGGGCTCGAATTCTTTTTGAGCTCCTTGCTCTGGAAGCAGTTTAACACCCCCTCTCTCTCTGCACAAGAGCCAAGCAGTTACTTCTTGCCCAAAGAGCGGCTTAGCCGACACTATACCTTTGGCGCACCGCCGCCGCGGATGCTATGTAACAAATGCAACGTCTTCGTCTGTCTGACAAAACTAGAATAAGGCAAGGATCCAGAAAACTCTCCTCCGGCTTTCCCAGACTGAGCCTTTGGCGCATAAGCATCATGCTCTCTAGTAGCCAATGGAGGAATTAGGACTCGAAATTCTTGTTCAGCCATGTCTGCATGGGGAGTAGCACCGAGAGACGTATCGAATCAAGGCCTCCTTCTTGCGGTTGGTCATTAAGAGCCTGGCCTAGGGCCCGCATGTCAATAAATTCCTCCAGCCGTCCGGGAGACTCTAGGAGCGCTTTCAGCCTCTGAGCGTCCTTTCCCGATGCGTCAACCGTTGCCTGTTCCAAGTCCGCCTTTCCGGGCCTCATGCGCACCTTTTCTGGGAGGATACCTTTCATGGCTTCGCGCAGTATGGCACGAGACAGTCCTCCTGTAAGGCGCACCGCCGATGGAAGCGACACGCAGAATTCAACCAATTCGCGGTCGAGGAAAGGATGGCTGCTCTCAATGCCGAAAGCACTACCATAGAGATCAAGTCCTTCGATGATGCGCCTGAACATCTGCTGATTCAGGGTATGTACCTGAACGTCCCGTACGGTCGCAGGCCATGGAGGCTGTTGGTCTGACTCAACCACGCGCTCTCGCAGGTGCGTTCGTCTCGCAAGGTCTTTGTCGATGAAAGGGGTGAGCCGAATGCGTCTCTGCTTGCGGTAGCGCTGCACGCTTGGAGGTATTACGATTCGGCGCCCGTACCGCTTCCACCAAACCCGGGCAGGCGTGCCGAATTGCTTCTGAACACTCTGCGCCGTACCTGCGAAAGCCCTCCAATGCCCCCCGGCAGAGGCCCGATCCATGTAACCACGAATGTAACCGTTGAGGATATTTTTCTGGGTAAGTAGGCGGAGCTGATCTGACGCTCCAGAACTTTCTTGCTGAATGTTGCGATCCATCAGACTGGCTTCTCGCATCAGTATGTCCCACTCATGCGCGTGTACCATTTCGTAATAACGGTCTAATCCATGACCTATTACAGTATCTCCATCAAAACCTGTCATATGCACCTTAACTCCTATCTTTTGAGCCAAATCAAATAAAATCCACCCCAAGTGGTGATTTCCTATCACCATACTCGGATCGTCTATATACTCTAGAATTGAATCAATGTCATCGAGGGTACTTCGAGATGTTCCATCAATCATATGTGGATTGAAAGATCCCGATTGAAGAACTGCATCGATATAGGTGCCTTCGTCTGTCAGCGGGTGGTTCGGGTAGCGTAGAGAAAGAGTGTGCAGTTCTGTTCCTGTTCGCTCTTGAGCGGCGGCGCACGCAATGGAGGACGAGTCAAGCCCCCCACTCAACTCGATGGCCACTTTTTCTGCGTCCCGCAACCTCCGCCTGACACTTAACAGGAATCGTTCGCGGAGCGCCTCAGCATATGCGTCCATGCCCGAGAGCCGCAGTTCCTCCGCCAGTTCCAGATGCCAGTATCTGCTGATTTTGAGACCGTTAGCAGAAGCCAAGAGTGTATGCCCTGCTGGCACGGCACGCACGTCCTTGAACATCGTCCGAGCCGCATCAGTATCGATCACCTGCAGGGCTTCGGCCAGCCGGATCTCATCAATCTGCTTCTCAACATCGCTGTGGCACCAGAGGGCTTTTATCTCGGAGCCGAAAACGAAATGGCGGTGGCTGGCAAAGTGATAGAAGATGGAACGAACGCCAAAGGGATCACGGGCAGCAAAAAGCCGGTGCTCGCGCGCGTCCCAGATCACGAACACGAAGTCGCCCAGCAGCTTTT
>CBDUBV010000186.1:0-4769 GCA_965365475.1 uncultured Chthoniobacteraceae bacterium | reverse complement strand
TCACGGGCGCAGGGCTTCGCTACATCTCTCATCGCGAAGGCACCCTTGCGGACGGCACGCTTTTCTTCGAAGTCACCGGTCATCTGAATCAGATTCCACCCGACATTCTGCAAGTGGTGCAGACGTTTCGTGCGCATCCCGATCAGGATTGGATCGAGGAGGAAATCGTGCTGGTGAACCCCGGTGCGGTTGCTGTGCGCATCACCGATCTCGACTTTTCGTTTGGAAAGTCACTTTACAATAAGACGAGCAGCCAGTGGGACCCGATCATGTCGGCGCATGAGCTGATGGCTGTGCCGTTTCTGGTCGATCCCGAAAACCATCGGCACCGTCATCCGCTGAGCACATTGCAGAACGGTAACGAGGCTTGGAAATACCAAGGCAAGCCGCGGTTGCTCTCGGAAGCATGGGCACTGACGGATGGCGCCGACGGATTTCTATTCTCGCACTATTCGCAGGATCTCATTCGCATGGCACGGGCGCAGGCGATTTACAATGAGCAAGGCATCGAGCTGCGCTTTGGCGGAGCCGGGGCGGAGATCGAGAAGGAGGAAGGCAATTTCCTTTTCCTTGTCGGTGCGGGTGAGCGGCAGAGTCTCGGAACCGCCCGCTATGCGGAATACACCGGCGGACACCGTGACGGCGCGATGCTCTATCGCGGCTGGATGGATGCGCGGGAACATACGAAGCCGCAGAACTATCAGCCGCCGCTGCACTGGGAGCCGCACTATGACAATCCCTGGTGGCTTTTCTCGCGTGAGCACATCCTCGAGCAGGCTCGCAAGGGGGTGGCCATGGGCTGTGAACTGCTTTATCTCGATCCGCGCTGGGACAAAATCTGCGGAGGCATTCAATGGGATACCGCACGCCTCGGCGACTTCTCCGATTTTAATGACGCGGTAAAAGCACTCGGCCTGCAGGGGACAGGACTGCACATCATGGGTGAGTTTGCCGGTGCTAAACCGGAGGAGTATCTGGAAATATTTCCGGGCTCGGCGCGACTCAACGCAAAACAGGAGCCGATCCTTCCGCAGGTGCCTTGTTTCGCGTCCACCCAATGGCTCGGCCCGAAAGAGGACCGTCTCAAGCACCTTCTGCAAGAGGACGATCTAAAGTTTCTGATGTTTGATTTCCACCGCTGGGCCGGTGCCTGCTGGGACGCCTCGCATGGACATTCCGTGCCGCTCACGCGCCGTGAGCATGCCCAGGCTTACTACAATCACATTGCTCGGATCAAAGCTGTGCGCCCTGATGTGCTCATCGAAGCCCACGATGCCATCGCTGCCGGCGCACCCAAGGCTTATCTGCCAAAATACTACGGCCACACCGGTGAACACCATTGGGACGAACATTGGGCATTCGAGTTCATGCACAATCCGCTGCTGGACTTGATCGAAGGTCAGGCGTTGTCCCTTTACTACTACCGTCTGGCCTATGGCATCCCGATGTATCTGCATATCCCGATGTATGCTGATAATGATAACCTGCTCATGTTCTGGTGGTATGCCTCCACCGTGCAGCATCTCGGCATCGGGGGCACACGGGTGGACTTTGCCACCGCTGGCGGCGGCGGGTTGCACCCCATGCCGAAGGCAAGGTTCGACGCCTACCAAAATGCAGTGGCTGAATACAAACCTCTGCGGGCTTTCCTCATCGACGGCACGTTCTACGGCATAAATGAATACGCGCACCTGCACGTCCGCCCGGACCTGAACCAGGCGGTGCTGATGGTATTCAACCTGGATCAGGAGCAGGTGGAGAGAACACTGCGATTTCGACCAGCAGAGAGTGGACTCGCATCCGTCACCTCAGCCAGCGGTGCGACACTGCAATCCGATGGCGCGGAGACGGTGCTTACGGTGGCTATTCCGCCGATGTCGGCAAAAAGGGTAAAACTTAACTTCGAATAGAAAGACCAAAAACTATGAAAACACTAATTGCTTATCTTCTCGCCGCCGTGGCATTTGCCAGCACCGCGATGGCGGATAAACCTAATATCCTTTTCATCCTCACGGATGACCTGGGCTGGACCGCTCTGAGCAGCTACGGCAATAAGGATGTCGCCACGCCGAATCTGGATCGCCTCGCGGCGGAGGGGATGCGGTTCACGGATGCTTATGCGGAAGCGGTGTGTTCACCCACGCGCGCCGCATTTTTCTCGGGTCAATACGGTGCTCGCACTGACCTTTTCAAAATCATCAATAAACAAGACCCGCCCCATGCTTACATGAAGCCGCCTGCGGCCCTGCTCAACATGCCGCCGGAGACAGCTTCGATAGCGACAACGATGCGCAAGGCCGGCTACGCCACTGGCCTGGCAGGCAAATGGCACATCGCCGATGGCTATTCTGTCGCGGAACTCAAGGAATTGGATGGGGGGAAATACTTCGAGAACTATGGCTTCGATTTCGCCGGGTCCGCCAGTGAGAAAAAGAATCCGCAGGGCAAAGCTGTGAAGGCGATCCACGATGATCTCATCGGGTTCATCCAGAATGCCGGAGGGAAGCCTTGGTTTGCTTGTGCGTTGCATTTCACTCCGCACACGCCGTTGAGGGCGCCGCTGCCACTGGTGAAAAAGCACGCTGCCAGAGGCTACGCCCGCAGCACGGCTCCCTTTGGAAAATTTAGCGAGCGGCCCACGGCTGAATACCTCGCGATGATCGAGCATTTCGACAACGAGATCGGCACCCTCCTGGCGAAGCTCGACGAACTCGGTGTCGCGGAGAACACGCTCGTGGTCTTCACCAGCGACAACGGAGGACTCTCCCGCGTGGCGAGCAACGAACCGCTGCGTGAAGGCAAAGGATCCGCTCAGGAAGGCGGTCTTCGCGTTCCGCTGATCATGCGCTGGCCAGGAAAGATCAAGCCCGGAACGACCTGCAATGTCCCTGTGCATACGGTTGATTATTATCCGACTTTTGCAGACCTCGCCGGGGTTGAACCTCCCGCAGACCACACACTCGATGGCGAGTCGCTGGTGCCGCTCATGTTGCAGACGGGGGAACTCAGACGCGATGCACTCTACTGGCACATGCCTACCTACACGGTGATGTATGGAGGCACGCCATGCGCCGTGATCCGCCAGGGCGACTGGAAACTGATCCATTGGTTTGGCGATTACCTCGATCCCGAAGGGTTCACCCCCGATGACACGCCTCACTACGGGAAGCTCGTGATCGGGCCGCGCACTGCGCTCTACAATCTCCGGGAAGACATCGGGGAAGCTCACGATCTGGCCGAAGCGAAGCCCGACAAAGTGAAGGAACTCCGCGCCGCGCTCGACGCCTGGTTTATAGAAACCGATGCAGCGATGCCCACAAAGAACCCCGAGTTCGATGAGAGCAAATGGTGGCAGGGCAACGGCCCGATAAAAAAGAACGCGGCGAAAAATAAGGGCAAGCAAGGCGTCGCTCAGGATGAAGAAAATGATGGCGAGCCATCGGAGGACTAATCGCCATGAGGAAATTGCTTTATACGCTCGCCGTTGTATTTGCCTCCGCCTGCACGTCATTCGCGGAGAAACCTAACGTGGTTTTTATCCTGATGGATGATATGGGCTGGAGCGACTGGGGTTGTCTCGGTTCCAGTAACCCCACGCCGAACGTGGATCGATTGGCAGCAGAGGGAATGATCCTGCACGATTACTATGGCTCGCCAGCCTGCACGCCCACACGCACACAGATCATGACCGGCTCCTATCCGCGTCGCGTCGGGCTGTCGCGCGGCGCGAAGATCGGGGTGCTGCGGCCAGGTGATCCCATCGGACTGAATCCCGACGAGAAGACATTGCCCAAAATCTTCAAGGAAGCGGGCTATGCCACGGCCATGGTCGGCAAGTGGCATCTTGGCGATCAAAAGGGCCAGCTTCCCTGGGACCATGGGTTCGACCATTATTTCGGGGCTCCGTTCGGTCACCACGGGTCGGTTCATGACCATCCCGGTCCCGTCTATTTTCCGCCGTTTCCGCTCTATCGCGATGGGGAGATCATCGACTACTGCGCCAACCCGGTGCTGCTCAACGATTGGTATGCCGACGAGGCTGCGGCTTATATCGAGTCCCGGAAGGACGCTGACGAACCGTTTTTTCTCTACGTCGGCTATCACCTCGCGCATGTGCCGATCTATCCAGGATTCCGTTTTTTGAGCAAAGCGGACTGGGACGATTATCTTGCCGCTGTATTGCAGACCGATTGGGCTGTGGGGGAGATACTGAACGCTCTCGACCGCGCCGGTCTCGCAGAGAATACGCTCGTTATTTTCACCAACGACAATGGCCCGTTCCTTCCTGCTGGCGGAAGCAGTGCGCCGTTCCGTGGGGGCAAAGGGAAGACCACCGATGGCGGCGTTCGCCTGCCGTGCATCGTGCGCTGGCCCGCTGTGATCAAGCCAGGAAGCACCGCCACTCAGGTAACTTCCATGATGGATTGGGTGCCGACCTTTGCGAACATGTTTGGAGTCGAACTACCAAACAAAGTCGATGGGATCGACATTGGCGAGATACTAAAGACCAGCGGGCAGGCTAAAGAAGAGATCAGAAACTATTTCTGCTATAGCGTGGATCGATTGGAAGCGATGCGAAGCGGGCGCTGGAAGTATCACTTTGAGAAAGGTGAACTCTATGACGTCGTCGAGGATCCCAGTGAGTCGATCAATGTCGCTGATCGGTTCAAGCCCGTAGTCGAGCGGCTCAATGGCTATGCGGACCAAATCCGCGCAGAGATTGGTGATTCTTTGACCGGTATCGAGGGGAGCGAATGTCGCCCGCCAGG
>CBDUBV010000185.1:0-4815 GCA_965365475.1 uncultured Chthoniobacteraceae bacterium | reverse complement strand
TTGGGGTCAAGCGCATTGGTTAAAATGTCGCTGACCTTGGCTTTGAACCCCTGGTCCACCGTGCTTGCTCGAAGTCTTGCCGCAGCCAGGATTCTCGCCGCTCGAGGTGCCTATCTGACTTTTTCTACAATCACCGCGAGGTCCGACCCGTCGGGCATGATGAAGAGGCCCTTGCCGCCGCTGCGAGATTCCCAGACTGCACCCACCGCGCGCTTTTCAGCAGACTGCTCGATCTCATACCAAGGCTTGCCCTTATACTCCACGACCAGCACGCGGCCATCGTGCAGGAGGAAAATCCGGGTAGAAACGCTGCCTGGATATCTGGAGTGAAAACGCCGTGGGGCGACGGGAGAGATTGCGAACCCACGCCTTCACCTCTGCGAGCCCATCTAGAAAACAAGCACACTGGTATTCTTCGCGCGAAGATTTCAGCTCACCGCGGCCGGGCGCGAAGTAATGCTTCCCAAAGCGGAACGCTCCGTCGTAGTGCCAGCTCGGATCGTAATGGATGGTTGAAAAATCAAGCGCATGAGCCTCGGGTGCGACCAGCGAACTCTCATCCAAAAGAAACTTCTGCCATGCCGCAATTCGCTCCTGCTCGCGATGACGACGAATCTTAGCCTCGATGGCGGCGACCAATCGGTGACGGTTGAGAACCAGGGCGGCGGCTCTCCGGTTTCGGTGAAATAAACATGCCTGGCCAGATGCGCACGACCGGATGGGAGGATTGATCGAGCCATCAGCGGCGAAAATGCGCTCGCCAAGCTGGCAATAACGGAACCCGCCACCAAGGGCGGGGACCGCCTCGCCTTTCGCGTTGGTGTAGCCTTCCGCCACCCGGCGCACGCGCTCTGCCGTGACTTCGCGGGAGATTTTTTGCTCCATTTCGACCAGGATAAAACGGCGCGTTGTCGTTATAAACCCAGCCTTCGTTACCGGTGTTGTAAGGCGGGTCGATGTAGATGCATTTGACCTGCCCGGCGTAGTAGGGCAGCAGGGCTTTGAGGGCAAGGAGGTTGTCGCCTTCGACGATGAGATTTCCCGCGCCCGAGTCTCCGCAGCCGAGTTCGGGCACGTCGCGCAATAGCTGGTAAGGCACCTGTTGGTGATGAGTCACGACGGCTTCTTTCCCGGTCCATGTGCGAGTGGGCATGGCGAGTCAGGCGAAGGTATGTCCGTGCGTCATGATCTAAAAGAACTACGCGCTATCGAAATTCACAACCCAAACTGCTTTGGCCTTTGGCGTGTGGCAGGCAAGAGCAAGCATCCCGTGCACTGGAAATATTTTTTCCCGTAAAAAATCTTTACAGAAAAGTTGGCATCGGAAGGTCTCCTTGTATTTCTTAATCGTCCGCCGACTAATTATGCGAATCCACAATCTGCGCTGCAATTTTCTCACCGATCCATTGGGAATAGACGATACGAGCCCGGCCTTGAGCTGGGAACTTGCCGAGGCCGGTGCCAGCAGCCGCCAGGGAGCCTGCCGCATTCTTGTCTCCAGCACGCGCGATTTTGCACAGCACGAGCAGCCTGATCTGTGGGACAGCGGCCGCGTGGTGGGCCCTGCGACCCGCATCCGCTACGCTGGGGTTCCGCTGCGAAGTAGGATGCGGTGCTTCTGGCAGGTGATCGTGTGGGATGAGTCGGGCACTGAACATCGCAGCGACGTGGCTCTTTGGACGATGGGCTTGCTTACCGATGGGGATTGGACAGGCAAATGGATCGGCCTGGACGAAGATGCGCAGACGCCACCCGAGCCTTTTGCTGACGCGCGTTGGATTTGGAGGAACAAAGCACCTACGCCCGGCACCGTCTGTTTTTCTAAGCGGTTCACTCTCGACTCCAGCATGGCAGGAATGCTCTGGGGCTTGGCGGACGACGCAGCGGAAGTGGAGATCGATGGTCAGCCGCTATGCCAGCTCCCGCGCACACAATCGAACACCGATCTTTATCCGATGCCCGTGGCAATTTCCGTGCCGCCGCTCTCAGCAGGTGAACACCATATCCGCATCACGGCGCACAAACATCACGCTCGCGATGCACACGCCGGAGTGATCGTGCGCCTCGCGATGGGCGCGAGTGAAGCTGTCGATTTCGGTAAAAACCAGGAGGTCGCCCTGACGTCGGGGCGGAAAAGCAAAATCCAAAGCCTCCTCGATGTCGTGACAGACGCCTCCTGGAGCATTGATGGCGATGCCTCAAAAGTATGCGAACTGGGTAGCTACGGCGTGGAACCGTGGCATCGCGTCACGGTGCAGGAATATCCAAACCTTCCCGCCCGCTACTTGCGCCGCGAGTTTGAAAGTCGCGGAGAGCTTGCTCGCGCGACGCTTTACTTTAGCGGCCTCGGTCTGTCGGAGGCATGGATTAATGGACAGCGTGTAGGTGACGAAGTGCTCTCACCGCATGCTACCGATGCGAATGCGCGCTACTACTACCGCACGCACGACGTGACGCAGCTTGTCCGCAAAGGAGATAATGCGCTGGGCTGCATCCTGGGCAACGGGCGTTTCTTTGCACCACGCCGCCGAGTCCCCTTCCCCATGGAGAACTATGGCTGCCCCAAACTGCTGCTCCAACTCGAACTGGAGTTTGCGGACGGCTCGTCCAAGCGCCTGGTCTCGAACTCGAGCTGGCGACTGACCACGCAAGGTGCCGTCGGCTGGAATAACGAATTCGACGGCGAACATTACGATGCGCGGTTGGATGATCCCGCATGGTCGTGCGTCGGCTTCGACGATTCCCGCTGGAGCAAACCTGCTCTCGTCGCTGCGCCTTTGGGACGACGTGCGGCGCAGCGGAGTGCTCCCATTCGCACCCACGAAGCGATCGCGCCTGTCGCGCAGTGGACTACGAAATATGGCACCACTATTTTTGATTTTTGTGAAAATGTCACCGGCTGGTGTCGCTTGGTGTTGCGCGGCGAGGCGGGCGCACACCTCACGCTTCGCCACGCTGAGGGTATGGAGTCTCCAGACGCATTGGCTGTGGAGAATCTTCGGTCTGCACAGGCCACAGACCACATCACGCTTCGTGAAGGCGAGACGCGCTTCGAGCCGAAGTTCGTTTATCACGGCTTCCGCTATGCAGAACTGCGCGGCCAGGCAGAAGTCGTCTCCATCGAGGCTGTCTATGTGCATGACGAAGTGCCACAGGTCGGCTCGTTCCGATGTTCCAACGAGACAGTAAATCGCATCGTCCAGGCAGCGGCGCGCGGCATCCGTTCCAATTGCCGCAGCATGCCGACGGACTGCCCGCAACGCGACGAACGCATGGGCTGGCTCGGCGACCGGGCAGGCGGAGCACCAGGAGAGATGTTCCTTTTTGAATTAAAGAACTTCTACGAGAAATGGCTGGAAGACATCCGCGATGCGCAGGCGGTGAACGGCTGTATCCCCGACGTGGCGCCGCCGTTTTGGCGGATGTATCAGGACGATGTCACCTGGCCGAGCGTCATCACGCTTCTGCCGCACTGGTTGTATCGCCACTACGGCGACGCGGCGTCTGTGAGTGAGAGTTTTCCTGCCATCGAGCGCTGGATCGAGCATATCTCAAGCTATCTGGAAGCAGGGATCATCGATCGGGACATTTACGGCGATTGGTGTGTGCCGCCCGAGGAGTCGCATCTCATCCTCACCCAGCAAGCGGAGCGCAAGACGCATCCGGCGATCCTCGCATCCACTTATCTGGCCAAAAATCTTGAGGTGGCAGCTGCGTTTGCGCGGCAGATGGGGAAAAATGAGCTGGCTGCCCGGTGGACTGCGCGGCGGGAAGAAATCGCGGCTGCGCTGAATGCGCGCTTTTTTCATCCTGACAGCGGTTCGTATGATAATGGAGCGCAGACAGCGGCGTTGCTTCCATTGGCCTTCGACCTCGTCCCGCCCGAGTCGCGTTCGAAAGTTTTTGAGTATCTCGTGGGGCGCATCACCGAGACTGGCGAGCCGGTTCTGGGCACGGGGCTTGTCGGCGGCCAATGGCTCATGCGCACTCTCACGCGCCACGGTCGGGGCGATATCGCATTGGCACTCGCTACGCGTGAGGAATATCCGAGCTGGGGCTACATGATCCGCAACGGCGCAACCACGATCTGGGAGCTTTGGAATGGCGACACGGCTGCTCCTTTTATGAATTCCGGCAACCACGTGATGTTGCTTGGCGATCTGCTTGCATGGCTCTTTGAGGATGTCGCAGGGATCCAACCAAGCGCTCCGGGATTCAGTCAGATAACGCTGCGCCCGCATTTCCTTTTCGATTCGGTGGATTGCGAGCACCGCTCCATGCATGGGTTGATCCGATCGCAGTGGCACATAGATCGCGATGCCGTGGAATGGAACGTGACCATCCCGGCCAACGTCGCGGCATGCGCAGAGCTTCCAGCTAGTGCTGCGGACACGATCCGGGTCGATGATAACGTGCCAGAGTTGGAGCATCTCGGACAAGCCGGAGATGCGCACGGGCGCGTCCGGCTACAGTTGACGCCAGGCCGACACTGCTTGCGGTTTGCGAAATCAGAATAACCCCGTCGGGTTTCATCAGCCGAGAGGCCCACTTCTGGACAATCTGGGGATGGGCCAGAATATTATGAATGCCGATAGACAATCCCTCGCACTGCACTGTTGTCTTGAAATCTTGCAATGGCGGTGCAATATTCCATCCGTGATTCCGCGAGTTGGATAGGTGAAACAGTTGGAGCGTGCACTGGGAAGGAACCCTGTGGTTGCACTTATTGGCCCCAGGCAATGCGGAAAGACCACGCTGGCGCGTCAGATTTTACCGTGGAATCACACCAATTATTTTGACCTTGAGGATCCGGTG
>CBDUBV010000184.1:0-4845 GCA_965365475.1 uncultured Chthoniobacteraceae bacterium | reverse complement strand
TCCTTCTCATCCTCGGCAGCACCCTGTACTGGTTTCTGGGCACCGTACTCATCCATGAGACTAACCGGAATCGGCTGGCTTCGGATCAGCAGTATAATATTGATCTTTCCAGAGAGCTGGACGGGAGGTGGTGGCCTAGGGAAAGCCGTGGTGTGGTGCAACCGCTGTGGCCTTGGGTGGTTTCTTTTTTTAATGACGCTGAGGATGAGGTAGTATTTCAGCGCGGGCGTTGGTTGAATCTCACGCTGGCTTGGATAGCGTTGCTGGCGGGAGCATGGTGGTTGGCGAGGATTCTACCATTGGTGCCGTGGATGGTTGCTTGCGGGCTGGTTGCGTTTGGTTGTTTTTTGCCGCAGGCGGTTTATTTCCAGCCGGAGACGATATATTACATTTGTTTCGTCAGTGCATGGATGTGTTGTTGGAGTTTAATACAACGGAATCCGCTGGGGTGGTATGTGGTGTTGGGAGTGCTGGGTGGAATCGCGCATCTGGCTAAGGCTTCCATAATCCCTTTGCTTGCAGGCTATCTGGTGTTGTCCGCTGTGCAGTGGGTGTTTGCGGACAGATCGAATCCCGACTGGAGCAGACGCCGTCATCTGGTGGGAGTCCTGCTTGCGGGCGTTATTTTTACCGGCATCACAGTGCCGCTTCTGCTCAGCAATCATGCACGATTCGGCTCAGCCATGCACAGCTACCCGTCCTACTGGATGTGGCAGGAGGATTTCGGCGCGGAGAGTATTCCGTTTATGACGCGGTTTAATAAAAACCGCGAGTCGATCCGCCCGTCGGAAATTCCATCGGCCAGCAAATACTTTCGCGAACATGGATGGTCGCATGCTGCCACGCGGCTGCGAGAGGGCATGTATAATAAGATGGGTGCGTTATTGCTTCCAGAGGGCCGCATAAAGAAACACCGCAAGGATCAACCTTGGAAAGAAGTGATCCGGTATCGCGGTATGTATCCGCTGCTTTTAGGGGCGATGGCGTTGGTGATGTGTCTGCTTGCATGGCGGTCAGCGACTGGGCGTGAGCGTTGGCTGGGCTTCCTGCGGATGGGCATGGTGGTGGGTCCTGTGGTGGGCTATTGGGTCATGTATGGGTGGTATGATGTAATCGGACGTGGCGACCGGTTTATGATGAGCTTGTACGCGCCGCTGATTCTATTTCCGCTGCTGGGCGGGGTGGCGTTGTTGAGCCGGGGAGGAGCGGCCGCGCGAGTGGTATATGGTGGCGTCTCTGCCGTGGTGTTCGTGCTTCTGGCATTGCGGCTGGTTCAGGTGCTGAGCAACCCGCATTTTGTCTAAGCGGCGGACGGCACATTTGCTCGGGTTGACTCGTTGCAATGCCGGAATGTGTGTGATACGCTCTCGCACTTCCGTTTCGCCTAATAATTTAATTGCATGTCCCAGAACGAGTCACGACCTTCCAAAAACGACAACCGTCCTCCAAACGAACCGAATTTCAACTGGCGCGCGCTGTTGCTTTTCTCCATCGCCTTTGCACTCATCGGCGGCGCTTTCTTTTTCAAAAGCGGCCCGTATGCCAACATTGAGACCATCGGCAATCAGAAGTTCAACGAGCTGCTAGAAGCGGATAAGATCGTCACCAGCTCCGAGCAACCGCTGGAGCTTGTGGTCGAGGAAGGCCGTCGCACACAGTATTTGCGCGGTTTTTATCTCACTGGAAACACGGGTCCGGATGGCAAGGAAATCCAGGCTCCGTTCAAGACGAATGTGTTTCTGGAATACGATACCACGTTGCGGGATCGCTTGAATGCCGCCGGTCTCGAGCCAGAGACGCGTCCGGAATCGAACCTGCTGGCATCTGCGCTGGTGGGGCTTCTGCCGATCTTGTTGTTTCTGGTGATCATTTATTTTTTCTTTCGTCAACAGATTCGCATGGCCGGCAAAGGCGCGATGACTTTTGGCAAGAGCAAGGCGCGACTGCTTGCTCGTGAGAAAAATCGAGTGACGTTTAAAGACGTCGCCGGGGTGGAGGAAGCCAAAGAGGAAGTGGAAGAGATCGTGGAATTTTTGAAAGACCCCAAGCGGTTCCAGAAATTGGGCGGACGCATTCCCAAAGGCGTGTTGATGGTGGGTCCTCCTGGGACGGGCAAGACCTTGCTGGCACGCGCAATCGCTGGCGAAGCGGATGTGCCATTCTTCAGCATCAGCGGCTCGGACTTTGTGGAGATGTTCGTGGGCGTGGGTGCTTCGCGGGTGCGCGATATGTTTGAGCAAGGGAAAAAATCCGCGCCGTGCTTGATTTTTATCGATGAGATCGACGCGGTAGGTCGTCACCGCGGGCACGGTCTCGGAGGAGGTCACGATGAGCGCGAGCAGACCTTGAATGCGCTGCTCGTGGAGATGGATGGGTTCGACACGCAGGAAGGGATCATCATCATCGCTGCGACCAATCGTCCGGATGTGCTGGACCCAGCGCTGCTGCGTCCAGGGCGGTTTGATCGTCAGATCACCGTGAACCTTCCGGATGTGAAAGGGCGCGAGCAGATTCTGCGGGTGCATAGCAAAAAGGTAAAAGTGGCCGAGGGAGTGGACTTGGGAGTGATCGCTCGCGGCACCCCCGGGTATTCCGGCGCAGAGCTGGCGAACGTGATCAATGAGGCCGCTCTGCTGGCTGCGCGGCGTGGGTTGAAAGCGATCCGGCTGGCTGAGCTGGATGAGGCTCGGGACAAGGTGCGCTGGGGCAAAGAACGCCGCAGTCTTGCTCTGAGTGAGAAAGAGAAAGAGACGACAGCTTATCACGAAGCGGGGCATGCATTGTTGCTCGTCCTATTGGAACACACCGATCCGCTGCACAAGGTCACGATCATCCCGCGCGGGCCTTCTCTCGGCCTGACCATGTGGCTTCCAGTTGGAGACCGCTATACGAACCGGCGCAAAGAATTGCTGGACGGCCTGGTCGTCGGAATGGGCGGGCGCGTTGCGGAGGAAATCGTGTTTGGCGATGTAACCAACGGCGCGAGCGGCGACATCCGGACAGCCACCAACATTGCCCGCCGGATGGTATGCGAGTGGGGTATGAGTGAAAAACTGGGCATGATCGAGTATGGCGAACACGAGGAGCATGTATTTCTGGGACGCGACATCTCGCGTCCGCGTGGATACAGCGAAGCCACCGCACAGGAGATCGATCGCGAAGTGAAAATGCTCATCGATCAAGCCTACGCCAAGGCCACAGAGCTGCTGACAACTCACCGCGACAAACTTGATGCCATAGCGGAAGCGCTCTTGGAATTTGAGACACTCGACGGCACACACATCGACGACATCATCCAGCACGGGCGCATGTTGAATCCACCGCCTTCGCCAGGTCTGCCTCCTGAGGAAGTGGAGACTAGTTCCGAGCCTGTGCGCAGCGATACGCCGCCGCCTTTGCCGGGTGGATTGACCGAGCAGCCTGCGTGAATTAGTGCCCCGGATTTATTTCTTAAGCTGGTCAGTGGCTCTGCCGCAGCGTTGACTTGCAGCGGTCGGCTTATACACTTTGTCACTTCCATTTACACTGCGCTTTGAAAAATATACTATTCGTTTGCACTGGAAACATCTGTCGCAGCCCGATGGCCGAAGGGTTGTTCCGGCACGCTCTCAAGGGACGCGATGACATAAGTGTCATGTCTGCCGGTGTGGGAGCCACGCCTGGTCAGCCTCCAAGTTCCGATGCCGTCGTCGCCTTGCGGGAGCTGGGCATCGATATCTCGCATTACCGGTCGCGTCCGCTCGACGATCAGTTGGTAAATAAAGCCACCTTCATTTTCACCATGACTCGTGGGCACTTGGAGACGGTGCAGCGTTATTTCCCGCAAGCTGCTGAGAAAGTGTTTTTGTTTCGGGAATTTGACGAGACTGCGGAAGGAACCTCCCGCGATGTGTCCGATCCGATCGGGCTTGGGCGCGAAGCGTATTTGTATTGCCGGGACATTATACAAGCAGGCATCCCGGGCCTGATCCAGTTTATCAATCAAGCCGACGAAAACGTATCCATGTCTGTGACACCGAATCTCACCAAACCCGTCTCGCTCGCAGTCGCCAACGACCATGGAGGCACGGAATTAAAAGGAAAAATCCTCCCGCATCTTGCAGCGCAGGGGTATCAGATCGTGGATCATGGTGCAGACACCAACGAGTCCGTCGATTATCCCGATTACGCGGGTAAAGTCTGTCGCGCAGTGCTCGGGGGGAACGCGGATTTCGGTATTTTATTATGCAAAAGCGGTATCGGCATGAGCATCGCAGCCAACAGGTTCACCGGTATCCGAGCAGCTAATGTCCGCACCGCTGAGGAGGCTCGGGTGACTCGCCAGCATAACGACGCAAACGTGCTGTGTCTCGCTGCGGGTGTGCTCGAAGAGCCGCAAGCTTTGAAGATTGTGGATGCTTTCCTCACCACTTCGTTCGAAGGCGGGCGTCACGAGCGCAGGGTACAGCAGCTCGATCATCTCTGCGGAGCCGATGATAGCATGACTGCCTTGCGCACGACAGATCCCGAGATCGCCCACGTGGTCGATGCAGAAAAGCGCCGCCAGAAAGAAGGCATCGAGCTGATCGCTTCGGAAAATTTTACCAGCCCTGCTGTCATGCAAGCGCAAGGCTCCGTGCTTACAAATAAATACGCGGAAGGGTATCCCGGCCGCCGTTGGTATGGCGGATGCGAGCATGTGGACGAAGCCGAGCAACTCGCAATCGATCGCGCACGACAGCTCTTCGGCGCCGAGCATGTAAATGTGCAGCCGCATAGCGGTAGTCAGGCAAATATGGCCGTTTACTTTAGCGTGCTGCAGCCCGGTGATCGCATCCTCACCATGGACCTCGCGCACGGTGGGCA
>CBDUBV010000183.1:0-4959 GCA_965365475.1 uncultured Chthoniobacteraceae bacterium | reverse complement strand
CCACAGACAAGTCCACACCCGCTCCGCTTTGCAAAGTCACCATTGCACTCGGATTGATGACAAGCCCGTTTATCGCAGCTCCCGCCTCCAGACGGATGGAGCCTCCCTTGCCAGCAGCATTGAATTGCTCGCCCCGCACGGTGAGCCGCGCACCGTTCTCGATAGTCAGGTTGCCGCTGCCAGCTAGCGTGATCGAACCGCCGGTGCGTCCCGACGCGTCGATCACACCCGAAACCAGAATATCTCCGGCATCCGCAATCAAAGTGAAGAGACGCGTGTTCGTGATGCCGTCTATCGTTACCGCTCCGGTTCTCACGCGCAGATCACGCCGTTCATTAAAACCGCTCCGGGCAAGCAGGGCATTAAGCTGTCCGTAGGATGCGAGTGCTTGGGTATCGAGCAAAAACAATCCGCCCGTGCGACCGCTTGCATCGATGGCCCCTTGCGCGGTGAACTCTCCCTGCGGCACCCGCACTTCGAGAGAGCCCGCATTTCCACCGTCCGCGCCGACACGCACAACGCTTGTGCCCAGCAGTTGCACGTTGCCAGTGGCCGCTTCAAGCAGGATCACCCCGCCATCAGTGTGGCGAACCACATCGTGGAATCGCACCCCCACCCCGGCCACATCCACCACCCCTGCGATTCGTATGTCGCCAGATGCAGCCTGGATGTCCAGCAATCCGCTGGGGAGAAGTAGCTGAGTGGAGGAAAAGATATCCGCCCCGCGAAGTTTTAGTTTTCCACCGAGCGCGGGCACCGTTCGCGATATGCCGCCTCCGACGAGTTGCAGACTACCCGTGGCATTTAACTCGTGATCTGCACCGCGGGAGGTAACTACCACTGGGGTGCGCACCATGGCATTGCCAGCAATAAAGAGTCCGCCCACACCCAGGAAACGCATACCGGACGAAGCCGAGATCGTCGTCGCATCGAATTGAGAAACATCCACGCGCCCAGCTCCAATCTCAGTGGTCGCGGTATTGAAGATCAGCTCCCCAGACGATGCCGCAACCACGCCGGGTGCCACAGTGGAAAGCGGGTTTTGCAGCGAGAGATTTTTTACGTTAAAGACTGCCTGCCCGCCCGCCATATGGAACCCGCGCAATTGCGAAGTGGAAAGCGAAAGTCGCTCCAGCGATGATGAGCCGAATATTCCCGCGCCATATATATCGATGGAGTGTTGGTAAGCCTGGAGCGAGAGGGAGCTGACCTGCTGCACGTCGCGTAGCACGCTGCCTGAGAGCACGAGATGCGGAGAGATCAGCGAGCCGCTTAGTGAGGAAGAGCCGCCTAGTCCAAAGCTGATCTGGCCCGCATTCATAGTGAGTGCTTGTGCCCGGAAACGTGCATCGGAGCTTAGATCGAACGCGTGAGTGGAATCAAATAGCACAGCGTTCCCGGAGATGTTGGCACCAGCACCGATGCGGATCAAAGGCGCGGTGGCGTCCAGGGATCCCGTGCGCTGGATCGTTGCGCGCTCGTCCCAGCTTACTCGCGCCAGAGCACCGGGACCGGAAAGCAGGAACCGCTCTGCGCGTCCGCTGGCATTGCCTCGCGAACGCAGCACGGAGCCCGGGGCGAGGACGAGCTGTTCTCTGGCTACCAGTGTTACTTCCGGCCCCGTCAGCACTGCTTTGCGATTGGCAAGCGTGACGTTGGTGGTGCGCACATCGACAGAAGCACCCGAGGGAAGAAATGTGCGGATGCCGCCAATCAGCAAGCTGCCCACGCGGAACCGCGACAGATTCCGTGCGGACAACACGAGTGCCGACCCTGCTGGCGAGCCGGAATCCGTGATAAAGATATCGCGGAAGCTGCTTAAATCCAGCGAAGAGCCGCGCCCGCCATTCCCCACAGCACCCAAAATGTCATTAGCAAGCACCATGGATTCATTGGCATGAATGACGCCGTGTCCACCATCGATCGGGAGACGTTGAACATTGGAGACATCCAGGCGCTTTGCTGCTTCTCGCATGAACGAGTTGGCGTTGTAGATGGCATACTCCGCGCGACCGGCGAGCACATCGCCCGCGACAATTTCGTACAACGATCGGACTTGCGATTGTCGCGGGGCACGGTGCAGAGCGTTGAATCTGTAGCCTGTGACGAAGTGGGCGCCCTCTTCATTTTCAAAAATGCCTAGCGGCCCCGTCATTTGCGGAGTTATTTGCGGAGTTACTAGCAACGCTCCGGGCAACGTGGCGTAGCGACGCGGAAGCAGCGTGTAGTTTCCACCACCCCGAAAACCGTCGAGATGAATCTGGTCGCCCAGCCGCAGCCCCGCAGAAACGTACCCTGGATCCCCGCCCAGCGCGCTTGCTTGCGAACTGGTGTTGAAAGGAGCATATGGAGCAAACATACCCCTGAACCCTGGCACGATGGCATAGGACTCAGGCACTTGAATCCAAAATCGGCTGGCGCGCGGAACGGGTGCTCCGGTGGGCTGGTATTCACTCGGATCGATCGACACGCGCGCGGACCATGTCCGGCCCCGGAACAGCACCAGATCGCCCGCTTCGTATTGCGACTGCGCATCCCACTCGCGTGTGCCTGTGCCCAACAAATCCACAGAACCACCGAGACCTGAAATCCACCGGTAGGCGGCCAGATCGCCACCGCCACGTAGATCAATCACAGAGCCGCGGCGGGCGTGGATGGATTCTCCTGCGAGTTGAATCCGTTTGGATGGCAATCCGGTGATGGTCACGTTCACACCGCGCGGATCGATCCAAGTGAAGCCATCCGGGCTCAATCCGAAAGGAATCAACAACGGAGCGCCTGTTGAAGCCGCGAGTCCTGCGACGGACGTGATGCTTCGCGCACCCAAGTCAAGCAAAGTGGTCTTCGGCGCACCAAGCCCCACGGCTGGATTCACAGGCGCATCGCCGGACCCATCCCATCCCAACGTGATTGCGCCAAGCGGCGCGCGCAGCACTCCGTGTTGCCGGATGGTGGAGGCGTATACATTAAGCGTGCCGCCTGCCGACCAGGGAGTAGCGGCGGTGCCATTGCGGCGGAATGTAGCTGAGCCAGTTGCCTCCGGGGCATCATAGACGAAGACGTTGAAAGTGGTAAGCGTGGGAGGATAAATCTGACCTGCGGACATGAGCAGATTCCCTGCCACGCTAAGCGTTCCGTTACCCCGGATGTCGCCCGAGCCTGCAAAGAAGCGCGTCAGTCCGATACCATCCAGGGTAAGCGTGCCGATATCCAGCAAGCGCGCCTTGACCGTCAGACTTCCCGTGCCGTGAGTCGGGGCAAAGGTGTAGTTGTTGTCGGTATCGCCCGGAACGATTTTGCGGAAGAGGTTGAATGTCTCATCAGGATGAGATGGCGGACGAAATATCTGCCCGACCGCGACATAGGGAGCGCGCAGGAGGACATTGCCTTGAGTCTTGATGACGCCGCCCGCAGCGACGCGCAGAAACCCACGAGCGTGGATGCGGACATTCTCAGCAAATTCCACGATGCCGCCGCTGGCCACACCCACTGGTGGCGTGAGCATGCCCAGGTCCAGCGAATCGAACCCGCCTTTTTTAAAGCGATCTACTGAGAAATAGCCCATTGCCGCTGCGCGGGAACCATCCGCAGCTAGCACCGGAACCCCGATGCCCGGAGCGCGATTTATTTTTGCGATCTGTGATCCGCTCTGGCTCACGAGCAAGTTCGTGTCGTCCCCAAACTGCGATTCGCCCGGCAGATAGAATCGCCCGGAGGAAATGGACAAGGTGCCACCCAAGGCGGTCGGACCGCCCGAGTTGCCGACCAGTCTGGCATCCGAGAACAACATTTGCGACCCGGCCAGCGTGAGTGTCCCGCCGTTGCTATCTACGCGATACGGCACGGTGAGCAGTTGAAACAGCGGGGAGTTGATCCCTGAGGTCACGGGCACTGATGTCTGCATGCCCAGGCCCAACGCGGCTGGATGAAAATCCAACATTGCGGAGGCGCCGGAGACATCCATGACTGCTCCTCGGGCAGCTACTATATTACCGCGCACTGTGATGGACCCGCCGGGAAGCACCGTTCCGAGAGTGCGTCCGTAGGCATCGGGTGTGGGGACCATCGTGCCAGCCGTGGAGAGCACTGCCTTCGGCCCGATGAAGACTGTGGGCCGCGCAAAAGGAAATGACGCAGACTCCGGTTGCGGTATCGGAAAACTATTCGCGCCGGTGATCTGGATCGAGCCGCCTGGAGCGATCACTGAGCCGAGCATCGTGACGGTTTGCCCGGTAAAACTTACGGACGCCAGCGGATCGGTCTCGATGCGCGCTCTCTTGCCGAGCACGATGTCTCCACGCACCAGCAAGTCACCTGCCGTGATGTTATTTTCCAACACTCGGAAGTCGCGCTTCACACCGGGTGCAGCAAACGCCAGCGAGACCGGGCGGCGCATGCCGTCGGGAAGAACCATCCGCCGAAACCCTGCGCCGACGCGTGCTCCACCAAAGGGCGCATATACAAGACTCTCCACTCGCGGACGCAGGATAGTGCCGGGCGCGATAAACACGGATGGCAGATACGATGCCGCTGCTATCTCTGTGGTTACCTCAAACGTCTTGGGCATCACGCCCACACCGGTGAGTTCAAATCGGGTAAAGCCGCCCTGGTTGAAAATATCGGGCTGCAACACGAGTGCTTCGCGATGCAGACGGCGTCCGCCCACTTGAATGATCGGTGCCGCGATGGAGAGCGTTCCGCCTTCCGCGCCGGAGTAACCCGCCAGTCCGCCATTAAGGCGCAGCTTGCCTCCAAGTCTCGCACGAAGAAAAGGGTCCACGCCCGCTCTGATCTCGATGGCACCTGCATCGCCGTAGCGCACAGCACCACGCGGCGACACATACGCCCCGCCGGATACATCCACCAGCGATCCCGCACGAAGCCGCACATTGTAGCCGACGAGCGATACGGAGCCGCCCGCAGTGGTCAATGCTTGATATGGCGTCGCATGAGCCTGCG
>CBDUBV010000182.1:0-5060 GCA_965365475.1 uncultured Chthoniobacteraceae bacterium | reverse complement strand
CGACGCAATCCAACCATTGACAAAATTATGCAATGGCTGCTGGTATTTTTATTTCCCTGTCTCGTGAGTGCTGATGTCGTGTTTGAAATCCCCGTGTTTGGACAGAAACAGAAAGTGCGGCTGGTGCTCAGCGCGTATGCCGAAGTGGAGCGCGAGCCGGTGCTGGTTTCGTTGAAAGGCAACGACAATGTGGAGGTGCTGCGAGACAAACTGCGGGCATCCAAAAAAAAGACGGCAGCAATAATCGAGCTGGTGCAGGAGCAAAGGCAACTGCTGCTCAGCAATCAGGTGCTTGTTCAGGCCACATCTGGCACTAATATGGATGCTGTGGCAAAGAAAGTCGGAGCACAGAGTTGGTCAGAAATGAAATTTCTGCCGGGTAATTTTGTGTTCCTTTTCGAGACTCCTGTGGCAGTGCTTGAGAATTACCAAGCGCTCGCGCGATCACATGGTATCCGCGAGGTGGAGCCTCAATTTTTGCACGAAACTCAAAAGCTGATTACGCCATGATTCGAAAAAAAAACGACGTGTTTGGTGTTGAGCTTATGGACTTCTACGAAGGGCATGAGGGAACCGAGATCGTGGAACGCGACGATGGCTATCTGGAAGCGACTGCTGGTCCGGCAATTTATTTTGCAGACTATCGAGATTGGCATCGACAGGAAAAGCAGGCATTTAAACAGGTCTCCGGGCGGGTGTTGGATGTGGGTGCGGGCGCAGGACGACACTCGTTGTATCTGCAAGAGAAAGGATTTGATGTGTTGGCTATCGACAAATCTTCTCTCGCGGTAAAACTCTGCCAGCTGCGCGGTGTGGCCCAGGTCAAACGCGTAGCGCTGGCCGACGTGCCGAAGTCGCGGCTCGGAGTGTTCGACACCATATTAATGTTGGGAAATAATTTCGGGCTGTTTGGCAGCAGGGAAAATGCGCGTATGTTGCTTCGGGACTTCTTGCAATTGACCACCGATGATGCGCGGATGGTGGTGCAATGCATGGACCCATATCTGACTGCGGAACCGGCGCATCTTGCCTATCAGCGGATGAACTGGGCCAAGGGCCGTATGGGTGGGCAACTCTGCATTCGCATCCGCTATAAAACAGCATGCTCTGACTGGTTCGATTTCTTGACCGTGTCGCCTACGGAGATAGTGGAACTTGTCAATGGTACAGGCTGGTATGCAGCGCATTGTTCCAAACCTGAGGACGGGATGTTCACAACGATCCTCAGACGTGTTCGTGGGGCATGAGCCTGGAAGGCATCTACTCCCTACGAAACATCCGCGATCGCAGAAAAGATCAACCGTGGCGGTCGGCTCGTTGAGGCGTTTCGCGTAGATTTCTCATGGGCTGCACTTGTGCGCACTGCGCCCGGTAGCGATGCGGAGTGAGTCCGGTTACGGCTTTGAAACAACGATGAAAATGGCTTGCGGTCTCCATCCCGCATTCAAGCATGATCTCCAAAACGGGAAGCGTCGAGGTCTCCAGGAGGCGTCGCGCGTAGTGGATGCGCTGTGCAGTGAGCCACGCGGTGGGAGTAGTTCCGAGAAACTGGCGGAAGGATCGGCTTACGTGCTCGGGCGAGCGAGCACAGAGCGCCAACAGCCGGGGCAGCCCCTCCTGCAGGTGCTCGGGTGCGACTGCCTGCGCGAGCGCGTTGTGCAACCAAGGTGGCAGCGTTTCGGACTGGGGATTCTCCGTAAGCGGCCGCAGGATTCTTAGCAATCCAGACACAAAAAACGTGGCGTCGGCCCGCTCCCTATGGCTTGCAGCCACTTCATCTACCAGTTCAAGAAACGCGGCACGTTGAGTGGGGTTCAATCGGTGCTTGAGCGGTTGCGTGCTCGTGGCCCATTGCTCTCCCAGGCCTGCACATCCGAGAAGCACCGGCCGAATGAGCGAGGCTTCCAGGGCAATATTGACAAACGATAACGATCGCTGCCTGCCGATGCGAAAACCATGCTCGTGGGCTGGCGAAACCAGCCAGAGATCCTTCGCGCACAGCGGCACATCTCCGGCCTGCAACCAGTGAGTGCCGACACCTTTTTCTACGAGAAAACATTCGAAAAAATCGTGCCCATGGCGCTGACCGCCGGGGTTTTGATAGTTCGTCACGCTGGCGACGTGCAGGAACTCGCCCTCAGGACAGATAGCCCTCCATTCCAAACAAAGCATATATCAATACAGAGTAGTATTTTGTCAATTACAAGGACGAAACATCAGTAGATCACATATAGAGTGGCCCGCATGAACACTAATTTAAAACCACGTTTAACGCGAGATGAAGTCGAACACTATGAGAGAGAAGGCTACGTGCTGCCGCAGGGAAAAGTGCTCGACGACGCCAAGTTTCAGGCGTTGAAGGAGCATTTCGAAGAAAAGCTGGCACGCTGGCCCAAAGACGAGCGACCAGAGACGATGGACACGCCGCACTTCGGCGATCCAAAACTCAACCAATGGTGTCTTGCACCGGAAGTGGTCGATCTTGTCGAGCCATTACTCGGACCGGATATTTTGCTTTTTTCCACTCACTTCATTTGCAAACCTCAGGGCGACGGTCGGCGGGTGCCTTGGCACGAGGACAGCGCGTATTGGAGGAGGTTGCTCGACCCCATGTGCGTGGCCACAGTGTGGCTGGCGATCGATCCTTCCACCACCCAGAACGGCTGCATGTATGTGATACCACGCAGCCACAACACCGGCAGAAAAGGATTCTCCGATTACGAGGATGTGGATACGTCAAAGAACGTATTCGATACCGAAATTCTGCCTACACAGCGGAAGGACGAGCTTGCAGTGCCGTGCGAGCTTGCCGCGAACCATTGCTCGCTGCACGACGCCCGCACTCAGCATGGTAGCCCACCGAATACTTCGGATAAACGGCGGTGCGGCTGGACGATGCGGTTTATTCCAGCAACTTCCCGCCTGAATCCTGAGTTTGCCGATCGCCAACTGATGTATCTGGCCCGGGGCAGCAACGTTCTGGGACAGGACTTGGCAGACCCCGACAAGGATTACTCCCACATCATCGAAGAGCGGAGACGGCAGGGTTTTCGCGGCCATTAAGGAAGCACCATGGCCACTCAGCTACCGCTTTCTTTTTTAGGGCTCGATTATGTCCGCAGCTTCACGACGGCATATCGGCGCGGGTCGGCGCTCGACGTGTATCAGCGCGAAATGCTTTGCGAAGATGTGCAGTTCCCCGCTGTGTTGGTCGGGCCGCGTCCGGCAGATATGCTCGCGGGCAAGCGGCTCTATCCTGAGGTAGGCTATTCTGTGCAGTACGGAGGGTTGGGCTACTACCACGTTCCGGAAGCGTTTGATGCAGCAATCCTCTCGCGCGAGCACTCTGAGGCAGAGCTGGCGGAGTGGGAGACCTTACGAAAGTTCTGGCAGCGCAACCAGACCGCGCAGCGTTGCTGGCAAGCCTTCCCGGATGCGACACGCAAGTGCTTGCCTGATCACTACGACGGCGGGGTCGCCCTGGAGCATCCTGCTTTTCCACTCTACCGAATGGCCGGTCTCCAACTGGACTATGGCAAGCTCGTGCGACTGGGAATTGATGGGCTAGAAAAAGAATTGAGCATGCAGGTGGAAGACAATGCGTTTTTGTCTGCTGCACTGGCTTCGATCCAGCGCATCCGGCGGTGCGCAAGCCATTACTTAAAAATAACGCAAGAGCTGGCCGATCGGTCGGAGTCCACCGCACGGCTCGCGACGGTGCTTGAAGCAATTCTTCATCATCCACCGCGTTCTTTCCATGAGGCACTGGAATTAATTCTTCTGGTGCAAACCATGAGTGGCACGATCAATTTCGGCCGGCTTGACGTCGTGCTGGGACCATTTCTTTGCCGCGATCTCGAGTCAGGCGCGCTCGACTGGAATGGTGCGCTGGCATTGATGCGGAATTTTTACACTATTCTCGAGGAGGAAATCTTGCATTTCGACGCGCGAATCATTGTGGGTGGAGCTGGCCGCGCGAACGAAGCTGAAGCCGACCGCTTCGCATTGCTGGCGATGGAGACGACCGCAAGCCTCGACCTGCCGCTACCTCAGCTCACGCTACGGTTCTATTCCGGCCAGGATCGCGCACTGCTGGAGAAAGCTTACGACATAATCGCCCTCGGGAAAACCTTTCCCATGCTTTATAACGATGAGGTGAACGTGCCTGCAGTGCGCAATGCGTTCAGGGTCGATGAGGAAACAGCGCGCCAGTATCTGCCATTTGGTTGCGGCGAATACATGATCGATCACGCCAGTTGCGGAACGCCCAACGCCATCATTAATCTCCAGCGTTGTCTTGAATCTGCGATCAATCACGGTCGATGCCTGCGCACCGGCCGCTCCATTGGGCCGGATTTTGGTGCCTTACCCGGTTACAACACATTTGATGATTTGTGGGAGGCATATGCTCGCACGGTCGAATATTACCTCGCCCCTCTGGCGCGGGTGCAGGCCACGATCTATGAAGTGCTCGGGCACGAGTGTCCCTTCTCGCTAGTGAGCCTGCTCTACGATGATTGCGTGGCGCGGCGACTCCCAATCTTCAATGGCGGAATTCGTTTTCTCGGGGGCACAAACGAAACCTATGGAAACACAAACGTTGCAGATAGTCTGACAGCAATTCAGGAACTCGTCTTTCGCACCAACAAATATACTGCCGATCAACTTCTCGAAGCGCTTCGGAACAATTGGAACGGCTTTGAGGCGATGCAGTGCGACTTCAAGTCGGCACCGAAATACGGAAACGACGACGAGATTGCCGACAGCATGCTTGCAAAGGTGCATGAGCACGTCTGCCTAGGCACGTCGGGGGCTGCGCGGGGCGGTTCCCTGCACCATTTCCTCGTCGTCGTCATAAACAACAATCATAACACTCTGTGGGGCAAAACCACTTCGGCTTCCGCCGACGGACGCAGGCACGGTGAGCCGCTCGCGCCGGGCAACTCTGCCGGCGCAGGAGCCGACCGCAACGGCCTCACAGCACTGCTCAACTCCCAAGCGAAACCCGATGCTCACATCCACGCGGGCACTGTGCAAAACGTGAAAATCTCCGCAGATTT
>CBDUBV010000181.1:0-5073 GCA_965365475.1 uncultured Chthoniobacteraceae bacterium | reverse complement strand
TGCGCATCGTCGCGCTTTTGCACCACTCGTTCCACAAGTCCCGCTGCGCCGCAACATAGCAATTTACAATGCCTATTTCCTTGTAATGGTCGCCCGATAATTCGCTCTCCAGCACGGCTCGCAATCGTCGCTTTTGTAGTCGCCAAAAACGAATAGGGCAGACTCCGCAAGTCGATGGACAGTTCCCTCCCAATCATCGTCCAAATTCGCGACTGGAATATGGCCATCGGCGGGTCGGCGAAAAAGTGACACCAATCCGCAGGGTCAGCCTTTGCATGATCTTGCGCGGGCCCAGATTCATGCTGCGCGGAATCCGCTCCCAGCATGGGACAACGTTTTTCATGCGTGCACGGGGCAACGATATGGTGCCCGGCGCTCAGCAACTTTTCTCGCACACGACCCAGCCGTTTGCTATCTGCGAACGAACCTGGCTCCACCCAGATCACCTCGTGCGCCTGGCGGGCCAGTTGCACGAGGTTCGCAGTGGCTTCTTCCGATAGCTCTCCCAGCACATGACTCACCAACAAAACTGTGTGGTCATCCATCACCGGCGTTCGCTCCACGATAGAGGCTTCCACGCAGACTTCTTTCAGGCTGCTCGCCGCAAATCGAGTTGCGGCGGGCGAGCGGTCCAGCACCGTGGCCCGGGTAATCCCTGCCCATTGAGCCACGGTCCGCGCTGCAACGCCTGAGCCGCATCCCCAATCCAACAAATGCCGGGCAGACGGACGCCAACCGGCTTCATCAAGTTTCGCGAGCACTGCATCCCATTTCCAGCCGATGCGTTGTGCATACACGGCATTGTATAGTTGAAGATCGCGTTCATTTTTCCAATAGTCCTCACGCGTTCCGCGCAAAAACCCCTCGCGCATTTCCCTAAGCCGCTGCCAATCGGACGGAGAAAAGTTCACGGCGTTTCCAAATGGATGCGATCCAGCCCGTGATCGTTTTTTAATGCAGCAAATGCCCTGTGCGCTGCCTTGCGGTCGATCGAGTTGTTGCGTGAGGCTGTGATCATGATGTTGCGACCACTGTGCTCCAGGCCGATAAATTCAAACACTCGCGTCTTATATCCCGCCGCTTGCAACCACAAGGCCCGAAGCGAATCCGTCAGCATCTCGGCGTAGCGCTCCAGAAAAATGCCATGCCGCAGTATTGGCTCCACCACGCCTGGCTTCACCAACTGCGGACGAAGTTCCTTGTGGCAACAAGGAGCCAGAAAAAAATACCGCACACCGCTGCGGAGGCCCGTCCGGATGGCGTCATCCGTCGCCGTATCGCAAGCATGCAAGGCCACAAGAATGTCTGCGCCCGAGCAATCCACATCGGCGATGTCACTTTCGATAAATTTGAGCCCGGTCATGCCGACGGCAGCGGCATTTGCCGCTTGGACCAGATGCGTTTGCCGTTCAGCACCCAGCACGCACGGCGGGCCGTAGTTTTGAAGAAATTCATACAGCGCGCACGTAAGCGCACCTCGCCCGCAGCCCATGTCCACAGCACGAAAAGGCTGCTGCTGCGGTTCGATTGTGTCGCGCAGGATGTGCGTAAACCGCGCGACCTGGCGCAGCTTGTCCTGCATGCCAACTTTCACGCTGCCATTTTCGCGCGTAAATCCCATGGCTTGCATCCATGCGCTGGGCGACAATTTTGCGGAAGGTTTCACGCGGTCATGCGCTCGCGATGGAGCTATGCGTGAGGCGGCGGGCAAGTGCTTGAGCGTCTCGCGACCGTTCGGATGCCGCTGCCAGTGCCAGTCTCCGCTTACTGTTTGCAAATGCGCGGAGTCGAACGCTGCGACCAAGTGGTCTTCCAGCATCGACCATCCTTTCTCCACCGGATGGTTCGCGGTGGTCTCCGACCGCTGGGTGCGTGACGCCACTGCGAGCACGGTGCGCCCGCGCAAGTCGATCAAGCGCGCAATCATTTTCCGCACATCGCCCCCGCGCGGCGATGCGAGTGTGAGGCGGATAAATGTGTGTGCCCGGATCGCTTCTGCGCCATGGGCAAGCAGCTCCGCGCTCCTGGTGCTCGCGTTCACTTGCCAGTGATCTGGCGGCAAGCTTTCACCGTGTTCGCCATCAGCATCGCGATGGTCATCGGCCCGACACCGCCGGGAACAGGCGTGATCGCGCTTGCCTTTTCCGACACTTCATTAAAAGCCACGTCGCCCGTGAGGCGGTAACCTTTCTCCAGCGTGGCATCATCCACTCGGTTGATCCCCACATCGATCACCACAGCGCCTTCCCGGACCATATCCGCTTTTACAAATTCAGCGCGCCCAATCGCTGCCACCACGATGTCTGCGCTGCGAGTGATCTCCGCCAGGTTCCGGCTGCGAGAATGAACCACAGTGACCGTAGCGTCTGCACCTTTTTGCATGAGCAAAAGAGCGAGAGGCTTGCCCACAATCAAGCTGCGCCCCAGAATGACGACGTGCGCTCCTACAATGTCTATGCCGGACTCGCGCAGCAGCACCTGACAGCCCAAGGGTGTGCACGGCACAAATCCCGAGCGGTCGCCCATGGCCAGTCTGGCTACGTTTGCAGCATGGAAACCATCTACATCCTTGGCGGGATCGATGGTCTCGATCACTGCGGATTCATCGATGTGTCTGGGGGGAGGGGACTGAACGAGAATGCCGTGTATTTTCTCGTTGCCGTTGAGTTGGCGGACCAGCTCGATAAGTTCTTGCTGCGACGTGGTGGCTGGCAGCTCGTATTTTTCCGAGTATAATCCCAGCTCGCGACAGGTGCGGTCCTTGCTGCGGACGTAAGCTCGCGAAGCGGGATCATCGCCCACGAGCACCACTGCCAGGCCGGGAGTGGTGCCAGCCTGGGTGAGAGCAGCGACCTCCTGTTTTGTGTGCTCACAGCATTGGCGGCTGATGAGTTTTCCATCGATCAATCGTGCAGACATGGCGTGCGATGATAGTTCCCTCTCGGGCGAAGTAAAGAAGCTGCGAAGCGACGGACGAGTGCTTTACACTTCGCTGACTTCATTCACTTCGCTATGGAGCTTGTTACTTTTACCAAAGCTCTCTGCGATGCTCGGCGGTTCTTCATTGGCCGGTTCCGCAGCGAAATCTTCACTTTGCGTGGCGTCCTCGCGTTTGGTCAGCTTGACGCCGACCAGTTTGCTCACACCGTGCTCTTCCATCGTCACGCCGTAAAGAACGTCGGCTTTCGCAATCGTGCGTTTATTGTGCGTGATGACAACGAACTGGCTCTGCGCCACGAAGCGGTCCAGGATTTTGATGAATCGGTTGATGTTGCTCTCGTCCAGCGGAGCGTCCATCTCGTCCAGCACGCAGAACGGGCTGGGTTTCACCATGTAAATGGAAAACAACAACGCGACAGCGGTCATGGTTTTTTCTCCACCGGAAAGCAGCGAGATGCTTTGCAGTTGTTTGCCTGGAGGTTTGGCGATGATCTCGATGCCGCATTCCAGCGGGTCCTCACCACTGGCCAGCAGCAGGTTTGCCTTTGCGCCTGCGCCAAACAATTCCGTGAACATCTCCTGAAAATTGACGCGGACCTGTTCAAACGTATCGGCGAATAACTGCCGCGTGGTCACATTTATTTTGGAAATGGTATCCAGCAACTCGGCTTTGGAGTTGGTCAGGTCGGCGTACTGTTCATCCAGGAATTTGCTGCGCTCTTCCAGTTCATCATATTCCTGAATCGCGTCCATGTTGATCGGGCCCATGGAATCCAGTTTCTCGCTCATTTCTTTCACCATCGCCTCGACAAAAGCCCAGTCCACTTCTTCGTGAGCGGGTTTGCTTGCGATGATCTCCTCCACCTCCACCGGCTCGCCCGTCTCCTGCGGCGTGGAATCCTCCACGGGCTCGGCGGTTTCAATCACAGGTTGTTTGCTGCGTTTCTTCTGCTCGCGCACGGCGCAATGGAATGCATAGCTGTCGGGAATAAATTCCGCGATTGCGATCTGGTAACGCTGCTGCATGTGCTCGGAGAGATGCTCCATGCGCATCGTGACCTGGCTCTGGGCAATCTCCTGCTGGGCTCGCGTTTCCTGCAGTCGGCTCAGCTCGCGCCGGGCTTCGCGCAATTCTGCCTCCAGCTCGTGCAGTGCCGACATGAGCGCGGTGCGGGATTCCACGACCGCAGCGGCTCGCGTTTCCACATCTGCAGCTTCACCACGCAGAGTTTCGATACCACCGAGTAATTCCTCCGACTCACTCTGCAACGCGGTGGACCGCGTGGTGTAAGTCTCGATATCCACACGGCGCTGTGCGATGAGTTCGCCCAGTTCCTGCACCCGGGCAGACATCGGTCGGCGCTCGCGCTCCAGGTTTTCCCGCCGCTGACGATTGGTCGCGGCGGTCACTTTCAATTCATTGAGCGCGGCCGTGAGCTGATCTTCTTGATAGCGCAACTCTTCCGATTCGGCTTGCAGTTGTTGCATGCGCTCGCGGGACTCTTCGATGCTTGTCTGCAAGCGGGTAATTTCGTCCTGCAAATTGGAGGATTTCTTGTCGGATGTCTGAAGACCCTCCGCCAGGTTGGTGCGTTCCCATTCCAATGTTTCCCGTTTGCCCTCCATCTCACGCAAATCGCGCTGCAGCATGGATTGCTGGCCTTCGAGCCCGGCCAGTGCCATCTGCGCGGCCTGCGTCTCTTCACGCAAAGATTCCGCCAACGCACCAAGCGATTCGACCGAAGCCGTGAACTCGCTCACACGGGACTCCAGCGCAGTTACTTCTTCGCGTTGCAGGTGTTCCGCGTGCTCTAGCTCCTCGATCTGCGCTTTTCTTTGGAGAACAGATGTGCCCGCCCCGGATGTCTCGCCGCTCTGCGCTATGCCATCAGACGTGATGACGTCTCCGCCCATGGTGACCACCGAGAGATGACGGTTATTTTGTCGGATATAAAAAGCGGAGTCCAGATCGCGTGCGATCACGCATTGTTGAAGCAGGCGGTGAAGAAGCGGCGCGACATCGGTCGGCGCGGTGACGCGGTCCAACGCCCAACAGACGGCACCCTCGGGAAGCGATTCGATCTGCGAACCGCCATGATCGGGCATCCAATCCCGTGTTGTCACGCTTGCGCG
>CBDUBV010000180.1:0-5078 GCA_965365475.1 uncultured Chthoniobacteraceae bacterium | reverse complement strand
GTGTCGCTGGGAGCAATGTCGATTTTCACTTCGCTACTGGCGATGGTCGCCACGGCGATGCTTTTGCCCAAGGACATCGAGGATCGGACGCTCTACACGATTCTGGCCAAGCCGGTGCCGCGGTTCGAGTATCTGTGCGGGAAGCTGCTCGGCGTGCTCATGCTGTTGGGCATCGCAATCGTGCTGATGGCGATGTTGTTTGCTGTGGTGATGTTTGTGCGAGAGCAATGGGTGATCTCGCGCATTCTGGCCGAAGCCGGTGGGCAACGCGGCCCGGAGGTGGAGGAAATGATTCGCAATGTGAAAGCGGCTTCTTTCAGTATTGGCCTATGGGAAGGTGTAGTGGTGATCTATTTGAAGGCGTGTCTGTTGGCGGCCCTGACGCTGTTTGTGTCCACATTTGCCACATCATCGATTTTTACGATTATCGTGGTGGTGGCGGTTTATTTTGTGGGGCATCTGCAAGCCACGGCGCGTGAATACTGGCTGGCGGCGGGTGCGGATGTGTCGTGGGTTATGCGTGGTTTTCTGGCGTTGGTTTCGCTTATTTTTCCTGATCTGCAGATGTTCAATCTGGTGGACGACATCGTTGCGGGGAATGCGATTGCATTTAGTCTATTTCTCAAAACTTCGGCACTGGGAGTGTTGTACGTGGGCGTGTATCTTTTGCTGGCGCATTTTGTTTTCTCGGCAAAGGAATTATGAAACGGATGGTGATGGTGGCAGTCGGGCTGCTGGTATTTGGCGCGGTGCGTCTGCCGCTGGAGCATGCGGTGAATAAGCAGCATCGAGATGCATATTTTCGCGGTGCGGAACTGGGTCTGGATATGCGGGAACAGATCGGGCAATTGGCTTACTTGGCTGCGCTGAGCGGTTTCCGATCAATCGTGGCGGATATGCTCTGGATCAAAGCCTATACGGCATGGGAACGCACGGAGTGGGGCAAGATGGCACTTCTTTTCAATAATGTTACGGCTTTGCAACCACGCGTTTTAATGTTCTGGGACATGTCGGCATGGCACATGGCTTGGAATGCGAGTGTCGCTGCGCTGGATGATGAGAGTCTGGGCAGGGAAGCAGTTCGTGTGCGGGCGCAGCGTCAATATTTCGATCTTGGGCGTGATTTCCTCGAGCGTGGGATTCGCAACAATCCTGACCGCTGGGGGTTGTATGAGAAGCATGCGATGTTGCTGCGGGACAAATATATGGATCACTGTGGAGCTGCTGAGTCCTATGCAAAGGCGGCGGCCTTCGAAGACGCGCCTTCGTATATGCGACGGTTTGCGGCATACGAACTTAGCAAATGCGAGGGTCGGGAGAGAGAGGCATACGAGATGTTGAGGGACCTCTACGATGAAGGGGAGAAACAGCATTTGCCCACGCTTTTGACCCGGCTTGAAGCGTTGGAGGAGCAATTACAAATACCTGTGGAGGAAAGAAGGGTTTACAACAGGCAGCCTTGATGTGCTAATAGAGAACTCTTCCAATGCGGTTTGCCATTTTTGCTGATATCCACGCCAATCTAGAGGCACTTGAAGCTGTCCTTGAGGACGCCGATAAGTCCAGTTGTACCCACTATGTATGTCTGGGTGATGTGGTGGGGTATAATGCTAATCCCAAAGAATGCCTGGAGATCGTCCGCAAATTGGAATGCCCGGTGGTTAAGGGCAATCATGATGAGCAGGCGGCGATGCTCGAAGAGCTGCATTCTTTTAATCCGCTGGCCGAGCAGGCTCTTGCATGGACTCGGAATAATCTTTCGGAAGAGGACAAGGATTGGCTGCGCGACATGCGGATGGTGCGCCAGGTGCGGGATTTTACGATCGTGCACAGCACGCTGGATACGCCACATAAATGGGGGTACGTTTTCAATCAACTCGATGCTTCCGCGAGCTTCAGCTATCAGCACACGAACATTTGTTTCTTTGGCCACACGCATGCTCCGCGCGCATACATCCGCGACAGCTCCGTATTGAGCCTGCCGCTGGATAAATTGCACTGCGAGATGGGTAAGAAGTATTTTATCAATGTCGGCAGCGTGGGTCAGCCGCGCGACGGCGATTGGCGGGCATCGTATGTGATTTACGATTCCAACCGGAATGACATTGAGCTGCGACGCTTGGCTTACGACATCGAGACGGCTCAGAAGAAAATTATTAAAGCGGGATTGCCTGAGCGCCTGGCGGACCGGCTTGCCGTGGGCAAATGACACCAGGCCAGATCCTGGTGATCAAGCCCAGCTCGCTTGGCGATGTGGTGCACACGCTGCCCGCAGTGCATTGCCTCAAACGCCAGTGGCCCCAGGTGCGCATTCGCTGGGTAATAAACCCGGAGTGGGCATGTTTACTCGAGGGTAATCCGGATGTGGATGAAGTGATTCAGTTTCCGCGACGTTCGTTTCGAGGCGTATCGGGATTGCAAAATTTCTGGCATTGGAGCAAGACGCTTTCCGAGCCTCGACCTGATCTGGCACTGGATTTTCAAGGGTTGTTGCGCAGCGCGTTGATGAGTCTCCGGTCCAAGGCTGATGTGCGGCTGGGGCTTTCGGATGCTAGGGAAGGGGCTCGGTGGTTTGTGCACGATACAGCAGCGGTGGGAAGCATCGACCACGCGGTGGATCGATACCTCGCTCTTGCGAAACGTGCGGGAGCCGATGTGTGTGGAGCCGTGGAGTTTCCGCTACCCGATGGCAGCGAACCGAGTTTGGCTTTGCCTGGCCAGCCATTCGTGGTTTTGCACCCTTACGCCCGGGGCTCAGGTAAGGCACTGCTGGAGGAGGAATCGACCCAGCTCGCGCAGGCATTGCAACCGATGCCGGTAGTCGTAGTCGGCTCGGCAAAGGCTACTTTGAGCTGGCCCAATAACGTGACCAATGCGGTGAACGCAACCACTTTGCCAGAGTTGCTATGGTTGTTGCGGCGAGCCGCTTATACGATCAGCGTGGACAGTGGTCCCATGCACATCGCGGCGGCATTTGGCGGACGGGTGCTGGCCATTCACACATGGAGTGATCCGAAAAAGGTAGGCCCGTATCCCCCAGAATGCGCGGTCTGGAAAGGTGGTCATATAGCGAACCGCCTTGCCGAATTTCCAAACGACGGCCCGGTGCGCCCGGACAAAGGTCAAATAAAAGCCATCGCAAGCTATGTGCAATCGCAGTGGAGCACCGCCCGCGGATAGGCTTTTATTCAGGCTATTCCGGAGTCGCCTATGGTTCGGACTGGCCGTAATAGGCACTGGGTCCATGTTTGCGGAAAAAATGTTTGTCGAGCAGATGGCGGGCGAGGGCTGGTTTGTCGGGCGCAAGTTGCAAAGTCTTCATGGCCATTTCTGCGACTATTTCCAGAGCCAAAGCAGTTTCAACCGCTTTGCGGCCGTCAGGACCCCAAGTGAAGGGCCCGTGACTGTGCACAAGCACAGCGGGCATTGCCAGCGGGTCTAGGTCTCGAAAGCACTCCACAATCGCATTGCCGGTTTCCCATTCGTAATTTTCGGTCACCTCCTCCGGCGAGAGTGAGCGGGTCACGGGCACAGCACCATGGAAATAGTCAGCGTGAGTCGTGCCGAGGCAGGGAATCTCACGTCCAGCTTGTGCAAACGCGACCGCATTCCGACTGTGGGTGTGCACCACAGAACGGACGCCACGGAAGGCTTGGAACAATCGCCTATGGGTCGGTGTGTCGGAAGAGGGTCGCAGCGAACCACAGACTATGTGTCCCTCGTAGTCCAGCACTACGATGTCTTGTGGCTTTAACAGCACGTAGCTTATTCCGCTGGGTTTTATGGCAATGACTGCCCGGTTGGCATCACACACGCTCACATTCCCGAAGGTCAGGTCGATCAACTTCAGCTCAGGCAACAACAGATTTGCCTCAAAGCATTCCTGCTGGATTTCCAGATAAGAGTTCATGTGTTTACATGCCAACCACGCCGGGCGCGATGTGATAAAATACTTCGTTGTTGCGTAGCTGTTGCTTGAAATCGCGGAGGGTTGTTGCCGCGTCGATTATCGCGAGTTCCACCCCGGCCATCTCCGCCAAGTCCTCGATATATTCGCTCGTGATACGATAGCCAAATCCGGTGTGGTGCGTCCCACCCGCATAAATCCAGGCTTCCACGGCGGTTTTAAGGTTGGGTAGGCAACGCCACACTGCCCGAGCCACCGGCAGCTTGGGGAGGGGATGAGGCGGCGAGATCGCTTCCACTTCGTTCACCAGCAGACGAAACCGATTGCCCATATCCATGAGTGCGACGTTAATGGCAGCACCTCCTCGCGCATTGAAAACCAAACGCACCGGGTCCTCTTTGCCGCCGATGCCTAACGGATGAATTTCCACTCGGGGTTTTTGCGCCGAGATCGATGAGCAGACCTCGAGCATATGTGAACCCAGCACGAGTTCACCCTCCGGATTCAGCTCATAGGTGTAGTCCTCCATAAATGACACGCCTCCTTGCATGTCCGCGTCCATGACTTTCATGGCGCGCACCAGAGCCGCAGTCTTCCAATCGCCTTCGCCAGCGAAGCCGTAACCTTGCGCCATGAGTCGCTGCACAGCCAGGCCGGGGAGTTGACTCAATCCGTGGAGGTCTTCGAAAGTATCGGTAAAAGCTATCGCGTTTTCACTTTCCAACACTTCCCGCAAACCAATCTCCTGCCGAGCATTGTTGCGTAGTGCATCGTGCCGTGAACCGCCTGCACGCAAGTCCTCTGCCACTGCATAGCTCTTCTCATACTCCGCACAAAGATCATCAATGGCACTCTCGCCGACCGCAGCGATTGACTCCGCAAGATCTCCTACGCCGCGAGTGTTGACTGAAAATCCAAATCGCGCTTCGGCAGCTACTTTATCTCCCTCGGTCACTGCGACGTAGCGCATATTATCCCCAAATCGCACCACTCGTCCGCCCTGCCAATCGTGCCAGGCACGAGCTACGCGCATCCACACAGCGATGCGCTCCTGGACAGTGCGTTCGCTCCAATGGCCTGCAACCACCTTGCGCGGAAGTCGCAAACGCGTGTGGATAAATCCATGTTCACGATCACCATGTGCAGCCTGGTTGAGATTCATGAAGTCCAT
>CBDUBV010000179.1:0-5131 GCA_965365475.1 uncultured Chthoniobacteraceae bacterium | reverse complement strand
GCTGGAGCAGCTCCCCAGGCGCAGACAGGCAGCACGCAACAGAATAAATAAATCAGCTCACGCATGGGCAGATACAATGCCCGCGCAATGGGCTGCGTCAACCACGCATCGGGCGAGAGAGAGTTTCGTTGTTTGCCCATACCTTTCCGCTTGGCTTGCGCACATGGTACCAGCTTTACTTCCCTTCTTCACATGGCACTTATCACCGATCCAGCCAATCCCCCGCGTTCCCCGCAGATGCCGAGCATCTGGCAGAGGAAAATAATGTGGGCTGCATTGTCTTTCCTTGCTGTGGTCACCATCGGAGCGCTTTCTGTGCTCGTGATAAAAACCTTCGTCGAGGTTATCTCCTATCTGCAACCCATCCTCATTCCCATCGCCATAGCTGGCGTTCTCGCTTTCCTGCTCGAGCCCGTAATCAATCGGCTCAGCGGCTATGGCATTTCGCGATTGCGGGCTGTGATACTTGTTTTTCTGGTCGTGTTCAGTCTCACGACAGCACTCCTGGTCTGGTTGCTCCCCACCGTGTACGATCAGGGCGTAAAACTCGCGCAACGTCTGCCCGAATACACGCTCATCGCTCGCGAGCGCATGGTCAGTTTCGCAGAGAAGTATGGGGAAAAAATTCCCAATCCGTTCGGCGCGGCCGACTCCACCGCATCGGAGGACTCTGCTGCTGCCGAGAACGGCCTGGAACCTTACGTCGCACAGGTCACAGAGTATGTGGAAACACACACGCCCGAGTTGCTCAAAAAAGCGGGCAATTTCCTCCAGCGCAGCATCGGAGGATTCCTGGGGTTTTTCGGTTTCCTGCTGGGTCTGATCATCGTGCCGATCTACCTCTTTTTCTTTCTACTCGAAGGTCCTAAGATCTCGCAGAACTGGTCGCGATATCTTCCCCTGCGCGCTTCGCGGTTCAAGGATGAAGTCGTGGCCACGCTGACCGAGATCAATGGGTATCTCATAAATTTCTTTCGAGGCCAGTTGTTGGTCAGCCTTGTGGATGGAGCATTCACGGCCATCGGGCTTCTTATCATCGGCCTCGATTACGCGCTGCTCATCGGACTCATGGTGGGTATCATCGGCCTCATCCCTTACATTGGCATCCTGCTGTGCTGGGTCCCTGCCATCCTCATCGCTGTGGTGCAATGGCCCGGCGAATGGTGGCCGCCCATCATGGTCACCGTGATCTTTATCGTGGTGCAGCAACTCGATGGCCTGCTCATTGCGCCACGCATCGTCGGGAATTCCGTGGGGTTGCACCCCATGACCGTCATCGTCTCTCTTTTCGCATGGACCCTGTTGCTCGGTGGGTTGCTGGGTGCTATCCTTGCAGTGCCGCTGACCGCCACCTTGAAAGTGCTCCTCAAGCGATATGTCTGGGAGCAACGTCGTTTTACAAAACCTCAACCCCCTGATCTTCCCGATGAAACCCTCGACTCGCCCGCAGAAGCCGCTTCGAGTTAAAGAAACTCTCATCACCATCGTGGTGGTCATAGTTGTCGTCGCCGGCCTCGTGTATGCCGTGTCCTCGATGCACAAAAGCACCGGACGCCACGGGCTGCGCGGCACTATCATAAAGAAAGAATTTATTCCGCTGCAGGAGACTCAGATTTCGATCGGCTCGCAAGGAGTGCATCGTCGCGAGAGCGAAGGTGAGCATAAGCTCCTCGTCCGCGTCGAAGAGACCGGGCGCGAATATGTCATCTGGGTCGATCCACTCGTGTTTCGACAGCATAAAGTGGGCGATACTTATTTCTTCACGCGCCCGCCGCGGGACGACGAGTCAAGCTCACCGGCAGTGGAGGATACTTCGGTCGAATCGCAGCCGTGACAGGGCAGAGTGCCATCGATCGCGCTCGACGCATCAATCGCACCTGGCTTACGCAGGGTGCTCTGGCTGAGAATGCGCAGAAATATCTCGACCATCTCGCAGCGCAGCGGCCCGAGGAACTCGCTGTCGTTTGCGCCAAAGCGATCGAAGCCGCAAGTGCGGCTTCCGCCCAAGGACGCGACCCTAAACCATACTTCTACGCATCTCTCTTCAGCACCGCGACACGCGAAGAACGCAACACGTTCTTGCGCGATCACTTTTTCACTCGATTGCTCTCCGCAGAGTATCAACAGTCTGGTGCTGCCGCCGATTAGGTGCTTTCTCGCTCGAAGAGCAGACTATCGCGCAGCAGCCGCGCCGTATGGAAATCGCGCGTGTGCAGACTGCGGCGCACTCTGCGTTTGGTGTAGTCTGGCAGATGCTCGGTGAAATGGCACCACCAAGTGCCGTTGTTGTTCCAAAGGTGATGCGCAGGGTTATCTTCCCGCACACGGATTGCTAGTGTCGTGGTCATAGGTGGTCATTCGATTGAAGTCCACCAGGAGACGCATCCTGCCGCCTCGCCGATTCATTCGACAATTTGCGCGGCGGTCTGACTGCGGAGAGAATTATAGTTCGGACTTGCGTCCGCACATCGCCATGCACTGGGCAAAGCAGCCACCGTGAGTTTATCTCTCATCTCCGGTTGGCACCCCACCGAGCTTGCGCCCCGTGGAAATTCCTGATGTTGTCTTACTGAAGTAACGCACTAGCTCGCATGAGTCAAATGCCATGACGGTCGCTTGTGTGTCATACCTATCACGATGTGCCCTTCCAGACTGCGGCGTCTACGGTGGACCAGAGATGAATAAGCCAGCCCATAAGGACGAGCCACAGCAGCCCGGCTAACACAAAATGGATGAATGCAATAAGCAACCGCCCTTGCGCCAGCTGACCCAACCCTGGGATAAAAAAGCTTGCCAGTGCAGCTATCACATTTCCTGCTGATCCTTGTGCCATAAATACCCTTCGCACAATAGCCCCAAGCTGCGTTCATCGTATAGTAAAAAATTGATTTTGATATATCCGCGTTATCCCGCTATGAGCCTGGTCTAAACGTGAATCATCCGCTCCCAAGACTCATTCTTTTTTGCGGATTTATTCTTGTAGCTCCCATCTTTTTGGGGCCCGGCTTATTTCAGAAAGTTCCTTTCGATGACGAACTGCTGGCTCAAGTGCGCGCACGCAAACCCGAATATGTTTTCATCGGCGATTCCATGCTGCTTACGCGTCTCGACCCTGCACGATTCGGCGAGCTTGAACACGATGCTCCCGTGCAGGTGCTCGCGGGGCATGGACTGAGTTCGGCCGGGTGGTTTCTCATGCTGCAAAATTTCGTGGTAGCCGCAGATCACCAGCCTCGCATGGTCTTTATCTTCTTTCGCGACTACGCGCTAAGCTGGCCCTACTTTCGCACCACAGGCACGTATCGGGAAAAAATGGAACCTTACATGCGCGATCACGAGCCAGTGTTGGACCTTGTCTGGTCGCAGGCGGCGCAGACCACGCGTAGCCGGATTCATTCTGCTCTTGAGCGCATCTACCCAATTCAGCGGCGACGGACAGAAGCTCAGGATGTGCTTCGCAACACGGCACTCACACTCGCTCCAAAACCTTGGAAACGCCAGGAGCGCTTGCTGGAGGAAGTCAATGATGTGTTCGAACTGGATAACCTGCGTAAAGATGTGCCCGTGGAATTATCCGATACAGACTCGCCCGAGCCTGATCGGTTCGACTCTTCGCCGACTGCTTCTTTTGTGCCGCATATTATCGATCTCGCTAAAAAAAATAATTTGCGCGTTTGTTTTTACCGGGTCAAACGCCGCCCGCCAGGGCGGGCATTGCGCCGCGACGATCCACCAGACCTCGTTCATTATCTGCGAACCTTGGAGGATTATGTGGAATCGCGGGGAATGGTTTTCTTCGATGCTTCGGATGATGTGCGCGAGCACGTGGGCATGTATGCCGATGGCGATCACATTGCGGAGGAATACCGCACGCAGTGGACGGACATATTCCATGATCAAGTGCAACCACTGCTAAAATGATCTTTCACAGTCTGGATTTTCTTGGCTTTTTCGTGGTTGTTCTCAGCCTGTATTGGCTTCTCCGCAGACGCTCACATCAGAACCTTTTGCTGCTGCTGAGCAGTTATTTTTTCTACGGATATATCCATCCCTGGTTCTGTATCCTGTTGGCTACCACGACCATCACGGATTTCTGCTGTGCGCGAGCCATGGCGCGACACCCTGCGCACAAACGCGTCTATCTCATACTTAGCCTCATAGCCAGCCTCACCATCTTGGGGTTCTTCAAATATTTCGGTTTCTTCGTGGAAAACATCAGTCTTCTCCTGGAGGCCGCAGGCATGGGTTCATGGAATAACACGCTGGCCATATTCCTGCCCGTGGGCATCTCTTTCTATACCTTCCAGTCCATCAGCTATGTGGTGGATGTGTATCGAGGCACGATCCCGCCCGCTCGTAAGCTTATCGATTACGCATTGTATGTGAGTTTTTTCCCTCAACTTGTTGCCGGTCCCATCGAGCGGTCCACCCAGCTTCTGCCCCAGATGCAGCAGTCCCGTCACTTCGACTACCCTGCGGCGCACAGTGCGATCATTCTCATCCTATGGGGTTTTTTCAAAAAACTGGTCATCGCCGACAATGTCGCTCTGACATGCAATAAGATCTTTGCACTTGAGAATCCGGACTTTGCGCTTTTGTGGGTAGGAGTATTCGCGTTTTGCATTCAAATTTTCGCGGACTTCTCCGCATACACAGACATCGCACGCGGTAGTGCTGTGCTGCTGGGATTTCGGCTTATGGAAAATTTCCATCACCCGTATCTTTCGCGTTCCCCGGCAGAGTTTTGGCAACGCTGGCATATCTCCCTCTCCACATGGTTCCGTGATTATGTATATATCCCGCTCGGCGGATCACATTGTTCAGCATACCGTTCTGCATGGAATGTGCTCGTCACATTCTTCTTGAGCGGACTATGGCATGGAGCCCAATGGAATTTCGTTCTTTGGGGGCTGTGGTACGGTGTGCTCATCGTGGTTTACCGCTTGTTCGCCGCCATCGTTCCAGATCACATCCGTTGCAGTCTCTGGTGCGCTCCATTTCAATGGGCGCTTATGTTCGCATTTGTACACATCGGCTGGCTTCTTTTCCGCGAGACCGACTTTGAGTATCTGCAGTTTTATTTCACCCTCAGCCCGCGCGATGTGCATCCCGAGGAACTCGCCAAGGCCGC
>CBDUBV010000178.1:0-5160 GCA_965365475.1 uncultured Chthoniobacteraceae bacterium | reverse complement strand
CCAACGGAAACAAGAATGCCGCCCTAAAGAGCGCGGCGACGATCCGTCTATGTGATGCCTTAGATAAATTCATGGTTCGAGCGTTGGGGTCGGGCGGTGCGCACCCAAAAGCGATCCCGAAAAATGGCCCGGGAACTCTGGATTTACCGACCAGCCGATCATTTGCAAGGGTGCCGGGGAGTCCCCTTCCAGTCAATCCGCATTCTGGACGCCAAGCACTGACGTGGGAAAGACAATCAGGACTGCAATGATCACGGCTTTCGACGACGTGAAGCCTTTTGGAGACGTTGGTGTGTTCTTATTGGGTGTCTGGAGTTAGAAAGTCTCGGCTGGATGCGAACGACAGAAACTGAGAAACCTTCATGTGCAATTTGAATCGTGGGGACCATGGTCCATGGTGTCGAGTTATATCTCAGAAATATATCCTTAAATTGTAAAAGCGGATTGTACCTGCGCCAGACTTGCTTTGATGCCGGGCGCGGCGTAGTTGTGTGAATGTTTCAATTCCCCCGAAGCAATTCATGACCACTAGATCACTTCAACGCTTTATAAATGAAGTGGGGCCTGTGGATCAAGTGGGCATCGAGGAACGCGTGGCCAAATATACGACGCGCAGCATCAAGAAAGCTTCCAAAGTGCAAGGGCTGAACTTGGCCGTAAGCATGATCGATCTCACCACGCTGGAAGGGAAGGATACGCCAGGCAAGGTGGCTTCGCTTTGCAGTAAAGCTTTGAGTCCGCATCCCGGCTCGCCACGTGTGGCTGCGGTGTGCGTGTACCCGCTCATGGTCCGCCATGCAAAGCCGCTTCTCGAAGGGAGTGGTGTGCGCGTGGCGTCGGTGGCGACAGCGTTTCCTTCGGGACAAGCTCCGCTCAAGACGCGGCTTGAAGAAGTAAGAATCGCGGTGAGCGATGGGGCGGATGAAATCGACATGGTGATAAATCGAGGGGCGTTTCTCGCGGGCGAATTGCAACGCGTTCAGGATGAGATCGCACAGGTGCGCGAAGCTTGTGGTGAAGCGGTGCTAAAAGTGATCCTGGAGACCAGCGAATTGGAAACTTACGACAACATCCGCGTGGCGAGCTTCCTGGCGATGCAGGTGCTGCGTGAGGGTGACTTTATCAAGACCAGCACGGGCAAGACGAGCAGCAATGCAACCCTGGGAAACAACCAGGTGATGCTCGAAGCGATCCGGGATTTTTATTTTAATACAGGAGTCGAAATCGCGATGAAACCTGCGGGCGCGATTCGGACGGCGAAGCAGGCCTTGCATTTCCTCGTGGCGGTGAAGGAGACACTGGGCGATGCGTGGCTCAATAACGCGCGGTACCGCTTCGGCGCGTCCTCGTTGCTCAACGATCTATTGCGGCAACTTGTGAAGGAAAAAACGGGGGCGTATCAGGCACCTTACACTTTCAGCGAATCAGGGGAGAGCTACTGAATATGGCGATAAAGCAAAATAACGCGAGGGGCGCTGTCGGCACGGGCGGGCGCAATCGTGCATCGGCGCGGGAACTGTTATTTGGAGATTTGTGGGAGTTCGATCCTGCGCCGGAAAGCGCGGACCCGAAGCTGCGCGGGGAATACGGGCTGTTTATAAACGGCGAGTTTGTGCGACCGAAAAAGAAGAACACTTTTGCCACGGTATCGCCCAGAGACGGCAGCGAGCTGGCGAGGATCGCGCTGGCCGATGTGGGCGATGTGGATGCGGCTTATGCGGCTGCAGATAAAGCGCAGAAGCAGGTGTGGGGGAAAATGTCGGGGCGCGATCGGGGCAAATTGTTGTTCCGCATAGCGCGGCTGCTGCAGGATCGTGCGAGGGAGTTTGCCGTCGCGGAGACGCTCGATGGCGGTAAGCCGATCAAAGAATCGCGGGATTTCGATGTGCCGACTGCGGCTGCGCATTTCTTTTATCATGCAGGCTGGGCGGACAAGCTGGAGCATCTCGCGCCAGGGCGTTCGGTAGTGCCCTTCGGTGTGGTAGGACAGGTGATTCCGTGGAATTTCCCCTTGCTCATGCTGGCGTGGAAGCTTGCGCCTGCTCTGGCTGCGGGCAATAGCATCGTGATCAAGCCTGCGGAGACGACGAGCATATCGGCACTGAAATTGTGTGAGATTTTTCAGGAAGCGGGTTTGCCTCCTGGCGTGGTGAATGTGGTGACGGGTGCGGGAGAGACAGGCGCGGCGGTGATGACGCATGCCACTGCTGCCAAAGTCGCTTTTACCGGTTCGACGGAGGTGGGCAAAGCGATCATGCGTTCGCTTGCTGGGACCGCGAAGAAAATGACGATGGAGCTTGGCGGCAAGGCGGCCAATATCGTGTTTGAGGATGCACCGATCAACCAGGCGGTGGAGGGGATCATCAATGGAATCTTTTTCAATCAAGGGCACGTGTGCTGCGCGGGGTCGCGGTTGCTGGTGCAGGAAAGTGTGGCCGAGGAGGTGATGCGTCGCGTGCGCCACCGCATGGCTTCGCTGCGAGTGGGCGATCCAATGGATAAAAATACCGACATCGGCGCAATCAATTCCAAGGAGCAACTGGATCGTATAACCCAACTCGTGCAGACAGGAAAAAATGAAGGCGCGGAGTGCTATCAACTGGACTGCAAATTGCCGGCGAAGGGGTTCTATTTTCCGCCCACGGTTTTTTCCAATGTCACGCAGAGTCATCGCATTGCGCAGGAAGAAATCTTCGGGCCTGTGTTGAGCGTGCTGACTTTCCGGACGTTGGAGGAAGCGGTCGAGAAAGCGAACAACACTCCGTATGGACTGAGTGCTGGGGTGTGGACGGATAAAGGATCGCGTATTTTAAAAATGTCCACGTTGCTCAAAGCCGGTGTGGTCTGGGCAAATACTTACAATAAATTTGATCCTTCTGCGCCCTTTGGTGGCTATAAAGAAAGTGGTTTCGGGCGCGAAGGCGGTCCTCAAGGTTTGTTGGATTACTGCAAGCTCACGTAAATTTTTTTATGGCAAAGCGACTCTCAATCAACAAGACGCCGAAATGCTATGTCGGCGGCGCATTCATTCGGTCTGAAAGCGGGCGAACCACTCCGTTGCACGATGCGGACGGGGCATTTTTGGCTCACATACCGCAGTGCTCGCGCAAAGACTTTCGCAACGCTGTGGAATCTGCGGCCAAGGCCGGAGCGAGTTGGTGCAAGCGCACGGGCTACAATCGCGGGCAGATTTTTTATCGGCTGGCGGAGATGCTGGAATCGCGAGGCGGTGAGATGGCGGCTGCGATCGCTCGGGATGGCACCAGGCAGGCGGATGCTGAAGAGGAAGTCGCAACCACGGTGGACCGCATCGTGTACTATGCGGGTTGGGCGGACAAATATGAGCAATTGCTGGCGACGGTGAACCCGGTGTCTGCTCCGTATTTTTGTTTCACCGTGACCGATGCATCAGGCGTGATCGCGATTCTTGCGCCTGGGCAATCGCCGCTGCTTGGGCTCATGAGTCTCGTTCTACCTGCGATTACGAGTGGCAACAGCGTGGTGGCGCTTGCATCTGAGGCGCGGCCGTATCCCGCGATATTGTTGGGTGAGATGCTTGCTACGAGTGATCTGCCGGGAGGCGTGGTCAATGTGCTCACTGGGCTGCGTGCGGAACTCGTGCCGACGCTGGCCACGCATGCTCACGTGCGAGCGGTCAGCGGTGTGGCAGATGCGAAAGAGCGTGAATTGATCCGGAACGGCGCGGCAGATAGTGTGAAAAGGACTTTCCTCATCGCGGCGGAGGAGGCCGTGGACTGGACCGCACAATCAGTGCAGAGCTTGCAGGCAATTGCGAATCTGGTGGAATACAAAACTACCTGGCATCCGATTGGGAGCTGACTCACGGGCAGCAGAGGGGATATATGTTTTTAATTAGTGTGAAATTTTGGTGAGCCGATTAACGGAAACCTCTTTCGGAGGTGCTACATTCCTGTCGCATGGAGAGAAGGTTGAGTGGACAAGAATATCCACACTCCAGCGTGCGATCATTCGTTTTCCCCGCAAGTCAGGATGCCTTAATCTCCGGTGAGTCGGGATTTTTCTGGGAAATCAAAACTCTCTGGCTTGCGTGATCCTGGGTAGCTGGCGGCATCCACCGCATATTTATTGCCGAATACCACCACGGCATGGCGCCAACGCCCTGCTCCGGAAACATGCGCGGGCTGCTCGGGGAAATGTACTTCAAAGGTCATTCCATCCTTAAATTGTGGCGGCATGCTTTGGTAGCGTGTTGGGTCATTCCGCGCAGATTTAAGCCGAATGCAGAAGGTGTAAAGTTCCATTCGGTCGGCGGGTGCCTGCAATCCCAAGCTGGCACTCGACTCACGAGCCGAGCACCGATGCGATGGTCTGCAATGCGTTACCTTCGAAGCGATTGTTGACATAGATATAGCTCGGGCGACGCGTTTTTCTGCCAAGAAGCTGCCGCGCGGCATCGCGGCCTGCAGGGTTGGGATCGCGAATGTCGCGATAGGGCGAGAAAGCATCGACAGCTTGCTGGTAGGCACGGTCTTTGCGCAGCAATAATCGGGCGGCAAAAAAATCGGTGGTGAATGCGCCTGCGAGTTGCATCTGCTCGGAGAGTTCTGGCATGCGGGTCCAGGCGTTGAACACATGCGCGACGCTGTGAGATGAAAGCATTTGGAAATAGTCGGGCGTGAGAAAATCCGCATTTCTCACTTCTACGCCGAATTGCCAGGAAGCGGTCGGAAGCTGGCCAAGAAAGCGGTCGAGCTGTTGGACAAAATCGTCAGGCTGCGCAAAATCGGAGGAATGAAACGGCGAGAACTCGAACATGATCACTCCGATCTGATCGATGTGGCGGTGAAGCGGTTCCAGAAAATTTCGGATGAATAATGGTGCGTTAAGGAAATTTTTGTTGGCTGCGCCAGCCCGCGTGCCGTGCCGGGGATGATTGGGAAAAGTCTTGATCGTGATCTCGTGTGTGGCCTTGAATCCGAGTCGAAATGTTGAGGGGAGGCTGTTTGTCAGATTGGACAGGAACTGTGGTTCGGGGAAACGGTAGTAAGTGGCATCGACACAGACTGTCTGGAAGACTTCCGCGTATTCTGCCAGGCAATTTTTCTCAAATTGGTTTTTGGCTATTTTGCCTCGGAATTCGTAGCGGTGGGGTGAGTAGAGTTGGCCGAGCCAACCCTC
>CBDUBV010000177.1:0-5273 GCA_965365475.1 uncultured Chthoniobacteraceae bacterium | reverse complement strand
CGTGTTATTTGGATTGGGGTCGAAGAAAATGAGGCACTGCAGCGGCTGCACGCCGGGAGCGCCCAGCTTCTCTCGCGGCACTTCGACATCAAGCCGGAGACATCGTTTTATCCGCATCTTACTTTGGCGCGGCTCGGAAGGCAGCAAGGCCAGGACAGGTTCCGCCTTTCTTCTGCACTGGAGAGCATCGAGACACCGTGCGTACCCTGGACGCCTCGAGCGATCAGCCTCATGCGCAGTGTGCCCAGCGCATCGGGTGCAAACTACTCGTGTATCGCGCAATTCACGCCCAAATCGGGCTAGCGCACAGGCAAATCCATCGGCACCGGATTCCATAGCATGATCGAGATGGACACCGCGTAGAGTGCCATGCCCAGGCACAATACCACGCCGCCGATCTGGTAAGCCTGGGTGCGTCGATTGCGCCGCAGAATCACAGTCTCCAAAGCTTGTTGCACCCCGGCACCCAGCTCCGAAGTGACCCAGCGGATGCCCATCACGCGCGTGAGCATCCACACCGCGCTGAGCACCACCAATCCCAATCCGGAAATGAGGAGTGCTTGAGCGGCTGTGTTGGTGCCAGCGATAAGACGCCCCGAGAATCCGGTGACGGTGATGATCGCTCCCGCAAGACCCATGATCACCTGCGAGCGTGCGTAGAGCACATTAAGTTGGCCCTCGAGTATCTGCAAAGCGCGAGCGGCATCATTGCCAGTGACCTTTAGAATCTCGACTGCTTCCTGCTGGATAGTCATGTGTGCATAAAAAGTAGCGCACTAAAACAGTCTCTGCCAAGCCGCGAAGAGTTCTAAACTCCACCTTTGCCTGCCACATCAGCAATTCTCTTGCAGCACCGCAGTGATCTGCCGGCTGCCATTTCCTCCCAACTTTGCATCGAGCCGCTCCAGACGATGAATGAGCGGAGCGACCAATTCGCGCGCATAATTTCCCCCGGCCAGATCGCAGAAATGTGTGCGGCACCCGAACGGACGGTGTGCATACACCATGCACCGGCCTTCCTTGCCAAGCAGTGGACACCGCCCATCGCCCGCAGGCGCGATGGATCTGCGGCCCGATGCGCGGATACCTTTCCACAGATACAAACTTTCCCCGCGCGTGAGATGAGGCACGCGCCCGGTCAACTGGAAGCGACAACATTGCGTCCTCGCAAGACACTGACGCTCCATGCGAAGTCTCGCGAGGTCATCATAAATGGCCTGCATCTCCCCGAGCCAATCGCTTTCCCCACGATCCTGTCCGTGCGTCTGGCGTCTCATTCGTTTTGGAGCACGCTGGCCACAGCCATCGCGGCGATGCCTTCGCCACGTCCGATGCAACCAAGCTGTTCGTTTGTCGTGGCTTTGATTCCCACGCGACGGGTCTCGATGCCCAGCGCCGTGGCGATACGCTCACGCATCAAGGGCAGGTGTGGACCGATGCGCGGCTCTTCAGCGATGAGCGAGGCATCCACATTTACCGGCTCGGCATGGTGTCGCTGGAGCACCAAGCGCACCTGGCGCAGAATTTCCAAGCTGCTTATGCCTTCGATCGCGGCGTCTGTGTTTGGAAAATGATGTCCGATATCCACTTCGCCGACCGCACCGAGGAGTGCATCCGCGATAGCGTGGCAGAGTACATCGGCGTCGGAATGGCCCAACAAACCGCGCGGATGCGGAATCTCGACTCCGCCGAGGACCAGTCTGCGGCCTTTTGCAAAAGCATGAATATCGTAGCCGGTGCCGACTAGAGTGATGCTCATGATTTTCCAATGCCGAGGTCCATGTTTCCATTCCAGGCCACGACCTCGTATTTATCGGGAGCATCTGGGCGAGGAGTCGCAAGCACTTTACCCCCGGCCCGCTCGATGAGCAGCATGCCAGCGGCGATATCCCACAAGCTGACACCCTGCTCGATATAAGCATCGAGCCGTCCCGTGGCCACATACGCAAGGTCCAGAGCGGCACTGCCCATCATGCGGCATTTGCGAGCGGTATGAACCATCTTCTCCAGGAGAGGCAGACCTGCATCGATGGTGGTCGAGGACTTGGAAAATCCCACCGTAAGAATCGCATCGGATATGCGGGTGCGCGGGCTTACTTGAATGCGGCGACCATTGAGCATCGGGCTACCATCGTGTTCCACGGTCCAAAGCTCCCGGCGCATAGGATCGAGGATGACGCCGAGGAGCAACTCCTGGCGTCTGCGCAGCGCGATGGAAATGCAGAAATGCGGGATGCCGTAGAAATAATTTACCGTCCCGTCGATGGGATCCACGATCCATTGATATTCCGCGTCCTGATTTCCCGAGATACCTTCTTCGCCGTAGAGAGCATGTTCGGGGAATGCGTCGAGCAGGATGCGAGTGATGAGTTCCTGTGAGCGGACATCGAGATCGAGTTTGATGTCATGCGCTTCGTGCGCATTGACGAGCAGGTCCGTTTCGAAATTCTCGCGAAGCAAAGCACCCGCAGCTTCCGCAGCAGCGATGGCGGTGGATAGGAAAGTGTGCATAGTTATAACAACGCTCGATATAGACTTAGGAATAGCCTTCCTGATGTGTGACGACCCATAAATTGCTGGAAAACACTGTAGCTACCAGATGCTCGAGGTCAACGGAGGTTTCAAAACGGCCTACGATGGCTCTAGAGAAACGCTGAACCCGCGCGAAGCTTTGTTGCCTGTGATAAAGCTGGAGTCCGCCATGGCTGCTTCCATCGCTAAAGACTCTCACAAGCGCATGCTTGTCAGTTCGGAATTGCACGGGTAATCGTGTGCAAGTAAATCCCGTAACCGCCGCGGAGAAACGCACGCGCCGCTCGTCCGGACAAAAATTGGATGCGCGATGGCGTATCGGGAAATTTAAAAAAATAACCGTCATCTATGGCGAAAATTTTCCCACGTATGGACCTCTCCCCGCTTAGCAACGATGCCGCTGCCGCGCCAGTTTTGAAAGCACTCGAAGCTCAAAACTGGCGCAAAGCCCGAGACTTCGCCAAGACGTTGTGCAAAGCCAATCGCGCGAAATATCTCCCCTTGCTCATCGCTGCCAACGCAGGGCTCTACCGTCACATGCGCATGCGCGGACTCGATTCCGATGCGCAATCGGTGCTGGTGTATCTGCGCAGCATCGCACCTGCGGAATATGTGGCGGCTCTGGAGAAGAAGGAAGTCCCGACGGAGGATAAACAAACAGCATCCACCTCGCTCATCCTTGTCTGGAACGATTTGTTTCAAAGTGCCGAGTCCGGTGCGTTGAATGCGCAGGCGCTGCTCATCGTGGACCGGGCGGTGACCGCCCCGGAGCGACCCGTGGTCCCCGCCGAGCATCCACTGGCCGGGCGGTTGCAGCAGGAACTCGATGTGGTGCGCGATGCAGTCGCAGCCACTGGCGATGGCGATTGGGACCGCGCCCGTGAGCTGCTCCGCCAGGTGCCAGCGGATTCCGTGTTTCGCCATTGGCGATTGTTTCTTCGTGGAGTGCGCCAGTGGTTTCAGCATGAACTGGAGCATGCGGAAAAAAGTTTCTGCACACTGCCAATCAACGGCGCCTGTGCCAAAGCGGCTGCGGCGATCACGGGCAATCTCGCGCTTGCGGAACGCGCTCCCGACGCGGCAGTCCGTGCAAGTTGGATGCTGGCGGCCACGGGCAATCGCGCGGAGGTGGGACCGCTCATCGCTCAGGCGGAAGCGGCGTTCTCGGTGGGGAAATGGCGACGCGCTCTGGAGAAATTGGAGCCGACGTTGGTTGATTTTTGGCGGACCGGCGAGGGTGAGTTGTCCCGGCTTTTAACCAACATGTTTTTTACCTTGGTAATGCCCAGGGGAGATCGCGCTGAGGAGCGGCGCACGCAGGAACGGTACGAGTTTCATGCCGGCTTCAAGCACCGCCCCATGCATCAGATGCTCTCGTTCCAATTGCGACTCATGCTTATTCGGGCTCCGATCCCGCACGATGTTTTACCCCTGGAGATCACCCGGCAGTTGAACATGATTATGCAATCTATCGAAGCGGTGCAAGGCGTTAACGCCGTCCGGGATGCCGCGTTGCTTAGCTGGGTGGGCAGCACTCTGGTCGAGGATATCGATACGGAATTAGAGCGCGCACCTTGGGATTGGGAATATTCCGGGCACGAACGTCAGCGCAATATAGAGACCTCGCGCGGTCTGCTTGAGGCGGCTTTGGAAATAGACCCGAATAATACCCAGGCTGCGGAGAGCTTGTTGAAAGTGCTCGAGCACTCGGACAAATCTGCACGCAATCGGCTGCTGGATAAACTCGTGGCGAGTTTCCCGCAGCATAAACCCTTTCTTGCTGCTGCTGGCATGCACGCGCTCCACCGCAAGGCGTATAGGAAAGCAGCAGGCTTCCTCCGCTCCGCCACTGCGCTCGATCCGCTGGATGTGGAGATACGGGGCTCGCTCGCACGCACGCTCGCGATGATCTGCTGCGAAAGCGCTCGATCAGGCAAAAAGAAATCTGACCCCGGGCCTTTGCTGTGGCAAGAGATGCTGGCGCTGTCGCAGGATCGCCCGAGAAAGTTCCGTCCTTACCTCGCACGGTGGTCGGTGCTTTTGGGCCAGGCTTTTTACACAGCCGACGCCGCCGAAGCCGAGCGTCTGTATAAGCAGGCGGAAAGCAACGCGCCATCAGAGGCGCAGTTTCTGCTGGCAGAGATGCTGTTTCTTTCCATGTGCGATAGCCATCCCATACCAGGCAGGTCTTCGCATGTGTATTCGAGCATGAAAGCACTGTCCTGGAAGGAGCTTGGCACTCTTCTGGCGGACGTATTCCAACTTGTGGGGAATAAACCGTTTCCTTTTGAAGTGACTGCCAGCAGCTGTTTTTCTGCTGTGATCCGGGAGAAATGTGACAGGAAATCCATCGCCGATCATGTGGAGGAGGTGATTGCTTTTGTTCTCGCACTGGACGACGCCCGGCAGCAGGCCGGCCAGGGAAAGGACAGGATGGAACATGACGTATTGTCGAACCTGGGGTTACTCATCGAGCAGAAAATACCGAATTTCGCTGAGGCGTATCGGAAGAAAAACTGGCCCGTCGCGCAACTCCATGTGGCACTGCGAATGCTGTTGGGGAATACGATTCTGCATCGGTCTGGGATTACCCAAATGGAAAAGGTCGTGCAACACGCGGAGGACGCAGGGATGACCGAGTTTGTGGATCGCGCGGAGCGATACATCGACCGTTTATATGAGCGGCTGAATTCTCCTCTGCCTTTCGATAGCCCATTCAGAAACATCTACGACGACGACGA
>CBDUBV010000176.1:0-5273 GCA_965365475.1 uncultured Chthoniobacteraceae bacterium | reverse complement strand
ATATCGACCGCTCTCGCGACATCGGCATCGAAGGCATGACGATCACCGGCGCGCACCGCGGAATGGTGATCAACAAGAGCAGCGACATCACGCTCCGCAACAATCAGCTGGTCGGGCTGATCTCGGACGGGATCAACCTCGCGCTCTCGTCTAGGGTTCTCGTTGAGGGCAATAGCTGCAAGGGCTTTCGCCACAATCCCGCGATCTATGCGCCTGATGGCAAGATGATCCGCGATGGCGATCACCCCGATTGCATCCAGGCCTGGTCTCGCCCCGAGGCGCCGCCGGTTCACGATGTCCGCATCATCGGCAACCGCGCGGAAGGGCCGATGCAGGGCATTTTTCTCGGCAATGGCGTGCGCAACGGCATGGATGATGGCGGCTTCGATCGCATCACGATTGCCAACAACGTCGTTCATGTGAGCTTCCCGCGCGGGATCACTTTGGGCGGCGCGCGCGATTCCGTCGTGCGCGACAATCGCATATCGACGGTTCCAGGATCGGTTCTGCCCAAGCCGCCGCATCACAAAGTCGTCGCGAGCCTGTGGATCGACAAGCCCACCAACGTGCTTGCCTGTGGCAACACGGTCGAGAAAGCGCGCATGAAAGTAGGGCTCGAACGCTGCCCGCGCTAAGCTTGGCGTCCCCGGCCGATCCGATTTCTCACAAGATTGCAGATCGCGGATGACCATTCCTGGCCGCGGGCGCCTCACCCAAGCACTGAGCACGCACCGCGACGCGCTGCTTTCGATTGCAATCCGCGGAGTCGCCGCAGTCGCCGGTTTCGTCCTACTCTTCCTGATCGGGCGGCGCTTCGGCGCAGAGGGCAACGGCGTCTACGGTCTTGTCACTCAGACCGCGATGCTGGCTTCGCTGCTGATCGTCGGCGGGCTCGATTTCGTCGTCGTACGGAGGCTTGCAGCGGCAAAGGCCACTGGAGAGCGAATATTCCGCTCCGATATCGCCAAGATCATCGCAATGGTCTTAGTTCCTTCGGCGGCTCTCGGTATTCTCATCTTCGTCGGCGGAATGGCGCTGCCTGTCGCGGGCCTGGGGGCGCTCAGCGTCAGCGCCCTGGCAACCGTCGCGGTCCTGACGATGGCAAGAGCCACGACCCGCCTGAGCAGCGCCGTATTGCGCGCGCTGAAGCGTCCGGCAATGTCGCAATGGGTCGAGGTGCTGACCATACCACTGGTCGTGATTGCCGCATTTCTCGCTATCGCACCGCGCTCGATCGAAGATGTTCTGCACATGACCCTTGCAGCCGGCCTGTTCGCGGCGGCCGCTGGCATCTTTGCCTGCATGCGCTTCACGGAAGCCAGCGTCGAGCGGCGTCGGCTGCCGTGGACGCCGACGAATATGTATAAGGAAGGCCTGCCACTCGGGGCCGCGGCCGTCACCCTTGCCTTTGCCGATTGGTACGGCCTCACGCTGGTAGCGCTGCAGGCCAGCACCGCCGATGCCGGGCTCTATCGTGTCGCCGCACAAATTGCGGCAACCATCGGTATCGTCACGACCGGCCTGACGAGTGCTTATGCGGCTGAAATCAGTTCCGCCCACGCGCGTGAAGATACCGCAGGCCTGGCTCGTGTCTTCAGCTCGGCGAGCCGCTTGTCGCTCGCTCTCGCAATACCCACCGCCATCGCCATCATCGTCGGCGGTCGCCCGCTTCTTGCGCTGATGGGGCCGGAGTTCGAAGAGGCGTTCGTGTTGCTCGTGATCTTGTCCGGCGCGCAAATCCTGGCGCTTCTGGTCAGCGTCGCGGGATTGGCGCTGGCGATGACCGGGCATGGCCGGGTGCATTTCCCGGTTACCGCAGGCTCGGTGGCTTTGCTGATAATCGCAGGCCCTATTGCTGCGTATTTTTGGGGAGCGACGGGTGTTGCTGTGGCGGTAGCGCTCGCTCAGGGGGCGCGGGTGGTCGCGTATGTGCTGCTGGTACGTCAACGCCTCAACATCAATGCCTTTACTGGGGGCCAATCATCGGTCTAATTGTATTGGGGCCGGTGTGACTGCAACTAAACAGACAGAACTACCTTAAGTGTTTTTAACACGAGAGGGTAGCAATGAACTGTGGCAATCGTTCTGTCGTAGATGCGACATTGAGGTTCATTAATGATACCGTTGGACATGAACGGGAAATTGCGATCGTCTGCTTTCAGTCGAAAGACGGAGATTTGCTAGGGTTCTCGATGTTCAAAGGATGCTGCGTTAGCGTCGATCTGCCACTACGTGATCTCACTCGACAGGCTCTGGCATTCCACGCCCAAGCGATCATATTGGTTCATAATCATCCATCAGGCGATCCAAAGCCGTCAAAACAAGACATTACAATGACTCAGAGAGTTGCAAGGCTATTTCGAGATGTGGATATAGAATTACGAGATCATTTGATCGTGTGCAAGCCAATGCAGCACTTTAGCTTCTACGCGGAAGGTATGTTGTAGTGTGCTTAACCCTTTAAACCAACGCTAAGGACGAATTCGACTAGTGAGACGTCTTCGGGCTGGTTTGTCAAATATTATGTAACTTAGCCAAGCAAAAAGGCACACAATTAGAATTCGAATTGCTCCCTCGACAGGCGAGGGGTTCGCGTCGGACAAGCCCATTGCGCGCAGCCCTCCTGCTAGGAGGAAAAGAAGCGGGATATGAAGAACGTAGAGGGGATAAGATAATTCCCCGCCGATCGCTTCAACCTTTGGCCAAATCGACTTCGCCTGCGCCCCAATGAAAATGAGGACAGGAAAAACGAGGATAACTGCCACAAGCTCAAACCAAGGGTCAAAACTCGTGCGCGGCACTTGCAAAACCCCGATCAGAACTAACGGCACCCACAGCTCAGCACGAATACGCCCGATGTGCCGACGGCCAAAATACGACAAGCGGTTTAGCAAACATCCCGCGAAGAAGCCGAAACCCACCCGAGCAAATCCGCCTTCGAAACGCGCCATAAGGTGACCCTGTGCAACCGAGCCGGACTGGAACGTGACCCAAATCAAACCCAGCGCCGCCACAATTACGATCGATGCAAGAACGCGAGTGCTGAGCTTTGGCGCCAGAAATAAAAATGCAATGTTGGCGACCAACTCAAAAAACAGTGACCACATGGGGTCATTCAGCGGGTATGGATAAACTGCGGACCCCACACCGGGGATCAGAAGGAAGTGAGCCCCGGCACTTACAAACGGGTCCCAATAGCTACCCCCTTCAGTAGCAACGCGTGCTAATGCAACAACGAGGCCCAAAATTACACTAAGTGCTATTAGTGGATATAGCCGAATGAGCCTCACCGCGATGAAGGTCTGCATAGTCATGCTCGAACCGATTTTACTTCGATATGCACGGTCGATCACAAACCCACTTAAAATGAAGAAAAAGTCTACCGCAAGAAAGAAGTGTGGCAGCAAGTTGTCATCAAACCACGGCCGCCTGTGTCCAAGGACAACACAAAGCGCGGCGATGCCGCGTAGGAGATCGAGGTGATGAAGATGAGCGGTTGAAATTGCCTGGACGTCATGCCCTTTTTGAAAAACCATTAGGTTTTCACCGCCACCTGTTGTTTCACTCGCCAAATCAAGGCAACCGCCATACCAACGAATATAAATGCGATCGGATGTCCCTCCTGCTGACTAAGTACAGACTTAATAATGATGAAGTTGACTAGACTTATAGCAATGGGAGCAAGCAATCTTTCTTCTTCAGTGTTTGCACGGGCGATGGCTGGAACTGAAAGAAGAATGGTACTGATAAAAACTGCGAAGTAGGCAACGAAACCAATAATGCCGATTTCGAGCAAAACTGAAATGTAATAGCTATCAATGGTAAGCATCCCTGCTTGGTTAGTATAACCCAATGCCCCGCCGCCCTGCCCCAGACCGTACCCCCACGGTCTTTCTAGAGCGCGTGGTATCGCCATATCCCACTGAACCTGGCGCCCCTGATCGCTGAATTGATGCTGCGCGCTGCCCCATACCATGGCACGGAGCCTCCCGACGAAGAACGTGGCCGTGATAAACGCAGCGAATATTATTGGGTAAGCGAGCGTGATAGCGGGCCCGAATATGCTGTCCCGGTTCCGATACCAACGTAGCCCACCCCATACGAGCAGGTAGACGATAAATGTCATCAGGAACCCCGCGGCGCCCATTCTCGACTCTGTCTTGACGATCATCCAGAAAATGAGCGGGAGCGTCAGCCAAGCGAGAGGACGCAACCAAACCTTCGTTGCCGTCATCGCGATGTGCAGGATGAATGGTGCAGTGAGCGCCAAGAACTCGGCAAAGCTCAGCGATGTGGTAAATTTGGTTTGGGCGCGATAGATTTTCGTCGTGGCCCGCATCTGCCCGGCCAAAATGCGTTGAACGTTCTCATCCTCGATCTTTAGGAAACTTGGGATACGCCCGGCCCACGGGACTTGGCTTGACCGCACCTCGAAATAGGTCAGCACCGCGAGCAAAATGATAACCGCCCAAAGGAAGAATACGAACCGAAGCGCCGTCCCTGGCTTTGCGAAAACGTAGCTTGCCACGTAGAAAGCGGCGACGAGGCTGACCAGCATCACCACCAGCCTGTTGAACGAGAACGGCATATTCGTCGAAACAGCCACGGAAAAAACCATCAGGACGGCAAGGGTGGCCATAAGCCAGGCGATCGGTCGCGATGCCGAAAGGACGCTTTTGAGCTGTCGCGAAAAATCATCCGAAACCGAAATGCAGATCAGCAAGATCAGCACCATCGGGAAGCCGGTCAATCGGATCGCCGTCATCCAGGGCATTCCGGGCAGCGCCAGCGCGAGATAATCGGGCCAGAGCACCAGCGACCCGGCAAAAGCGAAGAACAGGAACCGGAGGGTGGATGTCGGGGCTCGGCCGCGTTCCGGCAGCGCCCAGATTACGAGAAAAAACAGTAAGAGCAGCGGCACTAGGAACTGGACGATGATGAACCGTCCGATCAGCTGGAACGCCATCACGTACAGGATCACGGCGATGAATAGCGCGAAGAACAGCTTCTTGCGGTTGCGCCTCAGCGCATTGTCGTGGCGATAGGCTGGCAGCAGGCCGGGGCCCGCCGCCGCGAGCTTTCGCCTTGACCAGAGCCGTCCGGCGAGTTTCGGCAACAGGCTCATTCGCCGCTGCCCTCCTCGGCGCTCGGCTCGACGCGCGCCGGGTTGCCCGCCGCGCGATGACGGTCGGGGACGTCGCGATTGACCAGCGCCCCGGGCGCGATCGCGCAATGTTTGCCGATGGTCACGCCCGGAAGCACGATCGCGCGCA
>CBDUBV010000175.1:0-5285 GCA_965365475.1 uncultured Chthoniobacteraceae bacterium | reverse complement strand
TCGTGACGCTTTCCGCATGTGACGCAGGAGCCGGCCGCATCGTGGGACAGGAAGGTGTTGCCAACCTTGCGCGACCGTTCCTCGTGAGTGGCGCCAAGACGGTGGTTGCGAACCTTTGGCAGGTGAACGATGAGTTTAGTCGGAGCTTGATGAAAGAGTTCTACACGCGACTGTCCGGCGGGATGGACAAGGCGCTCGCATTGCACGAAGCGAAACGCGAGTTGATCCAGCGGTACGGAAAGGACGCTACTCCCAACATGTGGGCTGGATTCGTCCTCATCGGCGACAATCGCGGCACTGCGTCTGGACCTGTCGAGTGATGAACGCGACTTCCGTTCAGCGTGAGCAGATCGTCAACCGCGTTGTAGAAACGATTGAGCGCAAACTGTTCGATCCGAAGTGCGGAGGCATGGACGTTCGCAAGCTGTTCGATGATCGCCGCACTGTTCTCCTGCAGGGGGATGACTTCGAACAGGCAATGAACGAAGTTCTGAAAGAGCTTCGGGTCAGTCACGTCGGCTTCTTCCACGAGACGACACGCCGCGTGGCTGCGAAGATCGCCATTTCAGCGACCTTCGCCGTCGCCGAAACGCCTGGCGGGCAGCGTTGGGTGTTTCAGGACGTGCACCCCGGTGGTGTTGCACACGGGGCTGGGATTCAGCCGGGAGACGTTCTTCTTCGTGTGGCCGGCCGGGACATCGTCCCTCCGGAGCAACCGTTCTTTCCGCTCGCGGAGACTGTGCAGGCCGACATAGAAAAACGAGAGGGCCGGCATGTACGGGTGCAGCTCACCGTTCCGGCATCGAAGACGAAACAACGACCGCTTGTTACCGTCGAGCCGGTGACGTTCTGCCGCCTGAACTCCGATCTTGGATACATCAAGGTCACAATGTTCCCCGGTGTCATCGGAATCGACGTGGCCAATTCCTTCACCCACGCAGTCCGAGAACTCGCATGTCGGCACCTGATCATGGATCTCCGAGGGAATACCGGCGGCGGGATGGGCTGTCTGCGCGTGATGAGCCATCTAGTGGCTGACAAGGTGCCCGTCGGATACAGCCTAACCAGATCGAAGCTGGAAGCTGGTGTGGATCCAGAACGGCTCCCTGTCTTTGACCGTATTCCGTCATCGAAGTGGGGTTTGCTGTCGTTGATCCCTCGTTTCGCGTTACGCGACCGATCAGTCGCAATACGAACAGAGGGATTGGGTGGCCAGCCGTTCCATGGCAGAATCGCGATACTTATGAACGAACATTCCGCGAGTTCCACGGAGATGGTGCTTGCGTTCGCCGCGTCAAAGCAACTTGCCACTCTCGTTGGGATGAAAACGCCGGGGAAGCTGCTCGGGGCCACTTCGTTCAAGGTCGGCTTTGGGTACCGCGTTGCTCTGCCCGTTGTTTCCTATCGCACGTGGGAAGGCAAGGACCTTGAGGGCTGTGGTGTCGCGCCGGAGATGGAAGTGCCATTCTCTTGGGAAGCGGCCCGGGCTGGAGCAGATCCGCAGCTCGAGACGGCGAAGCATGCGTTAATGGCGTAGCGGTATGGTGAGTTGGGCGGCTGTCTGTGAGCGAATGAGCACTTATTTGGCAAATCTCTAGTTCGCGCGTGATCGTTCTTCTGGTCTGAATCAATAGTTTGCGAGCCAGACTTCTCGGAGACGAACTTTTTGATTGAATCATCTCTATCTTTCTACTATTGTAGAACTATGGAATCCACGTTGATTTGCTTCGCGGCTCCCTTAAGCACCTGCCTACCACTGTCGTATGGCTCGACGAGTGTGACCGTACCGGCGAGGGAGGAAAAGTCTCTTCAAGCGCTCCGGGAGGGTGCTGAACCCGGCTGCTATCTCTGTTTCCCTCGATGAATACTTTGGCGAGGACTGGGACTAGTGGCAAGGAAACCTTCAGAAGAGCAAATTGCCCGGTATGCAGACATGTTCTCGGCGATGGGCACCGAGCCTAGGCTCCGCATCGTGCGGCTCCTTCTCTCTGCGCATCCTGATGGCATGACCGTGGGCGATATCGGGGCTGAGTTGGGCATCCCCGGCTCGACACTGTCGCACCATCTGGAGAAGCTCAAGAACGAAGATCTCGTCAGCGTCAAGCGTGAAAGCCAGTACCTGCGATATTCGACAAACACTGAAACCCTGCAGGAACTGCTGGGTTTTCTTTATGCCGAATGCTGCACCCGGAACCGGGCAATCGCACCGGAAACGATCGTCACCTTTTGCAAGTAGGAGCAAAGCATGAGCACCACCACCACACAGGACGTTAAAGAAATCGTGAAAGAGAAATACGGGCAGGCTGCCCTCCGGGTCACAACCGGTGGAAGCTCCTGCTGCGGAGCGGCTGCCGCGTGCGGCACCGATGTAGACCCAATCACCTCGGACCTTTACGATGAAGTACAAAAAAGCGGACTTCCCGAAGAGGCGGTACTCGCGTCACTTGGCTGCGGGAACCCGACTGCACTTGCGGCCTTAAATCCCGGTGAAGTCGTCCTCGACCTCGGTTCCGGCGGCGGCATCGATGTTCTTCTCTCTGCAAAGCGCGTCGGCCCGACGGGAAAGGCTTACGGTCTCGACATGACTGACGAGATGCTGGCACTTGCGTGGGAAAACCAGAAGAAGTCTGGAATTGAGAACGTTGAGTTCTTGAAAGGCGAAATTGAGAACATTCCGCTCCCTGACAACTCGGTCGATGTCATCATCTCGAACTGCGTTATCAATCTCTCTGCGGACAAAGATAAAGTCCTAGGGGAAGCGTTCCGAGTCCTGAAGCCAGGCGGACGCTTTGCAGTCTCTGATGTTGTTGTGAGGGGTGACGTGCCAGAAGAAGTCCGGAAGCACATGCTTCTCTGGGTCGGATGCATTGCAGGTGCCCTGAAGGATTCGGACTACGTTGCAAAGCTTGCGAAGGCGGGGTTCGCGTCAATCGATATTGAGTCTACTCGTGTTTACGACATCGAGGACGCCCGGACATTTCTCACTGGGCAAGGGCTCGACGTGGACGCGCTCGCACCGAAGGTTCAAGACAAATTCATGAGCGCTTTCGTTCGGGCAACAAAGCCGGTTAAGGCTGGAGCCTGCTGCGCTCCAGGCTGCTGCGCATAACGGAATCCATGGCAGAAACAACTGCGGCGAGTGCGGCACAGGCTGGTGAAAAGCGGCTCGCCTTCTTTGAGCGCTACCTCTCGTTGTGGGTAGCGCTCTGCATGGTCGCAGGGATTCTTATCGGAAAGATGCTCCCAGGACTGACTGTGGCAACCCGTGAGCTCGAATTCGGAGACGGGAGTCAAATCAATGCGCCTATAGCAGTCCTCATCTGGCTGATGATCACGCCAATGATGATGAAGGTCGATTTCTCAGCCGTTCGGAATGTCGGCCGGCGACCGGCTGGACTGATCGTAACTGTCCTCGTGAACTGGGTGGTAAAGCCGTTCTCGATGGCGCTTCTTGCGTGGGTCTTCTTCCGGCTAGTGTTCTCGACGCTTATCAGCCCGGCTGAAGCGGACCAGTACATCGCAGGCTGCATTATTCTTGCTGCTGCCCCGTGCACTGCGATGGTCTTCGTGTGGAGTCATCTAACAGACGGTGACCCGGCGTACACGCTTGTTCAGGTCTCAGTGAACGACCTCATCATGCTCGTGCTGTTTGTCCCGATAGTGCAGTTCCTTGTAAGCGGTGCTTCGTCTCTACACGTGCCCTTTCAGGTCCTTCTGTATTCGGTGATCGTCTTTATCGTGATTCCGCTTGTTGCTGGCACGCTGCTGAGGACGTGGTTTGTGCGGACCCGAGGAAAGAACTGGTTCGAGAAGACGCTGCTCCCGCGCTTTGCGCCTGTTACAGTTGTGGCGCTGCTCGCGACACTGGTCCTGATATTCGCGTTTCAGGCAGACAACATCACGGGCCGCTTTCTCCATGTGCTTTTGATCGCCGTGCCAATCACTCTGCAGGTCTACTTCAATGCCTCGCTGACGTATGGCCTCATGAAGTTCCTGAAGATTGAGCACTCCGTTGCAGCGCCGGGAGCGCTTATTGGCGCTTCTAACTTCTTTGAGCTAGCGGTCGCAACTGCAATTGCGCTCTTTGGGCCTGAATCTGGAGCAGCGCTCGCAACGGTCGTAGGTGTTCTTGTAGAAGTTCCGGTCATGTTGTCTGTTTGCAGCGCCTGCAACCGGACCCGTCATTGGTTTCCAGCCGCTGCCTAGGGGGGAGACAGGTGAAGAAAAAAGTTCTGATCCTCTGCACAGCGAATTCGGCGCGGTCACAGATGGCTGAAGGCCTCCTCCGGGCAGACCATGGCGACAAGTTTGAAGTGGCAAGTGCTGGTACCAGAGCAACGCACGTCCGACCGGAAGCCATCGCGGTCATGGAGGAGATTGGGATTGACATCTCAGGCCAGCGCTCGAAGGTCGTAGACGAATTTGCAGAGCAGAGATTTGACCACGTTCTTACGGTTTGCGACAACGCTAACGAGAGCTGCCCAATCTATCCTGGCCATGCAAACCGGATACACCACAGCTTTGAAGATCCCGCTGCTATTCAGGGCTCCGACGAAGAGCGGCTTGCGGCCTTTAGGATGGTACGCGACCAGATTCGGGAGTATTTCCGCAGCTCGCCGTTCGCGTAGTCGTAAAGGTTCGTAGAAAGGTCCCTACCGTCGTCGTTGATTTGCTTTTCGTCTTGAATGGGTCCTGTCCGGCCGCTGGAAGACGAGTCGGCTACCTCTACTCGACTGCCATTGGATAGGTGCGCCAGTCACCACCAGAAGGCCTCAGCGCGAGACTATAACGACCGGGCTGAAATGACCGGAGGTCAAGGTCAGTCGCAATCGTGACGACTTGCTGCGCCAGTTTCGCTTCGACGTTTTGAGTGAGCACCGTTTGAAGATCGCTGTTCATAATCCTCAGTTCGTAGCGGCCTTCTTCGGAGCCCACGGGCAAGTACATCGCAAGTGACAAGCGGTCGCGACGGAGTGTTGGCTCGAATTGCGGTTCGCCGGCACGCCCTCGCGTGACACCATATGGGCGCAGGTCAAGGGTTGCTATAGCACTTCGTTGCGGCTCCGGAGCCGGTGCTGATCGTTGCGGTTTCTCACCATTGGCAACATCGGTTGGCGTTGTTCTTTGCCAGAGAAGGAAACCGAGCGCCATCACGACTACCGCGGCAATCGCGCCGGACATGGCCCACTTGCGACGTCTCCCACTGGATTGGCGGATCCGCAGGACTTCTTGAGCGCATGGCGAGCATTGCCAAATGTGATCGATAACGGGGTCCATCATCGGGA
>CBDUBV010000174.1:0-5311 GCA_965365475.1 uncultured Chthoniobacteraceae bacterium | reverse complement strand
CCGCCGCGTCATCCTGCCAAAGCTCGACGAAGACCAGCCGGCTGGCGTCCTCGCAATCGACATGGACATTATGCGCGATGCATCCTGGCTCTGCGCGGGACCGCTGGCTGTGCGCGATGCACAAGGCTTCGATCTCGACGCGCGTCTCTGGCTCGGTGATGATGGTGCCGGTGATGACTATGATGATCTTTCTCCCAGAAACGGCGCCGCAATCTCATCGCGCACCCGCGCCAGCCGACCGCTCGCCCGGTCGATTAGCGCCCATGTCGTCTTCGCGCGCACCAGCACGCGGCCGTCCGCGTCGCGAAAGGCAATATTCCGGTCGAACCGCGCCCCGCGCGGGGGATCGCTGATCCACGTCTCCCCGGTCACCTCGCTCCCCAAGCCGACATTGCCGAGATAATCGATCTCATGCCGCGTCACGACCCAGTAGAACGCGTCGCGATGTGCGGGAGAGGCCACCGCCTCCCAATGCGCGACCGCAAGCTCCTGAATCCACCGCACCCAGACGGCGTTGTTGACGTGGCCGAGTTCGTCAATCTGTGCGGAAGTTGGGGTGAAGGGGAGGGTAAACACCGGTGAGGCGTGAAGCTGACGCGCCGAAGCGTCAAGAATGGAAAGCTTGCGGGGGTAAAAAGAGGTGTAAGCGCTGCCGGTCTGCCGACCAATTTGGTAAAATGTCACCAGAGTTCAACAATCACTTCCCTTCAATCATTGTGGAATTCTTTGATAAGTGTTTTCAATCTCGAATTAGCTTGTCTGCGGTCGGCCACGTAGCCGTAAGTCGACGGTCGGGCAAAAAGCTGAGCTAATTCCAAAGAGTTAGTAGTGATTATACCGTGATCTCGAGCGGTCGTTGTAGCGCCATCTTGTAATCCTCGGTGGGCGACAAACCAGCCGATGATAGGCGCGCGGCTTTCGAAGAACCATGTCGGCAAAGAATTGACGGTAGCAGGAGTTCGATGACGAATATCCTGCATTGTCTGCACGTGAACTTTCATTTCTGACACTTTGCAGGGGTCAGCATACTTCTTTGCTTGTCCAACGATCCGAAGTCCGTCGGTCCCGGCGCAAATAAGCGGACTTTTTGCGTAAGCAGGAATTATTGCGACAAAATCTATATTTTTGTCACTGCCTCGAGGCGACACAAACGCACGTTTTGCGCCGGACAAGCGACAAGCAGCGCCGCAGGCGAACTCGTACTCGCGCTCGTTCAATGAACTCAACCCCTCGAATATCAGCGGTGCCAAAGAAGCTGATATTTCGGCCAATTTGCCTCGGGCAGTCGCTGCGAATGGCTGAAACCGTAGCAACAATCGCTGTCGGTCGACGATTTCAAATGGGCGCTGAAGGCCTCGAACAGCGAGGGACGCGCAAGCCCGATCTACCCTGTTAAAGATGTCCACCTTGTAGCGAGCGATTTCTTCCTCATCCCCAGCGGTAGCGCTACCTTCGAGGTAGCGTAGCGCTTCCAATGCTAATCGATCAATTGAGTACACCCCCTCCCGGCGGGGCATCTTGAAAACCGCGTCCACAAGTTGAGTACGTCGACTCACAGCAAAGCAATCGCAGCTTTCAACGCTTCCAGCTTAGTGTCGAGTTGCAGCTTAAGGTCAGCATTCTTTATCACTGAAATTGGCGTATTTTGAATGGACGCGGTACATTTTTCGATTGCTCTAAATAAGCTTATTGAAAAATCTTCAATTTCACTATCTCGTTCATATTTTGCAATCTGCGCCCGACTGTAGGCTCCCTCCAGGTCGTGGTTTTGACGGAAAGACAGCCATTCTTTTGGATCCTCATGGATCAAATAGCTAATTTGCCTGATATCATCTCTCTTACTAATTATTCGGCGATCCCAAGCCTCTTTACTTACAGGCTGTGGGTCTTCACTATCATCCGAAGACTTATTGGGATAAAACCAACCTATAAATTCATTTAGATTAGCCTTATTACCAAAGGTGTAGTTTTCATCATTCCAAGCGAGCCATTCGCGAACGGGTATCGAGCTTCTGCCGAAAACTTCTTGTAGATAAGGATACAGTCGCTCATCGATCACTGACCCATAATCAGTTTCGTCTTTAGCGGCTCTAAACGCGTGATAGCCGCGAACCCACTGGCCGGCACCATAAGGCGAAAGGCCAAATCTCCGCCCGACCTCAGTCAACGACAAAGTTTCGCTGTCCATTTGCTCAACAAGAAGCTTAGCCTTGTGGTAAGCCGACCAATCAATAAGGCCGGTGATATGTCTCAGGCCTTGAAAGATCCACGCCGCCCCCATTGAGGTGTCGTCGCCTGTATAAATAAGCGCTGGAATGCGTTGGAGGCTTTCGATTACGTCAGTCGACACTGGCTCACCGGATGCGGTGTACTGTCCAATTAATTTGGCAGCGCACACGCGGCGATTTCCCTCAAGGACAACATAAGCATTTTCCGATAGCTTCCGCACTACGACTCTATCGATTGGCAAATAGCCGTTCACCTCCATATTGGCTTGCAGCTTTAAAACATCAAATTCCCCTATAAGTCTCTTTCGAGCGCGCATTTGAGCATCGTCAGTCAGCGCGTCGGCGTCGGGAACAAATATCCAGTCGCTTCCAGTGAAGCGTGGATTGTTCGGGTCGAGGAAAATTTCAGATAGAAGAATATCGGCGGGCGATAAATAACGTCCGAGAGCCTCCATTGGTTGTCCTCACAGTAAAAACATTCTGACGTTACGCAGCGCGGGTGGGGCCAACAAGTTGATTCTGCGGGGGTAGTGTTGGCCGACCGAAGCCTACCTGTCATTTGAAACGCCCCGATAAACCCCCACATACCCCTCAGCCATCCGCTCCACGCTGAACCGTTCCGCCACATGCACGCGGCACGCGGCGCGGTCGATCTCTCCTACCCGCCCCACCGCCGCCACCGCTTCCTCCAGCGTGTTCACCAGGAAGCCCGTCACGCCATCGACGATCAGTTCGGGCATCGATCCGCGGTTGTAGGCGATCACCGGGGTGCCGCAGGCCATCGCTTCGATCACCGATAGCCCGAAGGGTTCATCGAAGCCGATCAGGTGGAGCAGCGCCTTGGCCTTGCCCAGCGCCGCAATCCGATCCGCGCCGCCGACCATGCCGCGATAGATGACGCGGTCGCCATCGATGAAGGGCGCGACTTCGCGGGCGTGATAGCCTTCATCCTGAACGATGCCGCACATCACCAGCCGGTGGCCGGTCGCACGCGCGCAGCGGATCGCGTCGCCCGCGCCCTTGTCCGGGTGGATGCGGCCGAAGAAGAGCAGGCCTTCGCTGCCCACTGCATCGAACGCGAAATCGTCGATGGGAATGCCGTGATGGATGGTCGCGGCGTAGGTGAGCGATGGATCGCGGTCGGCATCGCTGATCGAGACATAGTGCACGCGATCGTCATAGGCCCGGTAGGCGGGGAGGATGCGCGGGGAGGAGAAGCCGTGGATCGTCGTCAGCATCGGCGTGCTCGTCAGCCGTGAAAAGGCGTGCGGCAGGAAATCGAACTGGTTGTGGATCAGGTCGAACTCGCCCGCGCGTTCGATGCAGTGCGCGATGTGCAGCGCCTCCCACGTCTTGGCGTCTAGCTGCGCGTCTTCCGAATAGCCGCGCGGGACGACGCCTTCGAGCCTGGCCGAGGTCTGCGAATTGAGCGTGGCGAAGAGCGTGACATCGACCCCGCGCGCGACCAGCGCTTCGGTCAACAGGCTGGTGACGAGCTCCCACGGGCCATAGCCCTCGGGCGGCGTCCGCCAGCTGATCGGGGCGAGCATGGCGATTTTCATGAGAGCGGCTTCAGGATGACGCCTTCGTTAGGCTCCAGCCTCGGAACAGCAGCGTCACCCCGTGCTTGACCAGTCGTGGAGAGAAGGGGGTGATACTCCCCGTCCGGCAGCGTGACGCTGGCAGGCGCATCGGACAGGTTGAGCGCCACCACCAGCCGCTCGTCCCCCAGCCGTCGTTCATAGACCAGCACATCGCCCTGCGCCTCGACACCCGTGATCTCGCCCAGCGCCAGCGCCGGATGCGCGCGCCGCAGCTTCAGCAGCGCCTTGACCAGGTTGAGCATCGACCCCGGGTCGGCGGCCTGCAGCGCCACGTTCCGCGTCGGCCAATCGTCATGCAGCGGCAGCCAGGGCTCGACATTCGAAAAGCCGGCATTGGCGCTGCTATTCCAGGCCATTGGGGTGCGGGCATGATCGCGGCCGGTATTGACGCCGGGTTGGCGAAGCTCTGCGGGATCGCGGACGCGGTCGGGTGGAATGTCGATATGGCCGATGCCCAGTTCGTCGCCATAATAGAATGTCGGCGTGCCGCGCAGCGTCAGCAGCAGCATCGCCGCGACACGGGCTTGGCGCAAGCCGATGCGCGCCGCGACGCGTGGCCGATCGTGATTGCCGAGCACCCAGTTGGGCCATCCACCCGGTGGCAAGGCCGCTTCGTAACGCCTTATCCTGCCGGCAATTTCTTCGGCATTCCACTTCGCTGCGATCAGCTGGAAGTTGAATGGCAGGTGCACTCCGGGCGCTTCCGTGGTGCCATAATATTGCACCAGTTTCGGCACCGGCAGGTAGATTTCTCCGACCAGCACGGCATCATATTCATCGGCAATAGCCCGCATTTCCGCGGCGATTTCATGGACTTCGGGCTGATCGGTCGAATTGATCTGCTCATGCTTGAGCATCGCGTTCATGCCGGGCTGCCACTTCGAATTCGGCGGATTATCGCGGAATTCCGCGTCCTTCACCATGTGCCACAGCACGTCGATGCGGAAGCCATCTACACCGCGATCGAACCAGAAGCGCAGCACCTCCATCATCGCCGCGCGAAGTTCGGGGTTCCGCCAATTGAGGTCGGGCTGTTCCTTCAAAAAGGCGTGAAGATAATATTGCCCGGTCGCCTCATCCCACTCCCATGACGAGCCGCCGAAGTCGCTGATCCAATTGTTGGGCGGGCCGCCGCCGGGGGCCGCGTCGCGCCAAATATACCAGTCACGCTTGGGGTTATCGCGCGAAACTCGACTTTCTGTGAACCATGGATGCCGGTCGGATGAATGGTTGGGCACCAGATCGAGCAATAGCTTCAAACCGCGATCATGTGCTGCCGCGAGAAGCCGATCGAACGCCGTTAGGTCGCCGAACAGCGGGTCGACGCCGGTGTAATCGGCCACATCGTAACCGAAGTCCGCCATCGGCGAGGGAAAGATCGGCGAAAGCCAGATCGCATCGAAGCCGAGATCGACGAGGTAGTCGAGGCGGCTTTCGATCCCCGCGAGATCGCCGACCCCATCGCCATCGCTGTCCTGG
>CBDUBV010000173.1:0-5398 GCA_965365475.1 uncultured Chthoniobacteraceae bacterium | reverse complement strand
CAAATACGTCCAGCGTGCGAAGGATCGGATTGATATCGGAAGCCACCAATCGAGCCGCGCCGACCGCAAGCAAGCTGTCTCGAAGCAATAGCACATCCTGTTTTAACTCCTCCACTTTCCGATAGGAAAATGTGTGTTCGCGAATGGTTGCCTTCCGGCCACGCTCCACCTCGACCGGCAACTTGGCTTCCAGTAAAAGCAAAAACTCGCGCCACGGTTCCTGCCGCGTGGATATGCCCACGCCTTCCCCGCCCGTCTCATCGCGCAACTCTCGCAGACGTTGCTCCAGCATCGCAGGCGCCGCCTGCACATCCACCGATAGACTCAATCTGCCATGAGCTTCCCGCAACTCCCGCCGTGCGACCAGTAGTGCTTTCAGCCGCAGCTCGCGCAAAGTTTCCTGCGTCGTTTCTGCCGTGACAAGCGGATGCCCATCGCGGTCTCCACCCACCCAACATCCGAATTGTAATTTAGGGCGGGTAGCTGGGTCCGCGATGAGAGCCTCATCCCAACCAGCATCCTCCCAACTCTGCTCGAGACGTTGATCTACACGATGCAAAACCTGCGGAAATACATCGCTGAGATAGTAGAGAACAGCAGAGCGCTCGGTGGCCACATCCGGCTTATCCAGAAGCGTCTCGCCCGTGCGCCACAATCGCTCAAGGCATGCCACGATCTCGCGCCGAACACTGCGGTGGCCAGCGGGAGTAAGTTTTTCGTTCTCGCGTTTGCGGAGCAGTTGATACAAAGCCCGGTGTTGTTCCAGCACGGAAGTGCGTTTGGCTTCTGTGGGGTGCGCGGTCAACACCGGCTCAACATGAATGGAAGATAACACACGGGCGATGTCTGCCTGCCCGTGCCCTTGCTTGGACAACTTGCTGAGCTGTTCACCCCACAACCCGCTTTCCGCAGTGATCCCAAGCTTGGTCTCACGCACTCGACGCACGTATGCGGCGGTGTTTTCCTCGACCAGATTCAGCAGTTGAAACGAGATCGAGTACACTTGCAGCAGCTTCTGTTGCATCCGCTCCGATGCCGAAAACTCAGCGCGCCAGGGCAGCGCATTAGCAAGTTGGCGTTCTCCAAGGCTCGTGAGAACTTCCGCGAAACATTCCAGCAAAAACTGCAAATCCCGGTCGATCTTTTCCAGACCCGCCGAGCGCAGCTCCTCCTCGCTCACCGATTTTTCGCCCTTTGTTCCCATGTCGGTAAACTACGTTTCCAAAATCTGCCGGAGCACAAACGGCAGTATCCCACCGTGCAAATAGTAATCCACCTCGATCGCCGTATCGATGCGACTGAGCAACGCCACCTGTTGCGTCGTGCCATCCGCCCGCCAGATGTTCAGCGTGATCTCCTGCATAGGCAACAGCTCTTCGGGCACCACCAGATCGAACGTCTCCGTGCCATCCAAACCCAAGCTTTGCGCCGACTCTCCGCCCGTGAACTGCAGCGGCAACACACCCATGCCCACAAGGTTCGAGCGATGGATTCGCTCAAAACTTTCCGCCACCACCGCCCGCACTCCGAGAAGTCTCGTGCCTTTCGCGGCCCAATCGCGCGAGCTGCCCGTGCCGTATTCCTGGCCAGCGAAAATCATCAAAGGCACTCCCGCGCTCTGGTATTTCATCGAGGCATCGTAGATCGACATCCGCTCGCCATCAGGTTGGTAAATGGTCACACCACCCTCGACGCCGGGCACCATCAGATTCTTGATCCGTACATTTGCAAACGTGCCGCGTGTCATCACGCGATCATTTCCACGTCGCGATCCATAGCTGTTGAAATCCTCGACCGCCACGCCCTGCGCGAGCAGATACTCGCCCGCAGGAGAGGTCTTCTTTATCGCGCCAGCGGGGCTGATGTGATCGGTCGTCACCGAGTTGCCGAAAATCCCCAGCGCCCTCGCACCTTGAATCGCGCTTACTGGCGATGGCGTCATACTGAAGCCATCAAAAAATGGCGGCTCCTGCACGTAAGTCGAAGCGCGGTTCCACCCGAACACCTCGCCCGGCGTGGACGGAATCTCGTTCCACTTCGGATTCTGCCCAGCGAAATCTGTGTAAAGACTCTGGAACACTTCCGGCTTGAGCGAGCCCAACATCACTTCTTTTATTTCCGCCAGCGTCGGCCAGACATCGCGCAGATATACATCCTCGCCCCCTCGGCCTTTCCCGATCGGCTGCGCCGACATATCCACATCCACACGTCCTGCCAGTGCGAACGCGACCACTAGCGGCGGCGACATGAGGAAGTTCGCTTTGATATTCTGATGAATGCGCGCCTCGAAATTTCGGTTCCCGGAAAGCACAGCCGCAGTCACCAGATCGTTCTCCACGATGGCGTCCTCCAGCGCTGGATTCAGCGGGCCGGAATTACCGATACACGTCGTGCAACCAAATCCCACGATCTGGAATCCGAGCTGGTCCAGATACGATTGCAGCCCGGCTTTGTGCAGGTAATCCTGAACCACACGTGAGCCCGGAGCGAGCGAAGTCTTCACCGCAGGGCTCACCCGCAGCCCACGCTCCACAGCCTTCTTCGCCAGCAAACCCGCTGCAATCATGACGCTCGGGTTGCTGGTATTTGTGCAACTGGTGATCGCAGCGATCAATACCGAACCATGCCCGATGCCCACTTCCGTATGCTCCGCCGATTCACTTGGTGTTTCGGCAAATGCAGGACGGTTGGTGATCATCTCCGCTTTATTGCGCTCTTCACCGGGCGCAATCTCGCTGCCCGCGACCGTGCCTCCCGAGGTATGGCGATAGCCGCTGCCCAATTGCACAGGCACTCTGGCGGCAGGGTCAGCATTGGTTTTGCCATAGCCCGACTCCGCCTGAGGCTTGCTCAGCAGAGAGACAAAACGTTGTCCCAGCTCCGGTAGATCGACCCGATCCTGCGGCCGCAAGGGCCCTGCAACACTCGGCACCACGTCTCCTAAATCAATCTCCAGATCGACCGAGTATTCGATATCGCCTTTCTGTGGCATGCCGAAAAGCCCCTGAGCTTTGAAATAATTTTCAAAATTCGCACACTGCTCGCGCGTGCGCCCCGTGGCCGCAAGGTATGCGACCGACTCTTCATCCACTGGGAAAAATCCCATCGTCGCGCCGTACTCAGGTGCCATGTTGGCGATAGTCGCACGGTCCGGCAGCGGCAACGAGCTTGCGCCTGGACCATAGAACTCCACAAACTTCCCAACCACTTTGGTCCGTCGCAACAATTCCGTGACATGCAGCGCAAGGTCCGTCGCCGTGACGCCCTCACGCAATGCGCCCGATAAATGAACGCCCACCACTTCCGGCGTCAGGAAATAGACCGGCTGGCCCAGCATTCCCGCTTCCGCTTCGATGCCGCCCACGCCCCATCCCACCACGCCAAGACCATTGATCATCGTGGTGTGCGAATCCGTGCCCACCAGCGTGTCGGGATAAAACAATCCGTTCTTGCACAGCACACCTTTCGCGAGATGTTCGAGATTCACCTGGTGCACGATGCCGATTCCCGGCGGCACCACGCCGAAAGTCTGAAACGCCTGTTGCCCCCATTTGAGCAGCTCATAGCGCTCACGATTGCGCGAGAATTCCAGCTCCAGATTGCGCGCAAAAGCATCCGACGAGCCAAAGAAATCCACCTGCACTGAGTGATCCACTACCAGGTCCACGGGGACCAGCGGCTCGATCATCCCAGGATCGCGCCCCAATCTTTGCACTGTGCTGCGCATCGCCGCCAGGTCCACAAGCAGCGGGACGCCTGTGAAATCCTGCAACACCACACGAGCCACGATAAATGGAATCTCCACCTGCTGCGGGCTCGACGCCTTCCAATTCGCCAGCGTTCGGACATCGTCTTCGGTCACCTTTTTGCCATCGCAATTGCGCAGCACAGACTCGAGCACGATACGTATGCTGATAGGCAAAGAGGAGACAGGCCCGATCTTTTCGAGAGCTGCCAGAGAGTAGAACCGGCCTTCCCCGCCGTCGGCCGTGCGGAAGGTGGATAGTGCGTCGAAGGAATTGCCCATACTTTAATTCAGGCTGCCGAGAGCTGCCTTGATCGCGTCGAAATCCGGAAGGTCTTTGGGGGTCGGTGTCTGCTCGCTATAGCGGATCACTCCCTCACGATCGATCACAAACGCCGCACGCGCAGAAGCACTGCCGATGCCGGCCAGATCCTCAAGCAACACACCGTAGGCGGCTGCTGTATTTTTGTTCAGATCGCTCACGAGCGTGATCGAGATACCTTCCTGCTTCGCCCATGCTTCCTGGGCAAAAGGACTATCCACGCTGATTCCGATGACCTCCGCGTTCAAGTCTTTGTAAGCCTGCAGACCCGCGCTGATGTCGCACATTTCAGACGTGCACACACCGGTAAACGCGAGCGGGAAGAACAACAGAACCGTATTCGATTTTCCTAGGTAATCACTCAGTTTCACCTCTGTGAGATCAGAACCGGATTTGGATTTGAGCGTGAAATCAGGTGCTTTGTCGCCAACATTTAGAGCCATAAGAGTAGTGTAATTAAAGATTGATTTGATTGGTTTGCCATCGCTGCATAAGCGACTGGCCCTGCATAGTAGCGACGCGAACGCTGGTGGAAACTCAAAAATTCATCCCGCTTTTCATGCCACCTGACGCGAGGTATTATAATGCCTGACGTTGGACTTTTTACCGCCTCCGAACCTCTTTCCAAGGACATGAAAGTGGTGATCAAATACTCCGTCGAAGTCGAAGGGCTTCCTGTTTATAACGAGAGCTACGATGTGCGAACGCTCGCGGATGAACTCGTGCAGGATCGAGACCGCGCGTTGCAACTCTGGGCTCGCCGCGTGACGTGCCCCGTGGCCTGCATTGATCGCCCGGGATTTAGCGCGGCCATTACCCGCTGTCTCACCGACGGCCAGGCATGCGATTGCGGTCATGCGAACTGCGAATCGGTCGAGGACAACCGATGAAAGAGTTTGAAATTTTTATTCCCACCACGCATCCCGATGGAACGGCCCTGGGGGCGGGTGTGCTGGGGCGAATCAAGCAACAGCTTGCGGAGGTGTTTGGTGGCTACACGCATATGAAACAAAGCAGCGAAGGAGCCTGGAAATATGCGGGTCGCACGTTCTACGACGAGATCACGATCGTGAAGGTGCTGGATAAAGGAGACATTGATTTTGATTGGGTAAAGTTCAGGCAACAGCTCGAAGACGATCTTCAGCAGGAGAGCGTTCTAATAATAGAGCGCGATGTGCAAATCCGGTAATTCCTGCCAGGGGCGGGGGATGTTAAAAATGCATTTGACTGGAGTAGGAAAAAAGTTACGCTCTGCACTTCTTTCTCGGGGAAGCACTCGTAGCTCAATTGGATAGAGCATCTGACTACGGATCAGAAGGTTTGGGGTTCGA
>CBDUBV010000172.1:0-5427 GCA_965365475.1 uncultured Chthoniobacteraceae bacterium | reverse complement strand
GTGAAATATTTGCGTTTCTTCTGCTGCAAATCGTGGCGATCTGCTAAAGCATGTCGGTTATGAAACATTTTATCATTCGCTGGATGATCACCACCGTCGCTGTGCTTGCCGCCAGCGCAGTATTTCCTGGGATTGAGACCCGCAGCTTCCTTTCCTTGCTGGGAGCATCTCTCCTGCTTGGGATCGCCAATGCCTTGGTGCGTCCCATTCTTCTTCTCCTGAGCTTCCCGCTTATCCTGGCGAGTCTTGGGCTGTTCATCCTGGTGATTAATGCATTCCTGCTCTGGGTCGTCAGCAAAATGGCCATTGGCTTCGAAGTGCAGGGGGCATTTACGACTTTCTTTGGTGCCCTGTTTATCAGCGTGGTGAGCTGGATCATCAGCGCCTTTTTTAAAGATTCGCATGGGCGCGTGCACCCCATCACCTACCATCCCAGCATGAAACAGGCACGCGGACGCACTCTCTCATGAGCCGGGCACAAGTCCGGGTGAAAATCTGTGGGCTGACGACCCAGGCCGATGCACTTGAAGCCATTCGCTTGGGTGCTCATGCACTCGGCTTCAACGCATGGCCGCGCAGCACGCGCTACATCGACCCGGCCACACCCTGGATCCAGCATCTGCCGCCATTTGTCACCCGTGTTGCGATCCTCGTGAACCACCCGCTAGCTGAGGCCATGCGCATCGGGCGGCTCGTCGGGATAGATGCGCTGCAACTTCACGGTGACGAGAGCCCGGACTATTGCGCCCGGTTGTTGGCAGAAGGTTTCTCCTGCATAAAGGCTTTCAGATTGCCAGCAGCCGACGGTGGCATACCCGCACACGCCTACCCCGCCATGCCTGTGCTCCTCGATGCAGCGGTGGCTGGAACCTATGGCGGCACAGGCACCGTGATTGAACAGTCGGAGGTCGAAAGGTTCATCGCTGCACATCCGGAGCGTCACATCATACTCTCAGGCGGTCTCACGCCGGATAATGTGGACCGCATAAAAAATGTGGATGCGATCGACCTCGCCAGCGGCGTGGAAAGTTCGCCGGGAATTAAATGTTCTGCGAAAATGGCTTGTTTATTCGCCGCCCTCCGCTCGCTGCAGGAGCAAGATTAATCGATCGAGCTGCGGAACGGCACCTCGCTCCAATCCTGGATTCCGATCAGCTCTTTTGCGAATTCCGTGGCCTGACGTTCTCCAGGTGTGTCGAGTGACTTATAAATATCGAACGCCAGTTTCTTCTCGCCCAATGGGTGATCAACTGTGGGGAGTGTGCGCAGACCCAGCAACAGCCCGCCTTCGTCGGGGTGATCGATCCACCGATGATTGTGGAAGGTTTCGATCGTCTCTAGCGGACGTATTTTATGCCAGGTATAGACAAACGCAGCGGCCTGGATGCGCTGGGTCTCTGGACTGTAATCCCGGGTGTGAAATCCTTGCTCGGTAAGCATGACTGTGCGGACTGTTTTGCCCAGGTATTTCATCTGAGGCTGGTGCATGTAAGCGTCCAATACCTCGATGTTTTTCGGTGTAATAAAAGGTGTATCAAACGTAAATGTCGGCTTGGTATCCTGCCACGTCGCAGGTTCCAGCAAGCTCTCTGGATACGGGTGGTAGGCGACACCCCACTCGAAATCTCCTTCCGCCGCGCCCGTGGCCGCAAGCAGCTCCAGCATTTCCTTGGGCCGGTACTGGCGGTAGTTCGGTTTTTCCGGCGCAGTCCAGTAATGTGTGAGCGAGATAAATGTGCGAGCAGTAGGATCCCATTCCCGCGCCGCGTGGTGCATGGCGCGCAGGGCGCGGGCGTAATGCTCCAGCACGAGCGGCATGGGCTGATCTCCCATGTTTGTCCATGTCCATGCCTGATCGATCTCGTTGTGCATGACCCAGCGGGCGATGCGTCCGTAGCGCCCGTCAGCGCGTGAGTAGCGTTCCGCCAGAAATCGCATTAGGGCTCGGAAGGTGCGTGAACCTTCCTCTGTGGTGAAGTTGGGCATGACATAGAGCCCGGCCTCCGACGCTTCCGGATGTGCCAGACGCCGCCGCAAGGACTCTTCTTTGGGCATAACAACCAGCGGGATTCCTGTCACAACGATCTGGTTGGCTGTAGCCCATGCTACAGTCTCATCGGTCTTCGCAAGTGCCTGGGTATTGATGGTAAATGTCTCGCCCTCAAACTCTATCGTCTCGCGATGCTGATGTCGGCCAGGCATCAGTAGTGGCGTCACGGGGACATTGATTGTCACCGCATGGATGCCCAGCTCCAGCAGCTCCGCATTCTCGCCGCGCTCGCCCACGCCTGCCATGCCCTTCTTAGTTTTTGGAAATAGCGGCGGAAGCGGTGCCTGCCGCAATGCGCCAGTAAGATCGGTAGGAAACTTGGCGTGCGAAGCCAGCACATCTCCCCGCCCCACCAGTGCCCATCGGGAGTCGATGCGGTCGCGGACACCATCCTTTCGAGGCAGCGATACGGTGAACTCTCCTTGCAGGTTCTCACGCACCGGTTTGAAGTTTTTCATGAGCCAGGGCTGCTCATGAAACGCTATCTCCGCCAATGAGTAGTGGCCATCGCCTGGAGCCGAGCCTCGCAGGGTGATGGTGTCGGCATCCACGCGGACTTCGCGGATGGTGCCTCGGTATTTTTTCGATAGATATGCCTGGTAAGCCTCGGCATGGGCTTGTTTGCGTGCTCTGGCTGCGTCGCGCTCAGCGGTGCCCACTTTCTCTTCCGCTGTGGGCTCTCGTAGCCGTATGCCCCGCACGCGCAAAGTGATTCCTGCCTTGCTGCCAAAATCAAACCGGATGCTGCGGAAACCGTCGGCTGTTTTTTCTTCCTTGCTCAGATCGGCAGCGACCTTGCTCCAGGCTTCGGCACGCGGCATCGCCCCAGCAGACATTGCAAAACCTTCACTCCAGGGCGGGCCGAAATAGAGCGTGAGTTGATCAATGCCATCCGGGCAGAAATAATCCAGCTCAAGGACATGATTCGACTCGGCAGCTTTAAAAGGAAGAGGCTTGCTGACCACCCACGGATCTCCGCCTGTGGTGCGGATCGCATATACTCCTGGTTCCGGCTCAGTGATCTCGACATCGTGCGACTTCGCGAGATCGAGTTCGATGGGTGTGGCTTTTGCAACCAGCACCAGGGCCAAAGTGGCACCCAGGAAACAAGCCACGCTGCGCACGAACATGCATTGCTTCATAGATAAAAAAAAATTACAAGCCCGCTCAGGACTGTGGAAGCTGCGCGTAGATTACAGTGCTCACTGAGCCCGCAGAATTATTCCATTTCTTATTGCTTGAGTCCCATGCCGCAGCACTTGGCCAGGCATAGCTGATCTCAGCTCTTACCGGATCGATCTTCGAACTCGGCGGCGTAATTTTCACCCGCAATTTTCCAGCAGGAGCACCTCCTTGAGCCGATCCATCCCGAATTTCGCCAGTATCCAGTATGGTGAACATCAGTTCGTAAGGCTCCTGCCCAACCCATACTTCCGTTGGGTTCAATTGTGGCGCTTGCTGATCACTCAACCAATCCCCAAACTGCCATGTGGGATTGGCAGCGCCAGATTTCGACCTTGCCCCGCGTATGGCCGCAGTCGCAGCACTCATGACCGCACGAGCGTCATTTTGTCGGTAGGCATCCTGCGCGGTTTGTAATCCTACTGGAAGCATGCCCATGATGGCGATGATGGCAAAAGCGAAGATGCCTAGAGACAATGTGACCTCGACGAGTGTAAAACCGCGTGAAGTAGGGGGATGAATTGCGCGCAAGCTCATGACACGATTCCTACCGTGGAGCAGGTTTCTCCATTTGTCAATACATTGTCCTACATCTTGCGCGTAAATACGTGTTTGCCGGGCGGTAATTTCTTCGGCTCATCGTGGGTCCCTATGTAGAGGCTGGCCCCAGCATTTCCTGGAACCTCGAACTCATACACCACCGTATCCCGCTCGAAACGCCACGCGGATCGGATTGTCCCCGACATGCTCTGGAACTCTGCTTCCGCATGTCCAATGGCAGGGCATGGTCTGGGGTGCAGTGTAAAATGAGTGAACCCCGGCGAGTTTGCATCGGGCCGGATGCCGCACAAGTCCCGGTAAAACCACGCGCTGATATCCCCAAACATAATGTGATTAAGCGATTCCTGCGCTGCCCAGGTTTCGGGCAATGTGGTGAGGCCTTGCTCTGCCCACCAACCATAGCCCGGGTAGCCTGTGTCCAGAAGGATGCGGCAGGCCAATTCGTGTCGTCCGTAGTTGCTCAGCACGCGAAAGATACTCCATGCCCCGAAGATGCCCACGTCCAGGCGTCCGCCGGCTGTTGCGATTGCCTTTTCCAAGTGTGCAAGAGCCCCTGGAACTTGCCGGGGAGGGATAAGTCCCAGGTGCAAAGCGCAGGCCTGTGCTGTCTGTGTCCCGTTTGCCACCCGCCCGTCCCGCGTAACAAACTCACGCTCGAATGCCGCAGCCAGCTCCACATTGCGTTGCAGATAGATTTGCTGCTCTACCTGGCATCCCAATGCACCGGCAGCTTGGGCAAGGATGTGGGCGGCATCCGCCAGGAGTGCGGTCACGGTGACTTCACGCGGAGTAATGCTTCGGTGCGGACACCAATCGCCGCGCCCGCTTCCTTTTAAAATACCTTCTCGCGCCTGGGTGTCGTAGTGCTTGAAGCAGCGCTGCATCGCAGGCCAGGCACTCTCCAGCACCGTCTCGTCGCCGGAGAAACAATACAGTGTCCAGGGCAGGCGGATGATCACGCAGTCCCAATCAAAATGTCCGTGATACCCCCAGGTGTCCGTGGGCACGATGTCCGGCACCCGCCCGTCTGGCGCCTGACAATCGGTGAGATCGGCAAGCCATTTCACATATGCAGTGTGGCTATCGAAATTGTAGAGACCGGTCTCCGCTGCGATGTAAGCGTCAGCAGTCCAGCCTGCTTTCTCCCTGGTTGGGCAATCCGTGGGCAAGCCATGGAAGTTCGAGAGAAATGCGTTTACCGTCATGGATTGTATCCGATCCACCAACTCGCTGCCCGAGCGAAATGTGCCTCTGGATTGAAATGCTGTATGGACCACGTCGGCTGTGACAGTGCCCAGCGTGGGTTCTCCGGGGTAACCGGTGATCTCGACGCTGGAGAACCCGTGGTAAGCAAAGCGGGGTGCATAGTGCTCCTGATCTGCGCCTTTTAATATATACACATCGGTCTGGAACGGCCCCTGGTGCGTCCAGGCATCCAGGCGGTCGTCCGCGACCTCCCGGCAGCGGAGGTGTACCTGCGTGCCTGCCGGTCCGCGCACATGCAGATGCGGACGACCGCTTATATTCCGTGGAAAATCCAGCCGCACTCTGCCTTCGGGCAATGCGACCATGCTCGATGCATGGAGTGTTTCCACCACTTCCTCTCCGGGAAACAGTGCCGGGACGAGTTGTCC
>CBDUBV010000171.1:0-5546 GCA_965365475.1 uncultured Chthoniobacteraceae bacterium | reverse complement strand
AGTGGATGTCGCCGGAGATCAGCACATGAAGATCTCTGTGGGCTGGACCCTGCATTGCACGATGGGCCGGAACACCGTGATTCCGCCGCAAAATAGCGGACCCGCAACTTCTGTCGAAATCGCTTCCGGCAACGGGATAGCCCACGCCCAATGGCAACGCACGCGGTTTGCAAACCCGCCATGGCGACCGACGATGGTCTGCTCTGCCTCGCCGCATAGGTTGTGCGCCCCGTCGAGACATTGTTCGCACGCCATGCAACTCTCGGCAAACCAACCGAGCCCCACGCGTTGACCTTCCTTCAGACCTTTCACACGCGGCCCCACCGCCACCACGCGACCGGCAACTTCATGTCCGGGAACAAGCGGGTATTGAGAATTGCCCCATTCATTATCCACCATGGATAGATCGCTGTGGCAGATGCCGCAATACTCCACGGCGATCTCGACCTGCTCCTCGCCTAGTGGACCTGGGTCGAACTCCATGCGAAGTAACTTCGCCCCTGCTTTCTCTGCTGCGTATGCTTGAATCTTCATAGATTAAACTATCGTCCGCGAGCGGTCGCATCGGCGGGTTTCTATTCGCGCCGCCGTCGCCGCGTCTTCTTCACTTCTTTTCTGGGCGACATCGCCTCTTGCAATGTTTTGATGTAGGAACTGTTCACCTTAAAATTCGTTTTTAACATCTCAGGCACCAACCGGACATTGTCTTTGCTGCCCACAATGTATCCCACCGCCATCAATCCCTGAATCGTATCCAGCAATTCCGCATCTTCAAAGCCATGCAGTCGGCTTTGCAATATCTCGCCATTTATTGAGGCACCCGTGAGGCCTATGGCTTTGAGCACGGAGATTTCGCCGCCGCTTAGTTTTAATTCAGACATGTAATGGTGGTTAGCTTAAACGCTCGTTCGCATCGGCCTGAAGCCACGCCCACAGAGCGTCCATCGTTCTGGCCACGTCAGTTTTTACCTGCGCGAGATCGCCCTGCACCGTGCGATGCGCGAACAGATAATATTTGATCTTGGGTTCCGTGCCAGAGGGGCGCACAGCAAATCGACGCCCGTCCTCCAGCTCGATGATAAGCATTTTTTCAACTGGCACCCGATCACCTTCCGAGTCGTAAATTTCGTCGGTGGCAAAATTCCGCAAGGAGCGGACTGCGCTGCCATCCACAATCTTCGGCGGTTGCTCCGCGTATGAGGTTGCCAGTGCCGCGATGCTGGCCGCACCATCCGCGCCCTCAAACACCATGCTGTGCCCGCGCTCGGCGTAATATCCGTAGCGGATGTAAATTTCATCCAGGAGTTCATCCAGCGTCATCCCCCGCGATCGTGCATAAGCAGCGACCTCCGCAAACATAACCACCGAGCCATTCGCATCCTTATCGCGCACAAAGTCCGAGCCGCTGTAGCCATAGCTCTCTTCGCCCCCGAACACATATACTTTGGAGTGCTCCATGCGCAGAGCACGCGTTTCCTGCTCCGACATCGCGCTGTAGTTCGCTCGCAACGATTGAGGAATCGCGTTTTCATATTTGCCGAGCTTTTCACCGATGTATTTAAACCCGGTCAGCGTCTCCACGCAGGAAAGACCTTCCTTCACCGCGATGGCTTTTTGTAAATCCGTCGTCACGTAGGTCTTGATCAACACGCCACGGTCCAATCGATCCGGCGGCAGCAGGCCCCTATCGATAAATGTGCGCACCCTATAAAAAGCCATCAATGAGCCAATCTGGTTGCCAGTGAGCAATCGCATATCCCCGTCGCGTGTGCGCACGATCACGCCCATCCTGTCTGCATCGGGGTCGGTGCCCATGACCAAATCCGCATCTTCCTTCATCGCAACTTGCAACGCCATGTCGAGCGCCTCAGCGTTCTCCGGGTTCGGCGAGGTCACCGTGGGAAAACTGCCGTCCATTTGCTCCTGTTCAGGCACGGAAAGCGTATGGAAACCCAGCCGCTCAAGCAAGGGCCGACAAATCACCGCCCCTGTGCCGTGGATCGGAGTGAAAACAATCTTCAGACCGCTCTGGCTTCGAATCAACTCGATATCGAGCAGCAAAGTCTCCAGCCGGTCCATGTAAGCCGCGTCCATCTCTTCACCAAGCACCATGAGTTTCCCGTGCTCCGCCGCCGGCAGCGTCGCGATGGAATCCCCCGGAATAGCATTCACACAATCGATGATTGCCGACGCATGCGGCTCCACCACTTGCGCACCATCGTGGAAATAAGCTTTAAACCCATTATCATGCGGCGGATTGTGGCTCGCTGTCAGCACCACTCCGGCACTGGCACCCAGATGTCGCACCGCGAAGGAAAGCTCAGGCGTGGACCGTGGTCCGGAGAAAATCGCAGCATCGCAACCCAGTCGGGTGGTGGTTTCCGCAGCGAATGTCGCGAAGTCGCGGGAGAAATGTCGGGTATCGTGAGCATACACAATGAGCGGACGCCCCTCGCGGCCACTGCGGGCGGACCATTCGCGAATGTAAGCCACAAGGCCTTGCACAGCTCTGCTCAGATTGAAAAGGTTCATCGCATTCGTGCCCACGCACGCGTGCTCAGGCCTGCCGAGAGGACCGCCATTCCCCTGCTCTGCCCGGGTCACGATGCGCCCGATCGTCCGGCCGCGCAGCCCCCCGGTGCCAAACGCCAACGTCCGAAAAAATCGGTCGTCCAGCTCACGCCATTGCTTATCGGCAACCAATTCCTCCACGCTAGCTGCTACCACAGGCGATGCCGCGCTGGAAAGCATGCGCAGGATGTTTTCACAACTGGACTCGCGAAGCTCCCCGGCCCGGACTGCTTCGCGAAGATGAGATTCGAGTGACGACATATTGGGCTGGATATTACGGGCGCGATGGCAGATTGCAATGTCATGTTGGACACGATCACCTCTGCTGTTGCGCGCCGCGCATCGCTACGCAGCAGAGCGACCGATGCCTTGCGGCTCATCCACGGCGCAGGCGATGGGTTGCCCGGAATTGTGTTGGAAGATTTCGCTGGACGCTTGCTCTGGCAGTCGCAGTCCATGCCCGAACCCGAGGTGTGGGCGGCAGTGCAAGCAGCGGGCGTGGAGATCCGATCTGCGTACTGGAAACAGCACGACCCGAAAGCACTCAGCACTCCGCAATGGGTGGCCGGAGAGACAGTGAGCGAACCGTTTGAGATAGTGGAAAATGCCACAAGATACCTGGTGGATTTTACCGCTGGCTATTCGCAAGGCATTTTCCTCGATCAACGACTGAACCGGCTGTGGGTACGGGAACAGTCAGCAGGACAGCAAGTGCTGAACACGTTTGCCTACACTTGCGGTTTCGGCGCGGCAGCCGCTTGCGGCGGTGGGACGGTCCTGGACATCGATCTTAGCAAACACTGGCTCGAATGGGGTGCCCGGAATTACCAGGCAAACGGCATCGCACCCCGGCAGCACGACGCCATTTACGGCGATGTTATGGACTGGCTTCCGCGCCTGCATCGCAGAGGGCGAAAGTTCGACCTCATCATTCTGGACCCGCCGAGTTTTGCTCGAAGCGGTCGGGGAAAAACTTTCCGCGTAGAGCGCGACTATCCCGAGTTGGTTCGTCGGGCGAGTGCCCTGCTGGCCACCGGTGGCCAACTGCTGTGTTGCACCAACTTGCAACGCCTGGGCATGCCGCAGTTTCACCGACTTATCCGCGAGGGCCTACCCCAACCCGCCCGCTACGACTTCATGCGTCGCAACATGCCCGCAGACTTTCCAGGTCCTGAATCCATGCTCTCAGTGCATGTGCGACACAAATAGTATAACCCTTACGCAGCAGCATTGAGGCATCTGAACCTTTGGCCGTAACCCGGCAGCCAACCTACTTGTCTGCACTTTCCACAAACCCTCTCAGCACTGGCACCTGGCGAAGCAAAGAATCGATGGCTTCATCGCCAGCGAGTGCTCGGGCTTGCGCCATGAATTCCGCCGCCATCTCCGCTGCTTTCTCCAATGGGACGCCAGCTGCGCGAAGCTGATTTACTGCAACAGCGGCTGCTGGCAGTGCGCCAGCAAATAGTCCGGAAGCTTTGCGAATGGGGCCTGCGGGCGCAGCAGCCAAAAGCGCCGCAGCACCCGGAAGCAACTTCATAAGGGTGGCAAATTCCTCAGTGGAAATATTTTTTCTTATAAACTCCAGCAGCGCGGCCACGCCCTTGCGGATGCTGGGTTCTTCAACACCAAATCGCGTGGCCAGCCTTGCGATGATCCTGTCCATGTCGAGATTAGACGATGCCGCCATGCACTTTGGATGCAACTTTGAGCCGAAGCGCGTTGAGCCGGATGAAGCCCGTGGCGTCGGTCTGGTTGTATGCCTGTGTGGGGTCGGCCTCCATGGTGGCGATCTCCGGATGGTATAGGCTCACCGGGCTCTTTGTGCCTGCCAGGATCGTGTTGCCTTTATACAGCTTGAGCCGCACGGTGCCGGTCACGTTTTTCTGGCTTTCGCTTACCAAGGCTTGAATGGCCAGTCGCTCGGGATCGAACCAGAAACCGTTATAGACCAGCGTGCTGTAGCGCGGGATGAGCGAATCGCGCAGATGCATGACCTCGCGGTCCATCGTGAGAGATTCCACCTGGCGATGGGCGAAATGCAGGATCGCGCCGCCGGGTGTCTCATACACGCCACGGCTTTTCATTCCGACAAATCGGTTCTCCACCATGTCCACCCGGCCAATGCCATGTTTGCCGCCGAGTTTGTTAAGAAAAAGCATGACCTCGAGGGGATTCATCGATTGTCCGTTGATTGCGGTGCAATTGCCTTTCTCGAAATCCAGCTCGACGTATTCCGGCTGGTCGGGTGCATCCTCAGGCGAGACACTGAGCTTGAACATTTCCTTATTGGCGTCTGCGCTTGCATCGAACCAGGGGTCTTCCAGAATGCCGCTCTCGTAGCTGATGTGGAGAAGATTGCGGTCCATGGAGTATGGTTTCTTGGCGGTGGCTGCCACGGGAATGCCATGTTTCTCAGCGAAAGCAATCATCTCGCTACGCCCGGGAAATTCTTCTCTGAACCGCTCTTGACGCCAGGGGGCGATGACTTCCAGATCGGGAGCCAGAGCGGCTGCTGTGAGTTCGAAGCGCACCTGATCGTTGCCTTTACCGGTGGCTCCATGAGCCAATGCGTCCGCTCCGTGCTCGCGGCAGATATCCACCATGCGTTTTGCGATGAGCGGACGAGCGATACTTGTGCCCAGGAAATATTGGCCTTCGTAGATTGCGCCCGCCTGCATCATGGGAAAGATAAAATCGCGTGCAAATTCCTCGCGCAGATCGTCGATGAAGCAGGAGGATGCGCCGGTATTGAGAGCTTTTTGTTCCAGGCCATCGAGTTCTTCTTCCTGACCCACGTCGGCGCAGAACGCGATGATTTCGGCTTTGTAGGTATCGCGCAGCCACATGAGCAGCACTGAGGTGTCCAACCCGCCAGAGTAAGCAACAACAATTTTCATAAGCGCAGTAGTTGTAGAGCAACGCCGAAGCCGGTGTCCATTCTCGAAGCGAAGTTTCTCCGAGCGTTCGGCGTT
>CBDUBV010000170.1:0-5590 GCA_965365475.1 uncultured Chthoniobacteraceae bacterium | reverse complement strand
GCTTCAGCCTGGTACATCCGGTAGATTGCGGCATCATGCCCCACTTCATTCGGCTTTACAAATCCGGCATACACCGCTTGACCAGACCGGTCACCCTGCTGGTTCTTCAGAACGCGTTTACCGGCTCGGGTGAGAACAACAACAGCGAGCGTTCCCGAGCCTTTCCCGCCGGACACAGTCCGTCTTTGTACCAGCTTTTGCGATTGCAGACTGGTCAGGTCTTGGTGGAGTTGTCCATTGTTGCCGGCATACCGAAATCTGGCCAAATCCTCAACGGCAATCGTGCGAAACCGTCCGATCTCGGCCATTGTTTTCAACTCTGCGGGACTAAGCTGATACGCCCTGGACCGCACATGAACCGTCTCACGAGAACGTGTTTCGAGCCTTTGCTGGCTGCGGTCCGGATCGTGCCGTCGGTCCACATTGCGGTCCGCGTTGAAAGGTTCGCGGGGCTGCTCGTCGGAGTTCGTGCCCCCTCCTCCGCCCCTACCCTGTGATGTCGATCTGCGGCTCTGTCCAGATGGTTCGGAGCGCTCATCGTCCCGCTCTTCGTGTTGAATTGATCGGCTCATAACTATTCACCCAACCGGGTGGTCAACTCGTCGGAGATGCTGTACCCAGTGCGCAGCTGCTTCTCGACGTGCGCCAGCTTCTTGCCGGTGTCCTTCAGGAACAGCTTTCGCGCTGCGACATACATTGCGGCAAACAGGTTGAAGAACAGCAGCGCTGCGAACATGCCGATGTGCTTCGCATATTTTTCGTACAGGAGCGTCCGATATGGGATCAGGAAGTCGCACTCCTGCATGAGGTAGAACCCTGTTGCAAGGAAGATCACAGTCGTCGCGAGAAAGACATTCGGGATCATGCGTTACTCCCTACTGAAACGCCTGGTCTTCGCGGAAATACGTGATCGTCAGGCCCAGTGGGTTCACCGGAATCAGAGAATTCGGTACCCTGTCCTTGACCACAAACACGAAGTTGGCGACGTACTTCTCACGCCGTACTTCGATGTGATCTGTCGGGGTGTAATAGACCTTCTCGAAGTCCACCGTGGCCCGGTACGGAGACGTTCGCATGTCCTCGACCGACACGTTCTTCACAACGATGTCGATCTCTTCACCTTGCCCGGCAAGGAACGTCTCGATCGTCCGATTCTTCTTGTTCGCCTCGATGGTCGAGTCCGCGAGACGGCCGTCGAGAAAGTAAAGCGACCGCGCGAAGTTCTCGCGCACAGTAGCCCGCATTCTGGCGTAATGCTTCGTGACGAACTGAATCAGGAAGTACCGAATCTCTGCATCACGGGGCTGATAAACCATGCTGTCGTAGCTGACCGCCTCGGCGCGACCAACTTCGTTGATTCGGATCACTAGCGGCTTGAAGTTTTGGAAGGTCTGAAACGTTCTGACGTTCAGAACGAGCAGCCCCAAACAGAGCGCACACATGCACAGCAATGCGATCTTCAGGTAGTTGTTTGTGACCAGAGCGGAGCCGAACTGCTCCATGTACTGTTGCCTCGCTGCACTGAACTCTTTGTTTGTGGGAGGCAGAAGATTGGATGCGGTTGCCATGCATTTACCTCAAAGCTGGGGAATGACGAAGTCGCCGGAGCGTCCCGCAAACAGCGAGTTCACAAGCGACGGAACCTTGATAATTCCGTACGTAAAGGCGATCAGAAGCAGCACGAGCGGGAAAAACAAGACGAGCACCATCGCGCCGTCGTACGGCGGCGGATGCGAGTCAACGAAGTTGATGAGGAGGTTTCCGAAGACAAACAGGTATGCGTTTGCGACGACGGGGTAGAACGCGTATTGAATGAGGCACTTTAACCATCCCCAGAACAGCCATTCCATGTGGGGCACGATGAAGAACGGGATGAAGAGCGGCCCGAGAAGAACAGCAATCGCGGCGGCGACGTAGCCGAAAGCAATGACGGTAAAGACCGCAGCCATTGCCGCAACCAGGCAGAGGATCGTGACGGTGTACCGAATAATTTCCAGGGCGTTGATGGCGATGGATAGTCCCGGTGTTTCCATGCCGAAGTAAAGGCTGTTGATGCGGGTCCACACCTCGTTCACAAGCGAGTGGTTCAGTCGGTTCGCAAGATCGAGCCCCTGATCAACAATCAGGTGGTAGAAGCTGACGCCAAAGCCCGGTATGGGGGTGCTGTAGAACGTAATCATGGCGAACCCGAATGCGATTGTCATGAGCAGGCTTGCGAACTGACTGAGGCTGAAGCCGGGTCCTCCACTGGCGCTCGACAGCGCTGTTTTAGCTCCAAACCAGACGATCAGAATGATCGCGAAGCCGCGAAACATATTCACTCCGACACTCTCGAAGAGAGCGGCATGGCGCGTCATCAGCTCTGTCAGGAAAGCAAACAGATCGTTAAGGGAGCTTGGTGTACCCATCGTTCCTCCTACGGCATACGCCAGCGCATCATTGCCTCACTCGCGCCAGCCGCCTGGGATGTGAGGACCGCCCGTCCGTCCCGCATCAGGCGAATGTGGTTGTTGATGGCGTGGGCCTCAGCGTCACGTTTTCGCTTTGCTTCCACGATCTGCTGCTCGTTTAGAGCAACCAACAGCTTGTTGGCATCTTGGGCAGTCCTGATTGCGATCAGACCCGCGGCGTTGATCTTGTTGAGAACGGCGATCTCCGTGTTCATGTCCGGATCAGAAGACAGAGAATCATCTTCGAGCCCTTGAATCGCCCGCTCGACTGCAGGTGCGTTGCTCCGGAGAACGCCTATGGTTTCCATGCTGTGGACGTTTACTCCGTCCGCCAGCTCGACAGTCCCGTACGTCTTCTTCAGCCGTTCCAACTGGTCGGCCGGAACGTTGGCCAAAGCGGCGCCATACGCGTTGATTGCCTGAATTGCTCGCTGGTAGCCGGCCATAACACCAGAACCCGTGCTCGTGGCCGTCATCCATCCACCGGTTGTGCCGTATGTATCCGCAGCCGACGACGTGCGCCAAGGCGTGAGGACGGCACGATAGCGCGTCGCCATATTCACCGGAACGCGCTTAGCCATGTACACCATGTGGTCGTACTGCTGCCGGATCTTGTTGTACGTCTCCACCATCTGGCGATACTGCCGTTCCATTTCCCGGAGTTGGTTGATCGCCTCGACCCAGTTCGTCGGGTCAAAGACGGTGATGCCAAGGAAGCCGGTTGCCGGTGCAATGCAAACCAACGTGGCGGCCAGACACACTACGAGCTTTCGTTTCAAGGGACCTCCTTTTATCGACCTCTACTTGCGGTTGTTTGGTTGCCCGGCGGTACCCGCAGCGGGCGGCTTTGCCGGCGTCTTCTCGGGTGCCTTACGCGCATCCGGGAAGCGGAAATCCTTCATCCCTTCCGAGAAGCCTTTCTGCTGCTGCTCGAGTACTTTGCGCTGTTTTGCCTTCACTTCTGGCGAGCTGGCGTCGGGTTTCGACGAACATCCAACCAGCACGAGGGCGAAGGCCCAAACGATGTACTTCATCGGCGTACCTCGGCCACCCTGCTGACTGTCGTTTGGTCACACCGGCTCTGTAGCGCAAGAAAGAGGATTGTTATCACTCCTGCGACGAACAGCAACCCGAAGCCCCGGAATACGTGCCGGTGCAACCACTCGATCACTGTCGGGCGTTCCGTTTGCTTCATAGGTCCTCCGGCATCGTGTGCCGATCGTACGCTGGTACGAGGAGATCACCAGCGAGGTAGATCTTCACCCGATGTCCTTCCCGAATCGTGAATGTCGGCAGAATGTTGAGAAAACGATCCAGGATGCGCATCGACGACTGCGACAAGCTGGACGCCACACCCTGCCGGTATGCATCCGTGCCGGAGACCTCAAGCCCATATCGTGTATTTGCCTGAGCCAGCCCGGCGATCGCTCCGATAGCCAGAGAGACGCCAAACACCTGTGCGTAATGGCGGTTCACCTTGTCCCGTAAACCGGTTTCGCCGATCTGATTCAGACCCTGAAACTGGTCCAGACTGACAGAAAAACCGTCAGGCATGATGATGCGGTGAAATACCACCGCCAGTCGCTGCTGGCCGAAGTTGTCCACTTGTTTCGCTTCACCCAACACCCGGCTCCCTTTAGGAATGAGGAGCCGTTGGCGGTCATGCGAATACACATCGGTCGTAACCATGCAGTTGACCGGCCCGGCAAACGCCCCATTCAGGCGGTTCGTCAGAACGGTTTCGAGAACTGTGCCTTCAAAGAGCCGGTATCCTTTGCCTTCAGCTCGATTCAAGGCACTGAAGTCCTGCTCCGCCCGTTCGCGGCGGTTGTTCGCAGAATCACTGCGATCCCCGCTACCCGCGTCCTGACGCTCCGGGTTTATGGGCTGAACGGCTGAACTTTGTTGCGGCGGCAGCGCATACGGATAGCCGGGGTATACCGGCAACGGCGGAGTTGGCGTTGCGGCTATCGAGCGATCCTGCTGGGATTTGGCCATGTCTGGCCGATAGCTTAGAGCTACGTTCGAGGCGAACAAAGACAGGTATTCCCGCTTTTCTTTCTCTGCCTGGATGTCGCTCTTCTGCGTCCGCGGCTCGGGTGCGTAGCCTGTGGGGGCATATCCAGGCGGCGGGTACGCGGCCGAAGTTGAGCCCGGTGTTTGGGGCGGTACGGCACCCGGGGTGGGTGCCAGCCCGGCCGCTTGCCTGGCCTGCATCAACTCGGCTTGCTCGGCCGCGAGCCGTCGCGCCTGTTCGTCGATCCGGTTCCGATACTCGTTGATGCGAGTCTGGTTTGGGTCGATAACCGCCGGAGTCCGCGCTGAAGGCTGCTGCGAGCGCTCCTGCGGTTTCGGCCCACCACTGAACGCTATAGCCGCGATCATGACAGCCGCCAATCCAATGATCACCCAAGTCTGCGTGTTGCGGGGCAGCACGCCGGGCGGCTTTGCGGCCTTGTTTTGGACAGTGGGTTGGTTTACTTCTTCCGGCATAAATGCTCCCGTGGCACGTTAAACCGCAGTGACAGCCATTCGAAGATGAGGTCAGCAATCTCTGGGTACCTTTCGAACTCGACCCTTAGCCGCTGCTGAAGTTCGATCAGACGCTCGTTCCTGTCGATGGAGGGGCTCATCGCAACTTCGCTCACACCCTACTCCTGTCGAATGAAATTCAGCTTTTGCTTGCCGATGGACAGGTAGCCGCTTTCGAGCACCTTCGTGACGACATAAAGGCCGTCCTTAAACTCGAAGTTGACGAGGTTCGGCTTGTCGTCCTTGATCTCGTACAGGGCCGGCGTCTCCTGCGGGTTCGCCTGAATGTACGTGAACTTGCCGTCGTGGTAAATCGCCGTGACACCGAACGGCGGTTTCGCCCTCTCAAACCGGTAGGGGAACTTGATTTTTGACGGGTACTCCGAACGGTACCGATTGACTTCGCGCTCGATCGTGGCCTGCGCAGTTTCTTTGAGTTCGCGCGTTTCCGCCTTGGCGATTTCGACTTGCTGACGGAAATCCTCCACCTGCTGGGCAGTCACAAACTTGGGCGAGGCGTTCACGGCCGAAATCATCGACTCTTCCTTCGGTTCGATGAACACCTTCATGTCCGGCTCGGCCTGACCTGACTCGGAGATCTCTGTCAA
>CBDUBV010000169.1:0-5691 GCA_965365475.1 uncultured Chthoniobacteraceae bacterium | reverse complement strand
GGGTCCTCGTCATGTTTCGTGGGCGGATAGTTGAGCATGGAGATTGTCACGATGTCCTGCACAATCCGCAGCATCCCTACACGCGTGCGCTCATTGATTGCATTCCAAAGCTCGGAACGAAGCGCGAGCGACTTACGACTATAGATTACGATTCGTTGGTGTAATAAAAAGCATCGGCCTCGAATGTCCGTTGGGACAAGCTAGGCCGATGGGTTGGAGTTTTATATTTTCGGCACTATGCCGTGATCTGTTTCTCAGTATGCGACCACTCGTGTCGTCGTGCTCGGGGTGCTTGTTATAGCACGGGTGGTTGTTGCGCGTGTCGTGGTGGCCGGAACCGTGGCAGCCGAATAGGTGGTCTGCCGACTGTGAACCACAGGTTGCGCTGGAGTTCGCCTGACTAGTCTTTCCTGAGTCGTTGTGGTGGAACGAACTGTGGGTTCGGTCTCTTTCTCATACGAAATGCAGGCTGGAAGACTGACGATGGCGAGAACGCCCAATAGATGTAGTGCTTTCATACGTTGCAGTTTGTTTATTTATTCAACTGTAGTCGTGGTGGTTGTTTGCTCGATCACTTCCTCCTGCACAGGAGCAGGTGTGAGCGGAGGCGCAGGAGCAATTGGCACGTAAGGCTCGACAGCAGGTGCCGCCTCAGTCGTGGTGGTTGTAGTTTTGCTTACCACTACTCGATCAGCAACCATGCGGTCGCCTTGCGTAACGTAGTGCACGGTGACCGGCAGCCCCGAGCGAATCATTTCTCGGGAAACCGGAGCACCAGTCTCGTCCACATACACAGTCTTCTCGGTGAAGCTGTAACGCACCGGCTCAGCTACGCTTTCCGAACGCACTACGATAGCATCCGGCGTGAAGTCACTCACGACGCCTGCATTGGTTGTGGTTGAAGTCGCAGTGGTGGTTGTGGACGTTGACTGGCCCCACGCAGCACTCGCCGCAGTAAGCCCGATGACGGCACTAAGGCCAATGGATCTGATGGTTCTAATTTTCATTTTTGTATTTATTTTGATCTCCGCCGCGAACGACGAGTGGTTTTTATTTTTAGTGAGCTGCGTGTTCTATGTTGGAACCGACTTGTTCAACATCCTGTCCGACTCCTCGCACAGTATTACAACTGGTCAACGTGAGTCCGAGCATGGCGGTGGCGATGAATAGTAAGTATAGCTTGTTCATAGTGATTGGTGATCGCACTACGACTCATCAACGGTTTGCACGAGTTTGGCACTGCTCATCAGGTGCCACCCTGCCCGCGACATCAGTGTTTTGCCTCATGGCTATCGCACAAACCTTGATGCGCGGGTTTTTCCCAGCTACACGCTTCTAAGTTAAATGAAACCCATCGCATTAATAACTGGAGCGTCCCGAGGGATCGGACGCGGCATTGCCCTCGAACTTGCTTCCTTGGGATCACATCACCTCATCATCAATTACGCAGGCAACGAGACGGCCGCGACAGAATGTCGAAATCTCTGCCTCGAAGCAGGAAATGAAATAGAAGTGGAAATTTGTCAGGCCGACATCTCCAAATCCGCCGACCAACAGCGGCTTGTGCAGTTTGCAAAAGACCGATTCTCTCGCATCGATCTTCTTGTCAATAATGCTGGGGTTGCACCCGATGTGCGAGCGGATCTGCTGGAAGCCAGTCCGGAAAGTTTTGATCGGCTGGTGTCAATCAACCTCAAAGGTCCATATTTCTTGACTCAGCACGTGGCCAACCTCATGCGCACCACGGAAGCACTACCGGGAGCCACGCGGGCAATCATAAATATCACCAGCATCTCCGCATGGACGGCATCCGTGAACCGCGGCGATTATTGCATCGCCAAAGCCGGACTCTCCATGATGACCAAGCTCTATGCTGCGCGACTTGCAGAATTCGGCATCGGTGTTTTTGAAATACAACCTGGCATCATCCAGACGGACATGACCGGTGCGGTGAAAGAAAAATACGACAAGCTTTTTGCTGATGGGCTGACTCCGATCAATCGTTGGGGGTTGCCTGCCGACATCGGTAAAGCAGTGGCCGCCATCGCAGCCGGTGCATTTCCCTACACCACCGGCCAGGTCTTTCACGTGGACGGCGGGTTCAACGTGCGCACACTGTGATTTAGCACAATAATATACCGGGCTATGATGGTTTATAGGTTACTTAAAAAAAGTTTGAAAAATAACCTCAAAGTATGTGTTGCAAAATTTCTTTCGAGCAGAGGGTTCACGCTTCGTCGGCTGCCCACCTATCAGAGCGAGACTTCAAAATGCCGACATCGCCTAGGCAAATACTGCATTGGAAACGGAGTGGATGTCGGTTTCGGTGGTGATCCTATAAACGATACGGCCATTCGGATTGATCTTCCGAGCCCGTATGCTTGTGCTGGCCATTACGGCGTGCAACTCGGCGGCGATGCCACTTCGTTATATTGGTTCAATGACAACGTCCTGGATTATGTTTTTTCTTCTCATTTACTGGAGGATTTTGACGACGTTGAAGCAGTGTGCCGCGAATGGCTTCGCGTGCTTAAGCCAGGAGGAAAACTCGTGATTTTTTGTCCTGATGAAAAAGCGTATCGAGAACACTGCCTGCGCTTGGGGCACGAACTAAATCCCCACCATTAACATGGCAATTTCAGTTTGGATTTTGTCATGGCACTTCTCGCAAATATAGGCTGCTGCAATATAGTTCATCAAAAAAACCTGGTGGACATCTATTCATGGGAACTCGTCGCCGAGAAAACTTCGGCGTGAAACGGCGTTCTTGCTCCCTATGTTTTTTGCTCCGCATTTACCGCCCAAACAATCTCTTAATACGGCGAACAAAACCTGACTGCTCCCGACTGCCGCTGCTCCGCGAGCGACGCGCATCGTTGCGCACGATGACCCCCTCGTGCGAGCTGCAGATGACCGTCGGCACGCGGTTCGCAGGCAGATCGATCTCATACGCCAGGCCAGCCGCATTGCACGAGCGCGTAGCCACCTGCCCGGTCCCCGCACATAGATTGAGCCGCACCAGCTTTACCGGACTTGGAAAATCCGTGGCGGGATACCTTTTTTCTGGAGCTGCTTTCATGACGCTTGTCCACACCGGCAACGCCAGCCGACTGCCGTAAGCCTTGTCCATGATGCGCCCGGGCCGATCCAGCCCCACCCACACGCCGCAAGTCAAAGTCTTGGTATAGCCCACAAACCATGCATCCGTGTAATCATTGGTGGTGCCGGTCTTGCCACCAGCGGGGCTTTTAAACCCGGCTTTCCGAGCAGCCGCGCCCGTGCCTCGATCAAGCACACCTTGCAACACATTGGAAGTCATCCATGCCACATCGGGCGCCATCGCCTGCATCTTCACATGGGCTGCACGATATATCGGGCGTCCCAGCACATCGTCGATGCGCTCGATAATGTAGGCCTGTTTGCGCACTCCATTATTTGGGAAAATGCTATAGGCCGATGTCACATCCTTGAGCGTGGATTCAAATGCTCCCAGGTAAATGGCAGGCAACCGGGGAATGCTCTCTCCGAGGCCTGCACGCTTCGCAAGCTCACGCACCCGGTCCAACCCACCCATCTCACCCACGCGCACGCTCATGGTGTTGCGCGATTGGACAAGCCCTTCACGCGCGGGAAGATTGCCTTTATAGTCCCCGTCCGAATTCTCCGGATTCCAATTGGTGGATACTGATCGAATCTCACCCTTGTTCAGCGGTCCGTCGCTCACCAGCGTTCCGGGAAACAGCCCTTTCTCAAAGGCTGCTGCATAGACAAAGGGCTTGAACGAAGATCCTATCTGACGCTTGGCCATCAGAGCACGGTTGTATTTGCTTTCCTCAAAATCTCTCCCGCCAACCAGTGCTCGTATGCCTCCCGTGCGATTATCGATCACCACGACCGCCCCTTGCAGATAGGGCGTCTCGGCTTCTTCCTTGCGCTGCTGCGCGGTGAACTGCGCCCGCCGGGCCTGCTTGTAACCAGGAGACTTTTCGATCTCAGACAGATGTCCCTCCAGCGATCTGGCGGCCTGCTGCATGAGCTTGGGATCGAACGTGGTGTATATCCGCAGCCCGCCCTCATCTACATGCTTGTCAGCGAGGATCAAATCCAAATCGCGTCGCACCGCGTCCATCGCATAATTCTCTTGTAAGGTGAGGGACCGGCGTTTCACCAGGCCGATGTTGCCCTTACGCGCGGCCTTTCCCTGAGTTGCATCGATAAACTTCAATTTCTCCATGCGGCTCAGCACGACGTCTCGCTCCTCTTTGGCACCCTCTGGATTGCTGAACGGAGAAAACCGGGTGGGGCTGCGGATCAAGCCCGCAAGCATGGCTGCCTGGCCGATGGTGAGCTGGTCGCTTGTTTTATCAAAGTATTGCAAACTCGCAGTCTCAATCCCATACACGCCTGCCCCGTAGTAAATCCGGTTCATGTAGTGCGCGAGAATCTCGTCTTTGCTGAATCGCCGCTCCATGCGCAACGCCAGCATGGCTTCAAGCAGTTTGCGGTGCAGACTGCGTCCGCCCAGCGAATAGCTGTTTTTAGCCAACTGCTGCGTGATTGTGCTGCCGCCTTCGCGGATGGAACCCGAAGCCACATTGCGCACCGCAGCTCGGGCCACGCCGATCAGATCAATGCCGAAGTGTTTATAAAAACGACTATCCTCACGAGCCAGGAGCGCGTTTTTAAAATTCTTAGGTATTTTACCTTCTGGCAGAAGAATCCTGTTTTCGCCATGCATGCGGCTGTAGAGATTGCCGTCCATGTCATACACGGCCGACCGCTGCGGCATCTGTCCGATTTTTTCCAGATCAAACGAGAGCGCCCATATACCGTAGATCAATGTCACCAGCAGCGTGGCAGCGAAAGCCAGAGCCACCAGTGCTTTGATCACGTTGCTCAAAGTCAGAGGCACCTTGCGGAGCATCCGCTTGGACTTACTCCGACCTTTTCGTTGTTTGCGTGCTGCCATAAGTTCGTGTGGAAGTTAATGGGCCCCAACCAGCAGTGCCAGTGAAACCTTGTGCAGACATATCGCCCCATGCAAAGTGCTTGCGTGCGTATCGATATCGTCACGTTGTTTCCCGAAATCTGCGAAGGACCTCTCGGCGCGAGCATGATGAAGCGAGCCCGGGAAAATGGCGTGGCCGAAATCTGCATCCACCCGCTTCGGCAATGGGCTGTCGGCAAGCATCGCATCACCGACGACACACCCTACGGCGGGGGCCAGGGCATGGTCATGAAGCCCGAGCCCATGTTTGCAGCTGTGGAAGCATTGCGCACCCCGACTGCGCGAGTGATATTGCTCTCCCCTCGCGGCGCCCGTTTCCACCAGGCCATGGCGCAGAATCTGAGCAAGGTGCCGCATCTGATTCTGCTCACCGGACATTATGAAGGTGTGGATCAACGCGTCATCGACCATCTCATCGACGAGGAGATATCCATCGGCGATTACATCCTCACTAACGGCGGGCTTGCAGCGGCAGTGCTCACCGATGCCATCGTGCGCCTGCTCCCCGGCGCCCTGGGCGATGCATGCTCCGCGCAGGACGAGAGCTTCTCGCATGCCAACTTGGAGTATCCCCACTACACACGTCCGGCAGAGTTTCGTGGCTGGCGTGTCCCGGATCAGCTTCTTTCCGGCAATCACGCGTTGATCGAAGCATGGCGTCGTCAGCAAAGCGATCTCCTCAC
>CBDUBV010000168.1:0-5794 GCA_965365475.1 uncultured Chthoniobacteraceae bacterium | reverse complement strand
TGGGCAGCGGTGTCGGCGGCGCTTGCGCCAAGACGCTGGCTGGACTCTTCGATGCGTCGCAACTCTTCTTCGAGTTGTTGCAAGCGCACCTCGCCCGCTTCCCTTTGTCCCAGAGCTGCGGAAAGCTCCGCGCGAGAGCGGATAAGTGCGCCTTCCATGTCGTTGAACGTGCGCCGCGCGCCATCCAGTTGCTGTTGCACTTCGAGCCTGCGGGCACGCATCGCAGCAGTGCGTTGACCTTCCTCCTGCAGCCGGGCTTCTTCGACCTGCAGATTGCTTAGCAGCAACTCCAACTGACTGTCTGTCTCGACAATTTGCAGCTCCTGAATTTGCAATTTCTCCTCCGCCGCAGCGATGTCGCGCGCGTAACGCTCTTGCAAATTGCGAAACTCTTCCACGCGCTCGTTATTAAAACTGATCCGGCTCTCGGCAGCGTGGATGCGGTTCTGCAGCTCCTGCAACTGCTGCCGTGCCTCGCTGATTTGCTGCTCGATCTGATCGATCTCATGTCGCTGATTGAGCAGCGAAGTCTCCCGGCCTTCGATGGCTTGCTCCTGCGCAGTGTGACTCTCTCGCAGATGACTTACCGTGGCGAGGATTTCCTGGAGCTGATGATCCAGAGCATCGTAGTTGCGCCGTCCAAGCGAGGTCTCCAGGACGCGCAGATCGTGCAAGAGTGCCTGGTAGCGTCGGGCTTTCCCAGCTTGCCGCTGCAAACTGCCAATCTGCCGCTTCACCTCTTTGATGATGTCCGTGATGCGCACAAGATTCGCTTCGGTATATTCCAGTTTGCGAAGTGCTTCTTTTTTCTGCGTCTTATAGCGCGTGATGCCTGCGGCCTCTTCAAAAATGGCCCGCCGATCTTCTGGACGTGAGCTGAGAATCTGGTCGATCTTGCCCTGCTCCATGATCGAGTAAGCAGTGCGCCCGATGCCGGTGTCCATGAACATCTGGTGAATATCGCGCAGACGGCAGGGGGTTTTATTTAGCAGATACTCCGACTTTCCATCGCGAAATACCCGTCGGGTTATTCGCACTTCGTTCCACTCGACGCCAAGATCTTTCTCACAATCCGCGAAGGTCAACGACACCTCAGCGAGGCCGACTGGCTGGCGTGAATCTGTGCCATTAAAAATAACATCCGCCATCTCACCGCCACGCAGTGCCTTGGCGCTCTGCTCACCGAGCACCCATCGTATGGCATCGAGAACATTCGACTTGCCGCAGCCGTTGGGACCCACGATAGCGGTGACACCCGGATGAAAAGTAAGAACAGTCTTGGGGGCGAACGATTTGAACCCAAATAGCTCGAGGGATTTCAGATACATGGCCAGGAGTATCGCTCTGTAGAGCGACAGCTATCAAGCGGAAAACATACAAGATGAAGGGCGGGATTGTGAACAACTCCACAACATATTGTGGTTAAGGCGATAGGAGGGGTAAGTTTTTTTGTCTCAGCGCAGGCAAGTCTCATCGACAATTTCGCTTGGAACCACTAGGGTTTGGCTCGTGGCCATCCAGGTTTTCCCTCATTTGCATTTTCAGGAAATGGTGGACGCTTTTGGCCCGTGTATTCGCCGGGGTGTGCCAGTCCTGCAGCCGGTGATCGTGCCTTCGTTGCCGTTCAGTGACTATTTTCAGCAACGCATTGCAGCGCGTTTTGGGATCAGCATGGGGTTGGAATTTTTGTTGCCTCAGGAGTTTGTGCATCGTGTGGTCGGCCCCGGCTCCGATAGCGTCTGGCATAAAAGTCGGCTGGTCTGGCAAGTGCTCGGGATATTGGAAGAAGTAAAAGACATGCCGCTGGATACGTCGGCATTTTCCGTGCGTGAACGATATGCGCTGGCGTTGGAGATCGCCGATCAACTCGATCAATACGGCCATTATCGTCCGGAGATGATTCGCTCGTGGGCGAATCACACGGCTGAAGCCGGAGAGTGGCAGCAAGCATTGTGGCAGCGTATCCGCCGCAGATCGCAGCAGCCTCATCCAGCCGAGATCGGGGCGGCACCGGATCTGGAAATGGCTGGGCGTTGGCGGCACAAGTTTGCTGATTTGATGGTGATCGGTTCCGGCACGCTCGATCCGCTGGTGGTGGATGTGCTGCTGTTGCTAAGCGAGTTGGGATGCACTGTGCGTGTGGATGTCTTGCTGCCGTCGCTGGGATTTCTCGGAGACATGCGCAAGAAAAACACGTGGGTGACTTCGGAGGTGGACGCCGATACCATGGATTTGACTGCCGGGCATCCGCTCTTGGCTTCCATGGGCAGGCAGGCAGTGGGGACGTTTCATTTGCTCGGGCGTTTGGATGAGCAATTCGAGCATTGGCCTGAGCACGAAGTGGCCATGGAAAAATCTACTGGGTTGCTGCAGCGGGTGCAGGCAGATATTCGCGCTGTGCAGGCACCCTCGAGGTATGCCGAGGCAGGAAACGACATCTCAGTCCACGCGTGTTTTGGCCCGCGCCGCGAGATGGAAGTCTTGCGCGATGAATTGCTGCGGGCATTTGAAGAACTGCCTGGGCTGCTGCCCGACGAGGTGCGCATCATCACACCAGAGCCAGAAGTCTATGCGCCATTGGTCCGTGCGGTGATGGGCGCGCTTCCGGTGAGGCTCGCGGAGGCTGCCTCGGGAGAAGGGGACGCGTTGGTGGAGGTGGCCGGCATGTTGGTGCAGATGGCGGCGCGAGGTCGGTTCGAAACCAGTGAGCTATGGGAGCTAAGCGGTATGCGAGCCACGCTAGCCGCAATAGAAGTGGATGAGGGCGGGCTCGATCACATGCAGCATTGGATCGAGCAATGTGGCGTGGCGCATGGTCTTGGCAGCGAGGCAGCGGGACAACCGGGCGAGTGGCGTTTCTCTCGAGACCGTCTGCTCGCTGGCGAATGGCTGGCACCGGGCTCGCGTTATCCCGATGGCAGTTTCGTGCTTCCGCTGGCGGCGGCGAGCGATCGCGATTTGCGAGATCGATTTTTATCTTGGTGGTTTTTATTGGAAGAAACATTCCGCTCATGGAGAGAACCTGCTGTGCCTGCGCAATGGGCTGTGCGATTGCAGACGGCGGTGGAAGGTTTGGCGCCCGATGCAGAAACTCGCGCACTGCAACCGATGCTGCATTTCCTGCGGAGCTTGGATTGCGAAGTCCGAGTGGATGCCGGGGTAATCGCGGATTGGCTGGATGCGCATACAAAGGACGTGGCTCGCCGCACCGCTTTATCAGGCGCCATCCGCTTTGGAAGCATGCGACAATTCCAGAATATTCCGTGCCGTGTGTTGGCACTCGTGGGCATGCAAAGCAGCGCGTTCCCGCGTCAGACGCGTCGCCCTGCGTGGGATCTGCTGCAAGAGCATCCTCGTATTTGGGATCGCAATGTCCGCGTGGAAGACAGGCAGATGTTTCTCGATGCATTGCTTACTGCGAAGGATCGATTGATCATCACGGCATCCAGCAGAAATATGATGACCGGCGTGGAAGAAGCATTGGCGGCACCAGTGGAAGAGCTGTTGCGCACGGCACAGGAAATGGGCGCAAAAAATCTTGTGACGATGCATCCGCTGCAGCCGTTTCATCCTGCTTATTTCGATGGCACCATGCCTGCATCCTACGATGAAAACCATGCGCGGACAGCGCGAAGGATCGAAGAGGAACTTCGCGTGTCGGGATATCCGCTGGTTCAAATGGACGAAGCGGAGCGGGCTGTATCCGCCACCTCAGATATCCTCGTGGAGGCTGCGGCTCTTGAAAAGTTCTGGCGCAATCCTGCGCGTGCATTTTTGCAAAGGAACGTGATCGGACTCGGTGGCGACGCTCGAAGCGTGGACGAGTTGGACCGCGTGCTGCTTGATCTGGATGGACTGAACAATTGGAAAGTGGGAGTAGCCATGTGGAAGGAGTTGCTGGCTGGCCACAGTGATCTGAGCGAGTTGCACGCGGAACTGGAAGCCTCCAGGATGTTGCCGCCAGGGAGATTGGGCGATGCGTGGTGGCAACGGCGTCACGGAACTCTCGCGCGCCTTGCTGCGTCGCTCCAGGCGCGACGCGGAGAGCATGTGGAACTCACGGTGGAATGCAACCCCGGCGCGTTGAAGTTGCGGCTCATCGAGTCAAGTGACTCCACTGCTTATCTACATGCTGCGCCTGGTAAGATGGATCGTCTCGCGCATTTCTTTGCGCCTTGGATATCGGCGTTGGCGGCTGCTGCGGCGGGCTTGAGCAAGCCGACGACGATACTTTGCGAGAATGGCGACGTGCTGACTTTGAAGTGGATGGAGCCCGACGAAGCACGCCGGTGTTTGCAGACGTTGATGAACGCATTTTTCTCTCAGGACCTTTTGTGTTTCGGTTGGCAGACATCCGAGTTCATTGCCAAAAGTCTGCTGAAGAAGACCGACATGGCCCAATTGCGCTGGCAGACGTCAAAAAAATGGGCTCAAACTGCGGATGATTTTTCTTTTGGTGGAGATGGTGCCGAGCCTGCTCAGGCACTTGCCTGGCGGGACCGCGATCCATTTGACGATCGGCTCTGGCCGCAGTGGCTCTGGTGGGCACAGGCAGTTTGCTTGCCCATGTTGGACTGGAAGGAGGATGTGCTATGAGCAGGGAGTTCGACCATGCCAACAGCGTGGTGCCTGCGGGGTTGTCCGTGATCGAGGCCAATGCGGGCACCGGAAAAACTTACGTGATCAGTCGGCTTGTGCCACGGCTCTTATTGGAAGAAGTGGTGGACGACCTGAGCCAAGTGGCCGTGGTTACTTTCACCAACGATGCCGCACGAGAGTTGACTAATAGAATCCGGGAGGTGCTGCGGAAGCTGGCTGGGCCTGAGATGGAGAATGAAGCAGCGGACGATCCGGGCTTGCATGCATTGCGGACAAAATTCTGCGCAACTCGGCATCGCCAGATTGTGCACCAGGCGTTGCTCGACATGGACAGGCTGAATGTCTGCACGATCCATTCATTTTGCCAAAAGATCATTCAGAATGAAGGCCTGTTGTGCGGTGTGGCAGGCCAGATGGAACTTATTCCCGATGCGGACGATGTCGTGGAGGAAATTCTTTACGATGTGTGGCGTGAGCGCATGGCAGCGGACGATTTTCTAGCGCGACTGGCTGAGGCGTCCAGCTGGAGCATGGCAGAGGATGCGAAGCGCGTCGTGGAAATCCTGCGGATGGAAGGGCTGGATTTTGAACCTGCAAAGGAAGAATTTGAGCCGGCATTGGCGCGGTTGAAAGCGATGAAGCCGGATGAGCAAGAGACGGCGAGGTTGTCCATTTTTATAAACTTGGTGGAAAGCTGGACGCTTGACGGCGGCACAGATCGATGGCGGCAGGAACTATGCGATCGGCTTAAGCAAGGCGACATGGAAGCCACTCGATGGGTCGCATCCCTGGGGGATAGAAAAAAATCTCCAGTGCGCAAAAATTCAGAGCTTGGGCGGCGCCAGGCGGCGGAAGGTGCATCACTCCCTATCGTGCAGCGCTCTGCGGAGGCATGTGAATTGTCCGCGCTGTTGCGATGGTATTGGCAACTCGACTGCGCGGCAATCGTGGGGCAGCGCGTGGAGATTGCATTAAAAAGAAATCGTCAGATAACCTACGATGGCCTCATCCGAGTGGTGCGCGATGCGCTTCGCAACAAGCATACAAGCGGGCAACTCATCGCCCGCCTTCGGCAGCGTTTTCGTGTGGCTCTCATCGATGAATCGCAGGATACCGATGAGCAACAATTCGAAATCTTCGACAAAGTGTTTCAGCCCGGCAATCACCGATTGGTGATGATCGGAGACCCCAAGCA
>CBDUBV010000167.1:0-5797 GCA_965365475.1 uncultured Chthoniobacteraceae bacterium | reverse complement strand
AACTCCATGCCAGAAGACTTTTTCAATTCTGTTCGCATTGCCCTGGGCTCGATCTTTCCATCTGAATGTAACGTTAGTTTCGTCGATCGATACCATGCGGCTATCGCCAATGGCCGTGCGGCACAAATACGCCCCGAGATATTAGTTAGTTCCGTCGCCAAAGGGCTGCAGATGCACGCCCCAATCCTGCTGCCATACCTTTGGGGTCTCGGGGGCAGGCGACATGAAAAGCTGATGGGCTTGCTAAACTTTGATATATGTCACTATGAAGGCTCGACCCGTTTTCGAACTTCAAAGTCCACAGAATTTAATTCAAAGTTCGGAACTCGTCGTGATTCCGTGCAAGCAATCGCACGGCCCCGTTATAGTTGGGAAGCCGTGGCTTACGCTGCTCTCAGGATGGAATTATCGCTTCCAGCGGGCCCGCGCACTCATGCTATCACTGGTGCCATCGGCTGCGATGAAATGAATCTTCATCTCCTTCCAGGATCGCGAGGTGTGGCTTGTCCGTTTCATGCCTGCTTGCAGACGGATGCTTTGACCCGGAGCAAGCATGACAGCAAATCTTCCGCGAGCCAGGGATTTGGTGACGTTACTGCCAGATGCATCGCGGATCGTGACCTTTGCTCCTTTGGTTTTGCTCAGAGCAGAGCCTGTAATTTTTCCTATAAACAATTTCGAGGTGGCATCGTCGTTTTGCGCCTTGATTTCAAATTTCCATTTCTTTTTCCCGCTTAACTTTTTGCTGATTTTCCCTCCAAGCATATTATCTCCACTGCCCGCAAGGATTAGGTCGGTCGGGAAAGGCCCGGCAGGAAGTTGGAAGACATAGGCGGCACCTGAGTCATTTGCCGTGCCGGGTTCACTAGAGGGAACTGTTGATCCCATTTGGATGCCGGTTGCCGAGTTATCCTCGGAGGTGCTGCCAATAATTGTAATGGTGCCATCGACTCCGACGGCAATACCAAACTCGTCTTCATTGCCGAAGTTGTATGACCGCAGGATGCCCTGACCAAACCATGCATTTCCCATGCGAAGAAAGGCGTGAGCGGCACCTGAGTCGGATAAAAATCCGGCCGGTCCGCCATCGCCAGGCGCCCCTACGACCGCGTGATTATGCGAGAAAGCTATCGATGCCCCAAACCTGGCGTGAGGACTCGGGTTGCTTGCTCTGAGAATTGTAGATTCAGCCCAGGAATTTCCCATGCGATTAAACACATATGCTGCACCCGAATCGGCGACATTGTTTGCGGGACCGTCTTCATTGGGGGCACCGAATAGAGCAGTGTCACCGAAGAGTGCCACGGACGTTCCAAAGCCGTCATTCACGTCTGCATTGGAGGCTCGAAGGATGGCAGATTCAGTCCACACGTTTCCTGCCCGTGTAAAAAGATAAGCCGCGCCTGAATTTGTAACTGGAGGTACGGGTTTATCTTCCCCCACAGCTGATGCGAGTAATGAATCATTGGCAAGAGACACGGCCCAGCCCAAGTTATCGGAGGGACCGGCGTTTGAAGCACGCAGCATAGTCTGCTCGGTCCATGTGTTTCCTGATCTAACAAAAACGTAAACTGCACCCGAATCCGAAACGTTGTTGACCAAACCATCTTCAAACGGTGCTCCGACTACTGCCGTGGAACCCGAGATTGCCACTGAGAATCCAAACCAATCATTTGCTTCGGCGTTGGATGCTCGCAATATGGTCTGCTGTGTCCAGGTCGTCCCGGACCTTACAAAAACATAAGCTGCCCCGGAATTTGAGGCTAAGTTGGTGGGGCCGTCTTCGCGGAGAGCACCGACGATGATAGTGTCGCCCGAAATCGCTAAGCTACTGCCAAAAATATCGTCCGCGCCAGCGTTGGATGCCCGCAAGACCGCTTGCTGCGTCCATGTGCCAGCACTGCGGGTAAATACATAGACCGCTCCTGAATCAGCCAGGCTGTTGGTAGCCCCATCCTCACGATAGGCACCGACTACAGCGGTATCCCCCGAGACAGCCACCGAACCACCAAAATAGTCGCCCGCGCCGGTATTGGACGCCTTGAAATATGCTTTTTGCGCCACGGGGTCGATTGTGATGGGGTAGGCAGCATCGGTGTCGTCTATGACGAAAGTAATATATCCGTCTTTTTTCACCTCCAACTGTGCATTGAGCACCCGCCCCTCAGCGTCCCAGGCGAGCAGCCCGGCATATTCGAGTTGTTTGTCTCCTTGGGCATTATAAAAAGAAATGGCTTTGCGACTCTCTTCAACTACGGGCTCGAGGTTGCCTCGCACCGCCAGTTGCAACTCGACAGAGCCTTCCCCGGGTGGAGCTTTGTCCACGGTGAAGCCATGCATGAGACCGCTGCTGTGGTTGGCAAACCACTCCCAGAGGTCTGGCCCGCGCAAGTGAGAGAGCTTGTGGCCGTTGATTCGAGGGCGTGCCGCCAATTTAGCATTTTGAAGTGTGCCGCAGCGGCCGTAAGCTTCCAAACTCAGCCCCCAGTTCCAGTCAGCACTGTGGGGACGAACAGCGAAGCCGTGCGCATCGAAGTCAATAAGCCAGTTCTGAGCATAGTTATATGCTGTGTAAAGGCCGTCGCTTTGTATTTTGATGGCTTGGGTGGCCGACTTGAACGCTGACATGAGTTGAACCATATCAGGGCTCAGGCCACCAGGGGGAGTTGCATTGCGAAGGTCGTGAGCGGCGGATCGTGCGGAAGCAACTTGTAGAATATAGATCAGCGCGGTGGCGATTGCAATACATGAGACATTAGCACTATTCATACCGCTTGCCTTTCTACATTAGGTTTCTGACTGCTTGGGAAAAACTAAGTCTGTCGGATATCAGAGGCAAGAAAAATTCATGTATCGATGAACATGGATTGTATATGCTAGAAACGATGAGTTCGGCTGGAGCCCTTGGTCACCTGTTCGCGCGTGGTGTCTGCTTCGTGGTATGTGAGAAGGATGCGCTCCTTCAAATTAAAAGTGCTCTAGTATTGTAGCACGCGTGCAAGAAAGGTTCTTAGGTCGAATGTTTTGGGCGCACTGAATATCTCGCCCGCTGGGCCGTGCTCGAAGATGCGTCCGTCTTTTAAAAACACAACTTCATCGGCAACGGCACGGGCAAATCCCATCTCGTGCGTGACCAAAACAAAATCCATGCCCTCCTCGCGCAGCTCTTTTATAAGGTCGAGAACTTCGGCTGTCATTTCCGGGTCCAAAGCAGAAGTCGGTTCATCAAAAAGCAAAAGTCTGGGTCGGATGGCGATGGCGCGTGCGATGGCTACTCGCTGGCGTTGACCGCCAGATAGCTCAGCTGGTTTATGCCCGGCGTGGGACCCCAGACCGAAACGCTCTAGCACCTGCCTGGTGCGCTGGGCGGATTCTTCTTTTCCCAAACCATGCACATGGATGAGTGGAATCTGAATGTTGTCGGCAGCGGTGTAGTGCGGGAACAGGTTGAATGCTTGAAAGACTACGCCAAGTTGTCGGCGGTGAGCCGCGAGATGCTTTTCTTCGTATCGAATCGTGGTGTCATTGAGGTCCACCTTGCCTAAGTCGGGCGCGGTGAGGCCTGCGAGAATGCGCAGCAAAGTGGATTTGCCGCCGCCGGAAGGCCCGATTAGCACCAGGCTGCGCACGCGTTCGCAACGGTAGCTCACGTCCTGCAGGGCGCGGTGGGTGCCGAAAGCTTTGCTGACGCTCTCTAAATTAATCTTCATAGCGAAGCCTGCGTTCAAGCGATTCGCTCAGCCAAAAGATCGGGAGCGTGAGGATGAGGTAGCCCAAAGCCAATGGCAGGTAACTTTCAAATGCGGTATAAGTAAGCGAACTCACATCGCGCGCTGCGAGTGTAAACTCGTTGACGGCGATGATCATCAGCAGCGAGGAGTCTTTGATGAGAGATGCAAACTGACCTGCGAGGGGCGGAAGAGTTTGGCGCAACGCCTGAGGAAGAATGACAAAGCGATAGGTCTGCAAAGTGGTAAAGCCAACTGCGCGGGCGGATTCGCGTTGGGATTCGCCGACGCTGAGGATGCCAGCTCGGATCATTTCGCTGATGTATGCGCCGGAGAAGATGGATAGAATCACGATGCCGCCAAGGGTGGCACTCTGCAGTCCCACGGCCTCGAAGATGCCGTAGTATAGCAGAAGGATTTGAGCAAGGAGCGGTGTGCCTCGAATAAGGGTGACGTAAATCCGGCAGAGTGCCTGCAGGGATAAAACCGAACTCAACTGTCCGAGCGCGGCGACAAGGCCGATGAGCGTGCTGAGGATAAGAGAAAAAAATGAGACCACCACGGTCATGCACCAGCCTTCCAGCAATCTGGCTCGGTACTGCCAAAGCACCTGCCAGTCCCACTTGTAATAGGCCAGGCTGGCCATGATGAAGTAGATGACGAGGCTGAGAAGCAGCACCACGGCTGCGACATGAAGTCTGCGCAGCCACGCACTCGTGCTCTGCGTTTCAAAGAAATATGCTTTGACGGACAAGATTTAAAAAATAAATGGGATACCAAGCTGCTCAAATGCTTTCTTCTGCTCTGCGAGATAGGTTTCTCCGAGGTCTTCGAATCCGCCGTTGAGACGATAGTCTTTCAGGAACTGGTTTACCTGCTGGAGCAATTTGTCGTTGCCTTTGCGGATGCCTATTGCCCATTGCTCTTCACGAATCGGGTTAAGAAGAGCCCGCGTGGTGTCTTTATTTTTCTTCCAGTTCTGATAGACCGACATCTGGTCGTAGATGAATGCCTGCGCTTTGCCCTGGACCACTTCCAGCACGCAGTTTTGTTCTTTGTCGAGCACACGCAACTTTGCGTTCTTGAGGCGTGACTCTGCAAATGCATGGCCGGTGGTGCCTTGGTTCACGGCTATGACAAATCCCGGCTGGTCGGCATCGGCAAAGCTTTCGATTGGAGTGTCCCGACCGACCAGCATGCACAAGCCAGTGCGCAGGTACGGCTCGGAAAAGTCGATGGATTTGCGACGTTCCTCCGTGGCGGTCATGGAGGAGATGACGAGATCCACCTTGCCGGTGCGCAAGGAGGAGATGAGGCCGGTGAATGGAATGTTGCGGATGACAAGTTCGCGGTCGAGAAAATCGGCCAGTGCACGGGCGAGGTCTGGACTGACTCCGGTGGGCTCGCCGGACGGGTCTGTCATTTCAAACGGCGGGTAGGCAAGCTCCATGCCCACGATGAGCTGCTCGCGAGCGGAGAATTTCTTGCCGCACGCGCACAGCAGAAGCAAGGCCATTAGTAGGAACTGCAATAAAAATTTCATGTGAGTGGTCTTACGAAGAATCATGCACATAGTCTAGCTGGGAGCTTCCGAATCGAGTTATTGATGAGACCGACGGTTGCAATGCGAGACTGGTTAATCCAGGAAGACTGTCTGACGTGACAAAAGTCGTCCAGCCCGCTACTTTCTACCAGTCGATGCACACGATTAAGCTAGTCACACCCAATCCGCTTGAGCTGAAAGAATCTCTGGTCATTGAGGGAGATGTGCATTTTGCCTTGAGCAGGTTACCAGATGACTCTGTGCAGTGCGTGGTTACATCACCTCCCTATTGGGGTCTGCGAGATTACGGCATCAATGGACAGATTGGCCTCGAGCCTACGCTCGCGGGTTTCATTTAATCACTGACCAATGTTTTTGCGGAAGTAAAACGCGTGCTTCGACCTGACGGAATTTTATGGCTGAACATTGGAGATGGCTACACAAGTGGAAACCGCGGCTGGCGTGCCCCTGACAAAAAAAATCCTAATCGAAGTATGAATGTGCGTCCGGTCAATCCACCGGGACT
>CBDUBV010000166.1:0-5913 GCA_965365475.1 uncultured Chthoniobacteraceae bacterium | reverse complement strand
TGGCATTTGCCCGCTACGACGCAGCGTCGGACCGCGAGCCCATCCTCTCCACGACCGCCGCGCATCCGGTCATCGCGTTTCACCGCCCAGACGAGTGGACGCGAGTGCTGCTTGCGGACTGAGGCCAGTTCGCGGCGTCCGCACTTAATTGCATACCTCAGACATCCTGACCTGCTCCTGATGTTTTTGAATAGTGTGGAATTGTGGTGACCCGATTAATTGAAACTTCCAAGACTCTGCGAACAAGTCTTCTGAGGTGCGACATTCCTGTCGCACGGAGAGATGGCTCAGTGGACAAGAATGTCCACCCTCCCAGTGCGATCATTGAGTTTTTCCTCAGGCCAGGATGTCTAACCCTGCTATCGGCGAATCCGGCGACGGGTGAGATAACCGCCTATTGCCAGGCTTACCAGCATGAGAGCTGATGGCTCGGGCACGGCGGATGTCGGGCCGGAGGAGCCGAATTGGCTATTATGATCGAGCACGGCCCACACGACGTTGGAAGTCACATCGACTCCGTAGTGGCTGAGCTGAGGTGTGCCTGCTATCTGGGCCAGGCCAAGATAATCGTCATAGCTCATGGAGAACTTCTGCGCACCGAACCCCTGGTCGCTGTTGCCATAGATGGAATTCATCCAAAGATTGTAGTCCGTATTGAACCAGTTTATTTGAGCGTACTCTTCGTCGCCAAATAAGGAGACCATCGCAGCTTCGTCGTATTTAAGCTGGAGCACAAAGCGGATACCATCCAGTCCGTAAATATCGACGATGTCGCTGACCAACTGAGCTTCGGGAGCAGTCGAGGCGTCGAGGTAAGCTATCTGAATATCGGTATCCGCCCCAAACGTTGCGGAGTCCAGAAAGCCGGCTTCGTTGGTAAACGAGCCCGTGTAGTTGAGGCCGATCCCGGCATTTTTCAGACTCTGGCCGCTGGCCACTGTGGCGTTGCCGGATTGACCTGATGCCCCGGTGACGGTGTGGCTTAGCTGATAGCTATGTTGTGAAGCAGTGCCTCCGAGGAAGATATCCGCAGCTGGATCGTTGTAGTAATTCTCCAGGGCAAAAGAGAGGGTTGCCGTGTGCCTGCCATTCATGCGGCCTGCAGAGTTGAACCCCAGCAGCAATGTGCTGGAGCTTCCTGGTGCGACACCTCCATAGAAATACCCCTGCGAGTCGCTCCCGCTGATGGAAGGTTGGGATGCAATGGTAAAGCCACCACCAATAATTGAACCGGTGATTAACGCTCCGGCGCGATCCCCCGCACCAGCAGCCGCATTGGCAATGGTGATGGAGTCGCCCACGCCCAACTCTCCTGCTTTCGAGGGCGTGAGCGTGGTTTGAGCAGGGTCGATGTATTTTACAGACACATCCACCGCCACGTCTTGAACGGTCTCGCCCGAGAGGCCCTCGCCAGTGATGGCGGGTCTGACTTCTGAGGCGATCAACTGATAGTTGGGAGTGGTTGCTGCCGAATAAAGTGGGCCGTTATATGCAGTATAATAGGTGTTTGACCAGGCTTGGTTAAATGCAACGGTTCCCACCATAAGTCGGGTGAAATGGTCGTCGTCGCCGCTGGTAGTTATCTCGGTTCCTAATTTAGGATTCAAAAATGTGGTGCCGGTCACCGCCACAGCCCGCACATGGGAGTCATAGTATAACTGGCGATCTGCAACAACGGTATATTTCGCTCCGATGTTCAGCGAATTCTGCAGGGTTGCGCCTGCAGACGCAGCCTCTCCATCCGAAAGAGCCGACGCGAGATTCAAGACTTTGGTTGTGGCGCCGGTCACCGTGGTATCCACTTCGAAATTGTAATTCAGCCCCGCGACGGATGTGATATTGGGCCCGTTAAAAGAGGTGGCAGATGTGGTGATTTCCACTCCATCATTGACAAGATCGCCAGTGGTCGCGGCTTGCAGGTTCACCCGCGTGGCTGTGTTGTCTCCTTGCACGCCGCCATGGAGCGTGGCCGTAGCCGATCCCGAAACGGTGATATTCGCCATGGCGTTTGTATCCACCATCTGTCGTCCCACGCTCACGACGCCGCCAGTGATCTGGCGGTTCGCAAGCACAACTGCTTGCACATTGAGCGATGCGCCCTGCAGGTTCAAAGCTTCGCCGGCTAGACCTTCCCCACGCAGAAGCCGGGTGGTGCCAATCTCAGCTCCCCAGGGCTTGGGGGTGAAATTCGTTGCGTTGAGGTTCGCAATGGAGACGTTTCTTGAACCGTATCCGCCCCATGTGGGGAAATATACATCCGCAAGAGCGGTTTGGTTGGCGTCATTGAACACGGTTCCGCTTGTCGAAAGCACCAACTTAGGACCAGTACCGGGGTTTACGGTGAATTCGCCAGCGTTCATGGTCACACGGGTGGCTTCGGAGTCGGTGGCCGAACCACCATCGAATGTCACCTGTCCGAAGACGTGCCCTGCAACCACGCGTCCGATATTTCCAAAGCTTCCCGTCGCGCCAGTGCTGATCGCGCGATTATCAACCATCTGGAAATCCATCGCCGCGCTGGAAGTTTCATTCGTCGTCGTGTTGGTGATATTTAACTTTGCCTGGACCGTATCGCCAGCCAGAGCGCCGGTTGCGTTGAGCGACGTGGGAAGAGTGCGTTTTTCGTTTGCAGCAAGATTGCCGCTTGAAAATGGCGCGGGCACGTTCAGGTTCGTGCCGGTGAGAGTATAGGACGCCGCAGCGCCAGTGCGTTCAGAAATCGAGAAGTTTACCTGTGGCACCTGACCGAGCATTGCACGCTGTGAAGTTTTTCCGCCAGCAACAAAGGCAGCGATCTGCGTGGCCTCCGTGGCGCGAACGCTAATGTTGTCGAACTTCGCGGTGCTGGTATTTGCACCAGCATTTCCAGCGAAAGTATAGCGAAGGATGGCATCTGCCTGATTACGCAGCGTGGCACTTTCCAGGATGATCGTAGCTGCACCATAATCCGGGCCTACTGTCAGAGGGGGCGAGTATCCGAGCAGAGTGAATGAAGTTCCGCCATCCACGCTATAGGACCACGCGCCTGCAAGATTTGAGAAATCTCGAGCATTAAAATACGAAAGAATCGGAATATCCCGACCGGTGAGATCGAGTGCTATGTCAAAATACTTTCCAGGATCTGCGACGTTGGTGAAAGCGATGCCATCGCCGGAAACGCCTGCGACGGAGGACGTATCTGCCGTGCCAATATTGGACCAATCGAAGCTGCCGACGCCGTTGGTTATTTGCGTGTCGTTGATCGGATCGAAACCATCGAAGTTCCAGAACGCAACCTGCGACGCCTGGGCGCGCAGGGTTGCAGGCATCGCGAGTGAAAGTGCGGCGAGAGTGCATCCCGCACGGAGTGCAAAGCGCAATGGGGTTGGCATGAGTTTTTTCATAAGAGTATGTTGCGAGGTGTGTGGCTGTCCGATGTCGTGATGAGGCAATTCCTAATTTTTGCCTACTCCCCAAAATAGGGGTATCGCCGAGAATGTGCGGCGCGCTTGTTCATAAGCTCAGGCTGGGAAGAGACGCGCTCGGCACGATATATCTCCTTTACATAGCTGCTCACGGTATTCACCGACAGACCAAGAGCATCTGCGATGTCCTTGCGCGAACATCCCTCCACCAGAAGCGCCCAGGTGCTCAGCAGACGAGGTGGAAGAGAAGGGCGAGGCGCGGGGATTTCCAGCTCAGTTCCAGGCATAAGTCGCAGAAGCTCGCGCAATGTCGCACGGCCCAGCCCAATCTCGATCTCACCGAATCGGGGCGCACCATGGCGACGCACGAGGAGCGCGGTCACTCCGGAGAAGGAGGTATTGGCAGGAGTGGCCGCAAGAATGGGAAGTAGCACGCCTGGAGGCTCGCGGTGGGGCGTCCATGTGCCATTCGTCGCGCGAAGAAACGATGTCTCAGCCTGAGCCGCTAATGCGATAACCTCCCCGACCGGCAGCACGGCTGCGTGTGGATTGCGCAGGGGTGCGAACGTCACAATCCAGCCGTCGCAGTTTAGAAAATGTAGCAGTCTTTCAAGATAGGAATACTCCACGTGTGTCAATGGTCTGTGTATGTTACGCGCGAGATTTCATAACTTGCGCAGAGATTCACCATCTCTATTATTTCCTAACACGGACAGGTTCCGGGGGGTTCCACCATGCGCTCGGTGTTCACTTACACAACCCCGAGCCAGTTACCACATTATGAAACTGCACAACCTTTCGGCTGATGTTTTCTCTCCAGATGGCGGACCACTTTCGCGCATCACTCATCTTGGCATCGGAGCCCACCAGGACGATCTCGAGTTCATGGCCTTCCATGGCATCGTGGCTTGTTTCCACCACGAACAGGAGCGTTGGTTCGGAGGGGTCACTTGCACGGACGGAGCGGGGAGTTCGCGCACGGGCGACTATGCTAGCTATTCCGACGAGGCAATGCGCCGGGTCCGCCTGGAAGAACAGCGCGCTGCCGCAGTCGTAGGTCGCTACGCGGGAATCATCCAGCTTGGCTACTCCAGCATTTCGATTAAGTCGCCCTCTGACAAGCGACTGGCCGAAGATCTGCGCGTGATCCTCTCAGAGACATCACCCGAGGTCGTGTACACACACAATCTTGCAGATAAACACGACACCCACATCGGTGTCACCGCAGCAGTTGTGGAAGCGATCCGAGGCATGGCACCTGCCGCCCGTCCCAAGCAAGTGCTCGGATGTGAAATGTGGCGGGGACTTGATTGGCTGGGCGACGACGAGAAGATCGCCTTGGATGTGAGCGGCCACGACCATCTCGCCGCAGCACTCAACGGCATCTTCGACTCTCAGATCGCGGGTGGTAAACGCTATGACCTCGCCACCATAGGGCGCCGCTCGGCGAATGCTACCTTCTTCGACTCGCACGCCAGCGATGCTGCTTCGCAGATGACAATCGCGATGGACCTCACGCCGCTTATTACAGACGATTCGCTCGATCCCATCGCTTTTGCCATGGGATTCATCGACCGTTTTCGGGACGATGTTCGCAATCGCCTCGTGGCACATTTTTAGCATAGCAAATATGGAAATCGTCATAGCAACCGACCGGGAGAATGCCTCGCGCCAGGCAGCCGATTATCTCGCCGCGCTTGTCCGTGCCAGGCCCAATGCAGTGCTGGGACTTGCCACGGGCAGCACTCCTCTAGCTCTATATCGGGAGCTGATTCGACAGCATGCCGAGCAGCGACTCGACTTCTCCCGCTGCACCACATTCAACCTGGACGAGTATGCAGGGCTCGGCAGTGACCACCCTGCTTCCTACCGACGGTTTATGCAGGAAAACTTTTTTTCTGAAGTAAATATCGCGCCGGAAAACATCCACATTCCCAATGGTCTCGCAGAGGATATTCCCGCGCATTGCGCAGCTTATGAGCAGGCAATCGCCCGAGCAGGCGGCATCGACGTACAGGTGCTTGGCATCGGAAGGGACGGGCACATCGGCTTCAATGAACCGTCCTCCTCGCTCGCATCGCGCACCCGCATCAAGACTCTCACAGAACGCACCCGCGCGGACAATGCGCGATTTTTTTCTGCACCCGACGCTGTTCCTCACCATGTGATCACGATGGGGATCGGCACGATCATGGAGGCTCGCGCGGTTGTGATGCTTGCCTTTGGTGAAGCCAAAGCTGCGGCCGTGGCTGCGATGGTAGAGGGACCGCTGACTGCGATGGTGCCGGCGTCCATCCTGCAAATGCATCCTGTGGCAAAGGTAATCCTGGATGAAGCTGCCGCATCGATGCTTCGCAGGCGCGAATACTACGGCTATGTGTTCGAGCACAAACCCGATTGGCAGCACTGGTAGAAGTGTGTCTCCCTAGCTCCGCTATTCGCGCCGAGTACGAGGGAAATGTTGCTGGGTGCGGTTTTAGAAGTTTCAAATCGGCATCGCGCTGTTTAA
>CBDUBV010000165.1:0-6058 GCA_965365475.1 uncultured Chthoniobacteraceae bacterium | reverse complement strand
CTGCGCTCCATCCTGCGTCAAGACCCTGACATTGTGATGGTCGGCGAGATTCGAGATAACGAGACTGCGGACATCGCTGTGAAAGCTGCGCTCACTGGTCACCAGGTGCTCAGCACCCTGCATACCAACGACGCGGCGGGCGCGATTTCGCGTCTGGACGACATGGGCATCGAGCCATTCTTGATAGCTAGTTCCCTGCTGCTCACGTGCGCGCAACGTCTGGTGCGGCGCATTTGCACGAACTGCAAGGAGGATTTCCTGCCCGAGCCCGAGATGTTTGAGAAGCTGGACCTCGTCGGAGATATGCAAGCGGTAAATTTTTATCACGGTTCCGGCTGTGATCGGTGCAAACGGCGAGGCTATGCCGGACGCGCACCGGTGATTGAAGTCTTGCCGGTCTCGGAAAGCATACGGCGGTTGATCATTAAGAGAGCGTCCGCTAACATCATCAAAAATCAGGCCGTGTCGGAAGGCATGAAGACCTTGCGGATGGTAGGTCTGGACAAAGCGCGCGAGGGCATCACAACATTGGAAGACGTGTGGCGGGTGACCGCCGAGGAGCATTAATTTTTTATGGGCATATTTAAAAATTGGTTTAAGAAAATCTCGAAAGATTCCAGCGATGGCCGCACCTCGCAGGGGACACTCCCCATGCCAAGTGCTTCGCCGGTCACAAAAACCATCATGCCGCGCAGCCTGCGCCCGGTGAGTCTTGCGGTGGAAGGCGAGCCGCAGCCACAGCCTGTGGCTGCGCCCGGACCGGTGGTGCCTTTGCCTGACAAGGAGATTCTATTTACTCTGGGGGATTTCGCCGACCGCATACCACCAGGAGTGTTAAAAACTGGTCGCTTGGATTTGCAGCGGCAGATCACCTTTCACTCGCGCGATCTATACAGCGATCTCACTCGCGGCAAAGCCAGCGTTTCCCTGTCCAAACTTGCCGAAGTATGCCCCGAGATATTCGAGCGGCCGGAAGCTCTTGCCGGCGATGAATCCAGCATCCATCTGCCCTTGCAAAAACTGGTGGAACAAATCGGGGAGTTTCATTTCCGTCCCGACCAGCAGCAGGTCGAGACACCTGCCCATATCTATGAGACGCCCTTTCTCAAAGGCGTTTTGCAAGATGGCGGCCGCGCGGTGATTTCGGCGCCCTCGTCTTTATCCGCCGCAGTGCCCCACCCTTCGCAGACGCAGGGTATGCTACCGAAATCCACGCCTACAGTGCGAACCTCCGGAGCGCCAGGCGAGAGCCCGCGCTCCACGGTGCCAATCATTCCTCCCGGCATGCGGCCGCCCCCAGCGACCGTGCGGGCTTCAGTGAGCGGCGGGAAAATAAAAATTGGCCCGCCATCCAACCACAGCACAGAGAGCAAAGACGAGGAACCTCCGCAGAAATCCATCCCGTTTCCACAGACATCCACGGGCGATACAGGAGGCGGCTCCATCCCTCTGCCTACCAGGAAAGTTACCGTCTCCGGGATTAAACTCCCGTCTTCATTGCCCAATGTCGCAGGCGGTGCACCGCATCTCCCGCCACAGCCCGCTCCCAGCCTGGAGACCATGGTGCTGTCTGGGAATGTGCAGCTCAATCTGGCTTCCGTGTTGCGTTCTCTGCCAGCCTACTTGCTAAATGGCGACGCGTCTGGCGTGGACAGCAATGCAACCATCGAGTTCCCCATTGCCTTGGTGCAACCTCAGATTCGCACGGGCAAAGTGCTTGTACCAGTTGCCACATTTCAAAGCGCACTCCCCGACCACTACCGCGCCTTGATCAACGCACAGGAAGCCGACTCCGGCGTGCCGCTTCCGCTGCGCGACATCGTCTCCGCATTGCCCCAGAGCGTCCTGCAACATCGTGGCGATCAAGTGCGCCAGGAAGTGCACGAGGAAATACCAACCCCATTCAGCGACAAAGCCCGCGAGGACGCCGCACGATTGCAGACCGAGGCGGAGCATACGGAAACCCAGGATGAGCACGAGCCCGTAGCTGAGGAAGTTGCGAGCACAGACCCGGAAGCAGCACATGAAGTCGCTGCCGAAGAACCACAAGCGGAGCCCATCGCGGAGCAAGCGGAAACCAGCCCCTCAGAAGCCGATGAAGAAAGCTTGCAGGCCGAGGAAATACACGAAGAAGAGTCCACCCCTGCTCCGGAAGAACACCCCGCAAGTGGACGGCAGATCCGACTCAGCGAAGCCGAGGCTGCTGCGCTAGATATCCCCCTGCCTGCATCCCAACCCGCAGCAGAAGCACCGGCGCCTCTCGCCATGCCAGTAGCTGCGTCCACCGCGATACCTACTGCAGGGCGTCCGCCCAAGCCCTTCATCAAGACTGAGATCGTCACACCAGGCGAAGTTAGTGAGGAAGACATCGCGGTTGCCGTCAAGCCCGCTCCGGTGACAATAAATGTTCCCGCTGCAACACCCGAGGCCGCACCCGAGCCCGTGGAGGCTCCCACTCAAGAAGACGAGCCTGCCCCGCTGACCACGGAAGTTGCGCCAGCGAAAAGCTCGCAGGCCGCAGAAGCCGCCGCAGCCTTGCAGCAGATGTTCATGACCGACGAAGCGCTCGACGCACGCAAGATCGCCACACTCACTGCGGAACTTCCCGGCCTCGGCAGTGCGATCATTTGCACCGCCGACGGATTGCGCCTTGCTTCCGCCGGGTCCATCGAGGCACTCGACTCGCTCAGCGCCATCTCGCCGCATTTCTTCCAGCGTACTGCGGGCTTTGTCACCGAGTTGAAGCTGGGCCAGTTGAAAAGCTTTACTGTGGACACAGAAAAAGGTTTTGTGAGTCTGTTCAGGAGTGGCACAATCAGTATGGTAGTGAAACACGGCACCCGTGAACTCATGCCTGGAGTACGTGGACGTCTAAGCAACATCACCACGCAACTCAACCGCATGTACGGTGATAGTCAGAACGCTTAACCCATCCTCACCATGTCCATCATCAATTACGCTCGGAAAGAAATTCAGTTTAAAATCGTGTACTACGGGCCTGCATTGTGCGGCAAAACAACGAACCTTTCCTACATCCATTCCCGCATCGATGCCGGACACCGCGGCGATCTCGTCTCGCTGGCCACTGCGGCAGATCGCACCCTGTTTTTCGATTTCCTGCCCGTCAATGCCGTGGTTATCAAAGGTTTTAGCACCAAATTTCAGCTCTATACCGTGCCCGGACAGGTCATCTACAATGCGACCCGGCAACTCGTGTTGCGCAGCGTGGACGGCATCGTGTTCGTCGTCGATTCGCAATGGGACAAAATGGAGGAGAACGTGGAGAGTTTCGCCAATTTGCGTGAGAACCTAGCGAAACAAAATATCAACCTCGATGAAATTCCCTACGTCGTTCAATACAACAAACGCGACCTGGATAACATCGCTCCGATCAACTACCTCGAGTTTCTTTTTAACAACGAAAAAAAACGCGTCCAAAGCTTCGATTCTGTCTCAAGCACCGGGCAGAACGTGTTCGCCACCTTGAATGCCGTTTCCCAGCTCCTTCTGCACAAATTCAGCAAAGATAATAACGATCCCGCAGGAAGCAGCCCCACAGTGCCCGCAGCATCCTGACGCAAGCATCCTGACCACCTCATAACCAACTCTAAATCATCACCATGGATTCCATACCCGCGCTTACCATTCAGGATGTTGCCAACATCGACCAAATCTTGCAGAACTACATCGAGAAATCTGAGTCCGATCTCATCGTCGTCGTGGATAAAGGCGGCAACGTCCTTTCTCAATTCGGCGACATGGAAGTCATCGACGTCACCATCATCGCGGCACTTGCGGCCGGCTCATTCGCTGCAACCAAAGAACTCGCACGCCGAATAGGCGAAGTCGAGTTCAATGCACTGTATCATCAGGGTAACGGAAGCCACATTTTCATGAACTCCGTGGATGAGGACACCATCATGATCATTGTCTTTGGGTCAGATACCACTGTGGGACTCGTCCGGCACTACGCCACAGATACCGCGCGGGAATTGTCGCTTCTGCTCGAAACACTCCGCGTGCGAGGCAACCCTGGCGGATTCAGTTTCGACTCCGCAGACGTGGCGGCATCCTCCCCGCGCTTGTTCAACGAATAGCTCCCGCAGCCCGGACCGGCGCAGTCGGCTGAGAGCGCTCCATCGCAATCAGTTCCGACACCGTCACGAATTCATACCCTTGCGCAAGTAGCTGATCCACCGCAGAAGGCACCGCGCGAATCGTCGATTCGTGGATGTCGTGCGCCAGAATGATCGCTCCTGGCGCGGCACCCGATACCATGCGCTGCGTCACCACGCTGACACCCGGCTTTTGCCAATCGCGTGGATCCACAGTCCAGAGGATGTTTTCATACCCGAAATCGCGGTGTATCCATCCAGCGATACTCTGCGTGTACGCCCCATAAGGCGGGCGAAAATTGGTCGGACGCACACCGGTGGCCGCGACAATCGCATCCTCCGTCCGCGACAATTGAGAGCGGGCAGCAGTTTGAGATATTTTGGTAAAGGACGGATGCGACCACGAGTGATTGGCAATCTCATGGCCCTCCCGCACGATCCGCGCCGCGATCTCGGGGTAAGCAGCCACGTTCTGGCCGACCACGTAGAATGTAGCCCGCACATTGCGTTTGGCCAGAATGTCCAGAAGTTGGGGAGTGAGAGTCTTGTGCGGGCCATCATCGAAAGTGAGCGCCACATGTTTGCTCGTGATGTCCACGCCATTGTAGGTGATACGCGGCGGGCGGGGAGTAGCAGCAGGAGTCGCGACAGGCGTGGGCTCTTGGGTCGGTTCCGGTGCCGGAGTGCTGTCACCCCGCATGGGCATCCCCACCGCAGGCTCCGTTAGGCTCTCGGATTCTGGAGCAGCACCGCGATCCGCCTCGGGGTCCGCGCCCGTGGCGCATGCCGTGATAAGAAGAGAAAGTAGAAGAAAGCGTTTCACAATTTTTTCCGAATAGTCTGGCACGATCGCTCCAATGGCAACTAAAGAAAGCGTTCGAGTAAAGGTGCGAGTCGCTCCACAGTCACCTCCGGCCACTGAGCACGCGGCGTCATGATCGCAGCGTCCAGACTCCGGTGCTCAGGCCACGCAGCATGTGTGGGGATGGACGCAATACACCGCTTGATAATTTCCCGCGCCGCACAAGCATTGGCATGCAACCTTTTCCCCACCTCTGCCGCAGTCACAGGCGCCTCATCTTGTTTCCAGCAATCGTAGTCAGTGACCATACAGAGCGTGGCAAGTGCCATCTCCGCCTCGCGCGCAAGTTTCACCTCAGCCAGATTGGTCATGCCGATCACATCGAAACCAAGATGTCTGTAAGCTTCCGACTCAGCACGGGTGGAAAATCCAGGGCCGCTCATATTTACATACGTCCCTCCATCGTGCACTGTGCAACCACAGGCTTGAGCTGCCTGCTGAAGAAGCGTGCGAAGTTCTCCGCTCACAGGCTCTGCAAGGCTCACATGTGCCACGATCCCATCACCAAAAAACGTATGCACCGCGCTCGTCCGATCGTAAAACTGGTCTGGAAGTAGGATGTGCCCTGGAGCGTAACTCTCGTGCAGACTGCCCACCGCAGTGACACAGATCACGTAGCGAACACCCAGAGAGCGCAAGGCCCAGAGATTGGCGCGGTGATTGATTTCATGAGGAAGCAAACGATGTCTGCGCCCATGACGAGGCAGGAAATATATCTGCCGACCTTCCAGGACACCGCCGACAAGCACATCTGAGGGCGGCCCAAAAGACGTATCAATTTTAAGGCTCGTAGTGTCATGCAGCCCATCGATGTTGTAGAGCCCGCTTCCGCCTATGATTCCGATGGAAGGTATTTGCACGCGCAGCATACAAGCGGGGCGAGGCACGATTGACAAGCCTCCGGGTCTCCGGGGTGGAAAGAGGTGGGCGCAAATTGTTTTCGCTTGTATTCTTGGATGCGGTTACCGATATTGCGATTTTTCTGCGGCTGGATAGCTCAGTTGGTAGAGCAGAGGACTGAAAATCCTCGTGTCGGGGGTTCGATTCCCTCTCCAGCCACCTCCTTCAAAAGCCCGCAGAA
>CBDUBV010000164.1:0-6093 GCA_965365475.1 uncultured Chthoniobacteraceae bacterium | reverse complement strand
AAACCTATGAGCCACCCCCACCGCAACCTCGCCATCGTGCTGATGTTCATCAGCGCACTCCTCCACGCGCAGACACCAGATAGTGCCACGTCTGCGCAAGCACTTCCGCCGACTGGCAGCCCAACTCAGGCTGAAAAGACCACGGAGGCGGCTACCAGGCCGAATGTGCTGCTGATCATAGTGGATGATCTGAACGCTCGGATTAGCCCGTTGGATGATCAGCTGGCCATTACTCCAAATCTTGACCGGCTTGCCGCGCGTGGCGTCACATTTGACCGTGCTTACGTGCAGCAGCCTCTTTGCCATCCGTCACGCAGCTCAATGCTTTCTGGCAAATATCCCACCAGCATTGGCGTGCTCGACAATGAGACTTTTCTCATCGTTCCAGAAGGCCAGCACCCACTTCAGCATTACTTCGCTGCGCAAGGTTACAATCTGGCTGAATTCGGGAAAATCTGGCACTTGGACGTGAAGCCGAGGCATGGTGATATGGTCTGGGTCCATGAAAACGCTCTGGATGAAAAGCTCTCCTATCCAGGGAAAAAGAGAAAGTTTCGATCCCCGGCGCAGGTGGCGAAACTGCAAGTCGATGAACCCGATTACTGGGAACACAACATCTCCCCGTATCGCCAGAACCGTGTCCCCAATCCAAAGAAAACTGAAAGCAGGTTCTCGATACTAACCCCGCTGCCTGACGGCCGCGAAGGGATAGATGCGGAAACCCGCGAACATGCGGTGGACTCTATGCGTGCCATGGCTGCAGATGAGCGTCCGTTCTTTCTGGCGGTCGGCTTTAAGAAACCCCATGTGCCGCTTCAGGCGCCGAAACGCTACTACGATCTCTACGATGTGGAAAAGATGCCCCTGCCGCCCGACTTTGCCACGGAGCCAACCCTGGCCGCCAATGTCCCTGAGGATGCCAAGCGGCTCAATCTCGACCTTTTCACAAACCGTTCCTTCACGAAACAGGAAGCCAAAGAAGCAATTCGCGCTTACTATGCTTGCATCAGTTACATCGATGATCAGATCGGCCATTTGCTGGATGAGCTTGATGCGCTGGGTGTGGCCGATAACACCATCATCGCGCTCTGGAGCGATCATGGCTTTCATCTAAGCGAGAAAGGGATGTGGGCAAAAGGGACATTATTTGAGATGTCCGCTCGGTCGCCGCTCATCATCGTCGATCCGCGCCTTCCGCAGAGTGCCGGAAAGCACAGTTCGCGAACCGTTGAGGCCGTGGACATCTACCCAACCCTGACCGATCTCGCTGGTATTCCGACTCCAGATTACGTCGAAGGCGATTCACTACGTCCGCTATTGGAAAATCCCGATGCCGCCTGGGATAAAGCGGCTTTCACCGTGCAACCGCGCCTCTGGCATATCGGACGGACCATCCGCACGGACCGCTGGCGCTACACGGAATGGAACCATGGCGAACGAGGCTACGAACTCTACGACGCGACAAATGATCCGCACGAGATGAACAACCTGGCAGATGATCCCGAGTTCGCCAGCGTGCGCGATGATCTTGCCAAACAGCTCCGCAACGGCCCTATCAATCGGGAACCGTGGGCAGGAAAATAGGGCACGGAGAGAAGTGCTGGATAACGGAAGTTACTGATAGAAGAAAATGAAACATATCTATCTAAAGAAATGGGGCGTCATTTTTTTAGCGTTATCGGCTGCACTTTGTGGCACAGTTCTACCAGCGCATGACTGGACGGCAGACTTTATCTGGTCGGATGCGGAACGTGGGGACAATCCTCCGGTCACGTATTTCCGGAAAAGCTTTGAGCTGGCGCAGGTGCCGAAAAGCGCAACCCTCACAGCGACGGGGTCGCGGTTCAAAGTCTATGTCAACGGCGCGTTCGCCGGAGAAGGCGTCCCGCACAATGTAGCCGGCAGCTCCTACACGGTGAGCTTCGATGTGGCGAATATGCTGCGCACAGGCGAGAACGTAATCGCAGTCGAGGCGCAGTATGCAAATCCTGCACGCAACTCTCCGGTTGCGCCGCTTTTCTCCGCCGTGCTGGAGGCCGACGGTAGCCGTATCGAGACCGATAGTTCTTGGAAAGTGTTCATTTCCCCGGCCTGGCTGGAGGTGGAAGGACACTCGTCGGGCCGCGATTTCATCGAGGTCTATCAGTCCTCGCGTGATCCCGAGGGATGGAAGGAGCCGGGATTTCAAGATGGCCGCTGGAAGGATGCTACGGTGACGCCGGCAGACAAAGTGCGCTACAAGTCCGTGGCCCCGGCCATCATTCCCAACTTCGTCCGAGAAAAAATCCTGCCCGTCGCTGTCACCGCCGTTGGCGAAGTAGTGCAAATTCTTGGCGACGCGCGAGTGAATGTGGGCATGCAACTCGCGACCGAGACGTTGCGCCCGCTCAAATATGGCAAAATCAACGCCCCGGAAAACCTGCTGAAAGCGGATGCCGTCACGGTGATCGAGCCGCAGGTCTATGTGGACAACGAACTTGCCTACGACACCTGGTGGCAGACGCACAAGGAGATGCCGGTGATGCGTGACGTCAGCTTTATCGTCGATTTCGGCGCGATCCACAATGCCTACATCGCAATGGACCTGGAGGGCAACACCGACACGACTATCGACATCGCCTGGGGCCAAACGCTTATCGACGGGCAGGTGAAACCGATTGTTTATAGCCGCAACGACTACGATGCGGCGGGAACGGCTGAGCATCAGTTTGCCATGCGCTGGACGCTACGCGGCGGTCGGCAGCAACTCGAGAGCATGAACTATAAAAACTTTCGCTATCTGCAAGTGACGGTGCGAGACCTGACCGAGCCGCTGAAGATTCACGAGATCGCGGCGATCGAGAGTTTTGTGCCGATGCAGCAGCGCGGAAGTTTTGCCTGCTCGGACCCATTTTTGACAGAACTCTTCGCTGCCAACCTGCGCACCTTGCAAGCCGCCAGCTACGATACCTTTATGGACAACACCATCCGGGAGAAAAATATCTGGGCGGGAGGCATCGCCGATGGTTCGGTGCCGACTGCTCTCGCCGGTTATGGCGATAGTCCGATGCAGCGCAATTACCTTAAACTTTTTGTGGAAGCGCAATTCCCAAACGGCGAGTTCGCGATGGTCGCCGGCTCAGGCCAGCCTTCGTCCGGCATGGCGATCATGTCGATCCCGATGCGCATGGCCTTCTGGCTCGCCGAGTATGGCTATTGGTGCGAGGACTATAGCTATTACCAACAGCAGATTATCCCCGCGGTGCTGCGCTATCGTGAGTTTTGGAAAGCCCGCATGAACGAAGACGGGATGCTGCCAGTGAGCCGAAGAACCGGAGGCAATCCGGGGCAGGAAGCCGTATTCGTCGATTGGTCTTCCAATACGGCGCAGGGAGATTTCAAAGCGAACGAGCGAACGGTCTATGTGCCCTGGAATCTTCTCTACGCCGGGTTTCTCGATCGCCTGGCGGTGGAGACCGCTGCCAGTGGGATGGCTGCCGAAGCAGAGGCCGCGCGACAGGAGGCGGATGTGATTCGCGAGTGGATTTTCACCCACTGCTGGGATGACGAGCGAGGATTGTATTTCGATGGATACAATCGGGGGAAGCCGGTGCGCACCTATTCTGAGCATGGAGCCCAGGCAATCAGCGCGGGCAAACACGAGCTAACAAGGTGATCAGAGCGGATAAACCAAACATCATGAACTCGCCCATGACCAAAAACAAACCTCCTCATTTAGAATTTCCGAAAATCTGCGAAAATCCTGTTAATCTGCGGTTACCTACTCTTATGAAAATTCCAAGCATAGTGTTTCTGCTGGCAATGTCCCTCTGTGGCACGCTCCAGGCAGCCCAAGACTGGACGTCCGATTTTATCTGGTCGGATAAAGAAAGAGGACCTGACAATCCGCCGGTCACTTATCTCCGCAAAACTTTCGAGCTAACGCAGGTGCCGAAAAGCGCAACTCTCACAGCGACGGGATCGCGGTTCAAAGTCTATGTCAACGGCGCGTTCGCCGGAGAAGGCGTCCCGCACAATGTAGCCGGCAGCTCCTACACGGTGAGCTTCGATGTGGCGAATATGCTGCGCACAGGCGAGAACGTAATCGCAGTCGAGGCGCAGTATGCAAATCCTGCACGCAACTCTCCGGTTGCGCCGCTTTTCTCCGCCGTGCTGGAGGCCGACGGTAGCCGTATCGAGACCGATAGTTCTTGGAAAGTGTTCATTTCCCCGGCCTGGCTGGAGGTGGAAGGACACTCGTCGGGCCGCGATTTCATCGAGGTCTATCAGTCCTCGCGTGATCCCGAGGGATGGAAGGAGCCGGGATTTCAAGATGGCCGCTGGAAGGATGCTACGGTGACGCCGGCAGACAAAGTGCGCTACAAGTCCGTGGCCCCGGCCATCATTCCCAACTTCGTCCGAGAAAAAATCCTGCCCGTCGCTGTCACCGCCGTTGGCGAAGTAGTGCAAATTCTTGGCGACGCGCGAGTGAATGTGGGCATGCAACTCGCGACCGAGACGTTGCGCCCGCTCAAATATGGCAAAATCAACGCCCCGGAAAACCTGCTGAAAGCGGATGCCGTCACGGTGATCGAGCCGCAGGTCTATGTGGACAACGAACTTGCCTACGACACCTGGTGGCAGACGCACAAGGAGATGCCGGTGATGCGCGACGTCAGCTTCATCGTCGATTTCGGCGCAATCCGGAATGCATATATCGCGATGGACGTCGAGGGGAACAGCGATGCCACAGTCGATATCGCGTGGGGTCAGACGCTGATCGACGGGCAGGTGAAGCCGATCGTTTACAGTCGCGGCCCGCGCGAAGCCGCTGGTCGCGCCGACCATCAGTATGCCATGCGCTGGAACTTGCGCGGTGGACGGCAGCAGCTCGAAAGCATGAACTATAAGAACTTTCGCTATCTGCAAGTGACGGTGCGAGACCTGACTGAGCCGCTGAAGATTCATGAAATTGCGGCGATCCATAGTTTCGTGCCGATGCAGCAGCGCGGGAGTTTCGCCTGCTCGGATCCTTTGCTAACGGAGCTTTTTTCCGCGAATCTACGAACGCTGCAAGCAGCCAGCTACGACACCTTCATGGATAACACGATCCGGGAAAAAAACATCTGGGGCGGCGATATTGGCGAAGGTTCGTTCAACACGGCGATAGTGGGCTACGGCGACGATCCGATGACTCATAACTACATTGATCTCTTCGCTCGCTCACAATACGCCAGTGGTGAACTCCCGCTGATCGCAGGGGCAAACCAGCCTTCCGAGGGAATGGCACTCATGATCTATCCCGCCCGCACAGCCTTGCTGATGGCGCGCTATGGATTGTGGACAGAAAACACCGACTATGTGCAGCAACAGATCGTTCCAGTGCTCCTGCGGTATCGGGACTTTTGGAAGGGGCGGATCGATGAGCGCGGACTTCTTACCGTGAAAGCCAGAGGCAACGGACAGTTGGAGCAGACTTGGGTCGATTGGTCATCGAACGACTGGCAGGCCGATTTTAAGCCCGGTGGAGTATTGGTCGCATGGAATCTTCTTTATGCGCAGTTTCTTGAGAGCCTCGCAGTATTGCTCGATGACGCGAAAGCCGCCGCCTGCCGTGCCGAGGCGAAAACCATTACCGACTGGGTGTTTGCCAACTGCTGGGACGAAGAGCGGGGGCTTTACTTCGATGGGTTCAACGACGAGACGCCGGTCAAAACCTGGTCTGAGCATGTGAACTTCCTGGCTCTAGCCTGCGGGCTCGGCCGCGATGGACGCGCGGAGCGTATCGTGCATTCGCTTAAGGAAATGAAGGCTGGCCAGGAGCGCATCGTCCGCTGTCAGGCTCCATTCAGCTTCTGGCCTTTTGAAGGGTTGTTTGCAGTGGGTGCCGACGAAGCCGCTCTCGACCTGATGCGCGAGCGTTACTCACGCTATGCGCAAGAAGACGGCAGGATCGACTGTTTTTGGGAGGAATACTCTTATCTGCTCGGACAGAGCAGTTGGCATGCGCGCTACCGCAGCCTTGCTCAAAATGGAGCCGGCTCGCCCGCATACCATTTGCTGACCAAAGTGCTCGGCGTGACACCGACTGCGCCTGGCTTTGCTGAGTTCACC
>CBDUBV010000163.1:0-6093 GCA_965365475.1 uncultured Chthoniobacteraceae bacterium | reverse complement strand
CGACGCGCTCGGAATCGTCGTGCCGTCGTCCGGGCCACGACCCTCCGGGTTGCGAGTGTTCCTGCAGGATTCGCAGCTTGCGATGCCCTCCATCTCCGTGCCCCCGCCGAGTTGCGACGCCGTCCGCACCCATCCGCCCCTCCCGGTGAACCCACGGCGCTCCTCGTACCTCTCCGCTCGCCAGAATTCCCGCCTGATAACTCTTAAGCGCGGTCTCGGTGGACCACATGACGAGCAACGGGCCCCCGCGGCGAGCCGCGGGGGGCTGGCAGGATCGGTAGCGATGGCGGGATCGACGTGGGCTTGATCCAGCCCACGCCCACTACAGTCAGGCGCAGGCGGCGAGGCTTAGTAGGGAATACCCCATTTAGTATTGGCGACGATGGTGGCTCCACCAACCGAACGCGCCCACCACGTGGCGTTGCTCGGGCGCCAAAGGACGGCATCATCAGCGCCGTCACCGTTGAAATCACCCTGCATGGGCACGTCATTGCCGATTCCGTACATCAACTCATCACCGGCAGGAAAGATCCTTGTGCCGTCGAACCGTTTTCCGAACCAGCGACCGTTTGTCGGGCGCCAGACCACCAGGTCGTCACCGCCAGCGCCGTCGAGGTTCGTGAGAATCGGGATGTCACCACTGGCGCCCCATACAGGCTCGTCGCCTTTGGGAAAAAGTCGCGTGCCATCCGTTCGAAGACCATACCAACGGAAGTTGCTGGTCCTCCACTGTACCAGGTCGTCGACACCATCACCGTCGACGTCGCCTAGCATTGGAACGTCGCCGCGGATGCCCCACACGGGTTCATCTCCTTTGGGAAAGATCCGGGTCTTGTCGGTCCGGAGTCCATACCAATGGCCGTTCGAGGGGCGCCAGACCACCATGTCGTCGCTTCCATCACCGTCGATGTCGCCGAGCATCGGCACATCGCCTCGGAGACCCCAAGCCGGCTCTGTGCCGGCCGGGAAGATCCGAGTCTGGTTGCTCCGTAGCCCATACCAGCGTCCGGTGGAGGGACGCCAGATCACCATCTCGTCGTCTCCGTCGCCGTCCATGTCAGCAAGCAGGGGAATGTCGCCGTCGGTTCCCCACTCCGGTTCGGCTCCCTGCTGGAAGATACGCGTCCCATCCACACGCCGCGCGTACCAGCGGTGGGTAGTTTGACGCCAGATCACCAACTCTCCTGCTCCATCACCGTCCAGGTCGCCCACGAGTGGTATATCACCATCCACAAGGTCGTCGAGTACATCTGAGACGCCCAACACGTCGTTGATGGGTTCCGCCTTGTTGGCGTTGACTTCGCAGCCCCCCTGGGTGTGTACACCCACGAGCTCACCGACCGCGTTGAGTACTCCAGAGCCGGACGAGCCGCCCTGCGTATCAATGTCGTCATACCACATCATGCCGTCGAACTTACCCTTGTACACTCCACTCTCAATGACCTTAGGGAGACCCTGCGGATGCTGGATGATTGAAAGCGGGCTGCCCACCACGGGGACCGTGCGGCTCACGCTGGTCACGCCCCAGCGCAGACCAGGGTTTCCCGCCAACTCGGCCACCGCATAGTCGATGCCCCCCTCTTCCCACTCTCTCAACTTCAAGATCTTGTGCTCGGTGATCAGTCGTGGTGCCCCTTCAGGATCGTCCTGGTAATTGAACTCGACGATCATCGACACCGCAGCCTCAGCCGGCGTCAGGAACTCGCCCTCCAGATTCTTGGGCGGCGTCCAACCATTCTTAATCGCAGTGGTCATGTTGAAGCAATGGCCGGCGGTCAGCAACAGATTACGGCTCACGAGCGTTCCCGTACACCAGCGTCGGCCGCTCACGTCGCCAGGCTGAGAGTACAGGTCGGCCAAATCATCGCGCCAGCGGATCTGACCCACGGCGCGTTCACGGTCATCGACAAAGCCCCGCGTCGGGCCGAGGCTACCATCGTAGCTCTCCACGCCCTGCCAGTCATTCTTGGCGCCGCACATGGAAGGCTCGGGCTTAGGCAGAGGCAGCACGAAATCGCTGGCGAGACCGTCGGCAGAGGGATCGCTTGGATGAGCGATCTTGGTAGAGGCATTCGAAGTTTCGGCCTGGGTCTGATCGTCACATCCGACTGCGAGAGCGAGGACGAATGGATGGATGAGCATGGTTTTGTTCTGCATTTTGAATCCGGAATTCGTTCAGATCGTACGCTTGGCGGCAGGCTAGTTCGCCTACCGCGCCTGGTACCAGCGTACCGATGAGTCCTAGCCGCACTCGGGCATCTACACATCACACACGCCTCCTGCATCTGCCCTGTAGGATCTGCTTGGGTTGCCGGAACTTTGCCTAGTGGGCTACCGCAGGTTAGAGTTCCGGTCTCTGCCCTTTGTGACCCTCGCAGGGGCTCCTGCACATGCAGGAGCCCTGAGAGATGAACCGGAGCAAGCGCGTTTTGCGCATGCAGACCTTTTCGGAAGTGCCGCTTAACCTCAGAGCCGGGCCGTGATAGATTTAGTTTTGCCGCATGACGCATCTACCTGCAGCCCAGATCTTCGTGGCATGTAACGGCTCGTGTGTCACGGTGCATCCGGGAAGTTTGATCGGACGGCTCATGACGGCCACCATCCCAATCGCTGACCCTCGGGTGTCTGAAGCTCATGCTTTGGTAAGCTTGCGGGGCCGGTCCTTGAAGCTTCTAGCACTCCGCGGGTTGGTTCTTGTTGAAGGAACCGAGGTCGACAGCGTTACCTTGGAGCCGGGGCTTCACGTGGAGCTCGCGGAGGGGCTCCCTCTTAAGGTGCGGTCAGTCAGTGTACCCACCCATGCTCTTATGCTCTGCGGTACTGCCCCCGGCGCTGTCGAACTCAGCGCGACCATATACTCGATCGTGGCGGAATCCGGCGGGTTACGAACCGTTATCGGATTTATTGAGGGGGTGCCCGCCCATCTATGGTACAGCGGCACCGGCTTGTGGATTCGGATAAGTGGCAAAGAAGCCGAACCTGTCTACCCTGGAGCAAAATGGACAGTCTTGGGCTGCTCGCTTCAGATAATACAGGTGCCACTCCAGGGCACCCCGGATACTTGGACCGACAACAGCTATGTCCGCAATGGGCTCGTAGTCATTGCCCGATACACGACGGTCCATGTGCAACGGGCATCGGTAACCGCTGTTATTGTCGGTAAACCGGCAAATCTGATCAGCGAACTAATCCGGTTTGGGGGTATTCCTGTGGCTTGGGAAATGCTATCCAGGCAGATCTGGGGAAAGTCGATCGATCGCTTGGCGCTCCGAAAAAATTTCGATAGCACGATTGCCCGGCTGCGTTCTCAGCTTCGCGAGTTAGAAATTCGGGATGATCTGGTACGACTAGATGGCGCTGGGAACGTAGAGATCGTACTTTATCCAGGCGATCGAATGGTTGATCAGACGTAAGCGTTTGCAGTCTATTGCGTCAAAGCCTAGTGGGGCTCGGAGGTTTGGGGAGATCTGGACTTAGCCTTGAGTAAGGAAAGTGGCTGCAGTCGCCACGCGCCTTCTCTAGGATGCCAGAAGACGGCATCTATATGACCGTCGGCGTCGAGGTCGCCCACGAGAGGGATCGCCAGCGTCATATTCCAATCCAACCCCTCCGAGACAATCGGCGTGCCGTCTACTCTTCTTGTATACCATCTACCATCAGAAGGGCGCCAAATGATCATATCATCTATCTTGTCACCGTCTACGTCGCCCAACATAGGCACGTCGCCGCGGGTACCCCAGCAGGGCTCGGCACCTGCCTCAAAGAGGGGGGTCCGGTCAGTCTTCAGCGCGTACCAGCAACCGTTGGCCGGACGCCAGGTCACCATCTCGGCGCGTCCATCTCCATCAAGGTCGCCAAGCGCGGGGCGGTCCCCGGCAGCGCCCCAGACCGGTTCGAGGTCTCTCGGGAAGATTCGCTCTTTATTGGCCGTAATTGCATACCATTTTCTCACACTAGGGCGCCATTGAACCAGTTCGACAATACTGTCCCCATCAAGGTCGCCCACGAGCGGAATGTCGCCTGCGACGCCCCAAAGAGGCCCTTCCTCTGCTTGAAAAATCGGAGAGTTATCGGTCCGCGATGCCAGCCAGCGTCTACTGGATGGATTCCAGGCCAAGAGATCATCAGTGCCATCGCCATCGAGATCGCCAAGCAGCGGTACATGACCCGGTGAACCCCACACCGTGTAAACTCCCTGTTCCAAAGATCTGGTGTTCCGCCACGTCCCGGAAATGAGCGCTAGCGACGTTCCAAGTGCCGCCCCCATTGCCCAGCGGTAGCGGTGCTTCCATAAAAATACTAGCCCGATTCGAGGTTTCTTTGGATCCTCCGCCATTGCATCTTCGATGGCAGCGGAAAATTCTGCCGCCGTCTGGAAACGATCACGTGGGTTCTTGGCTAGCGCTCTTCGCACGATTGCGTCGAGTTTTTTGGCGGGTGGACCCGCAAACCCCGCCGAGCAGATGCTTGGTAGCGCTGCTTTGCAGTGCTTCTGCATAATTTCTTCATCAGAACCGAGAAAAGGGGGTCCTCCGATAAGAAGTTCAAACATCAATATGCCGACAGAATAGAGATCGCTTTGCGTGCCGATGGACTGCTGGGAGGTCTGCTCGGGTGACATGTAGTGTACAGAGCCAAGCAGTACACCTTGATTTGTCTTTATTGTCGATTGGTCACTGCGTAGGATCCCGAAGTCGCCGAGCTTAACAATTATCCGCCCTTCCTCTCGTCGAAATAGACAGTTGGCCGATTTGACATCGCGGTGGATGACCCCTTTGGAATGTAAATGGCCCAGTGCTGCAAGGATTTGGAGGAGGATGTTGCAAGCATCCTTGGCTGTCATCGGTCCATGCTCGGCGAGTAGATTAAGTAGGCTCCCCTCCATTAGGTCCATCACAAAGAACGGTCGGAAGGGAAGAGATGTCGTCTTGCCGATGTCGCTTACTTTCACTATTCCGGAGTGTTCTATCGTGGCCATGACGGTCGCCTCTCGGACGAACCGGGCGGTACAGATTTCGTCGTTAACCCATCTTTCCGAGAGTATTTTGATAGCAACCTTTTTACCCAGCCCGATGTGCTCGCCGAGGTATACATCGGCTTGTCCACCGTGGTCGATGCGCGCCTCCAATGTGTAGCGCTCAACTTGCGGAAGGCTGTGTGGGATTCTTCCGTACTCGAGCATGAAGGCGGATGAGCATACCAGCCTGAATAGGCTTCAGACAATGGGCGGAGTTTGCGCGCTTTCGCTTGCTGGCTGGCGAAACCCATCTGGCTCAGTCAACCGAGCGGCGTTGCATGTGAACTATAGCTTGATCACGAAGAGCTGCGTAGGTGTCGAGCGGAGCGCGAGACGCACTATGGCGAGGTTCTCCTGGATGCACCGGTGGTCGCGTCGGCCCTCCACGTCCAGAGGCCGCGAGTTGACTCGCAGGACACGGGGTTGATGCTCGTCGATCTGCAAGCTGAGACGGAGCGAGCCGTGGAGTTCGGGACATCCGGCCTGCAGAGCGTCGCGTAGCCGGTCCGCGTCGGAGGGCTCTGGAACTATGGGTGATACGGCCGGTTGCGGCGGAGGGCCGGGATGCGGTGCTGACCGTGGGGTCGCCGCCATAACCGCGGGTCCCGGGTCGCTGGTCATGCCGCCATGGTCGCCGGGGCTGGGAATCCCGAAGACGAGGTCAAACACGGCCACCGCACCGGCGGCAACCGCTGTGTGCGACAGGAGTGTACGGAATGGAGCACGGGCGCGAGGGATGGGCACCTGGCTCTTCTGGACGTCCTTTCGTGGCTCGGCTGGAACGTCTGGTGCGGGTGCAACGGGAAGCGCGAGAGGGGGCTCGGCAACCGGGCGCGGGGGTTCCGGGGACGGGACCGGTATGGGCGCGGGCGGGCGATGGGACCTCTCCAAGTTGTGGTGCACCACCGCAGGGCGCAGCCTGTCCCAGTCCGGGTGGCGGATAGCTCCTGTGGGAACCTGCTTCGCCTCGGGGCAGTCGGCGAGCTTGAGGCCGCCGGTGAGCGACAGGTCGAGGGAGAGGGGCCCGTGGGCGGACCGGGGTGGCCCGCGGGCGGGCCGGGTAAGGCTCCCGTCGC
>CBDUBV010000162.1:0-6114 GCA_965365475.1 uncultured Chthoniobacteraceae bacterium | reverse complement strand
ATGTTGCTTAGAAAAACAGTCGAAAGAAATTCCACAAGCGTTTGCTCCGACTCACTCCGCATCATAAATGCCGCCAACAAAGCCATTCCCCAGGCGCCACCTTCACCCGCAGTGTCCAGCGTGGACACAGGCACGCCAGTAGCCGCAGCCATGATGCGTTGCGCGACATGCGGAGTTTTAAAAAAACCACCATGGCCGCGAATTTCATCCACCATGACTTGCTCATCCTCGAAGAGAATATTTAATCCGACCCGCAGTGCGCATAGTGCGGAGAAAAGATGAGTCCGCACGAAATTTGCGAGCGTGAAATTACTCGGCGACGAGCGGACGAAAAGCGGACGGCCCTCATCAAATCCCGTGGCGTGCTCACCCGAGATATATCCATATGCAAGCAGCCCGCCGCAATCTGTGTCACCTTCCAGTGCCAGCGGCAGCAAGGTTTCGTAGATGCCGGATGCGTTGCCGCCGAGCTTTTCTGCCGCTTCGCCAAGCAGGCTGAACCATGCATTGTAGTCTGATGAGCAGTTGTTGGAGTGCGCCATGGCTACGAGTTTCCCATCGGGCGTGGTGACCAGATCGATCTCGTCGTATGCTTTCGAAAGTTCTTTCTCCAACACCACCATTGCAAACACGGACGTTCCCGCCGAGACATTGCCGGTGCGCACCTCGACACTGTTGGTCGCCACCATGCCCGTGCCCGCATCTCCTTCGGGAGGACAAAGCGGAATACCCGCTTCGAGTTGCCCGGAGGGATCGATCAATGCTGCGCCTTCAGCCGACAACAAGCCACCATGCTCTCCAGCCGCAAGGACCTGAGGAAGAAGATCACGCAGCTTCCAGCCGTATCCACGGTCAGCAACCAACGTGTCGAACCGCTCGACCATTGCCGCATCGAAATCCGCAGCCGCGATAGCGATTGGGAACATCCCTGAAGCTTCTCCAATGCCCAGCACTCGGCGACCGGTGAGCCGCCAGTGCACATAGCCTGCCAGCGTGGTGAGCTGCGCAATCCGCCCCACATATTCTTCACCGTCCAATATGGCCTGATACAAATGCGCGATGCTCCAGCGCTGAGGCACCGGATAATCAAAAAGTCGCGTCAGTGCTTCCGAGGCTTTGCTGGTCGTGTTGTTACGCCATGTGCGGAATGGAACCAGCAAATTCCCCTCAGCATCCAGAGCGATATATCCATGCATCATCCCGCTGATCCCTAAGGCATGCGGCACTAAAAATTGCTCGCCGAGTTTGCGTCTGGCATCTGCCTGCACATCCGCAAATGCTGACTGGATGCCCCTCCAGGCTTCCTCCAGCGAGTAAGTCCAGATACCATCACGCAACGTATTCTCCCATGTATGCCCGCCCGTGGCGACCGGCTGGTGGCCTTGATCAATCGCCACTGCTTTTATCCGGGTTGAGCCTAATTCAATGCCAATAAAAGTCTCTCCTGACCCGGAGCGCGGTGCCATTTGTGTATCTGTCGTGAATGGGGGAAACATCTCGACACATTGTAAAGAACCTCACCCACGGGCAAGACAAAGTTGCACCGCGAGCCGCATTGCAGACCGAAAACTGTCGGGCCGCGCCAGACCTTTGCCCGCAAGATCAAACGCGGTGCCGTGGTCCGGACTGGTGCGGACAAATGGCAGCCCGAGCGTGGTGTTCACGCCTTCATCAAATGCGACCATTTTAAAAGGAATCAACCCTTGATCGTGATACATGCACAGCACGCCATCCCATCGCCCTGCCACGGTGGCGCGGAAGACCGAGTCGGGCGCAATGGGATCGGAGATGTCGGCGCCGGGGAATCGAGTTCGCAGTTCCTGGATCGCCGGAGCGATGATTGTAATTTCCTCCCTCCCGATATGTCCCGCTTCGCCCGCATGCGGGTTCAACCCTGCTACCGCCATGCGGATAGGATGTTTCCCCTGCTGATGAAGAAATCTCACAAGCAAAGAACCCACACGGACGATCTCCGGCGTGGTAAGCAATCGCGGCACCTCGGCCAGTGGCTCGTGGATGGTGACCAATGCCAATGTTAATGGGCCGCCCGTGAGACACATCGCGACGTCATCCACACCGGCGCGTGCTGCAAAAAATTCGGTCTGACCCGGAAACGAAAACCCGACTTCCTGCAGATGCGCTTTGCAGGTGGGGCCAGTGACGACACCTTGCCATTCGCCATTACCAAGTTTGCAGGCAGCCTCCTCCATGGCATCCCAAGCAAAACGGGCACTGGCTTGGGAAGGCCGCCCTGGCACGAAGGTTGCAACATCTTTTCCAAGCACTTCAAATCGGACCTTATCCGGCCAGGGCAACGCCAGACACTGCTCGATCAACTCCGGGCCAACACCGGCAGGGTCCCCGGGAGTAATGCCCAGCGTGATCACTAGAACATCTTGATGAAAGCCTTCGCGCGCAGGCTGTCGATCCACTTCTCCTGCTGCGCGATGCGTTCCTCCTGCAACAACTGACGTTCGATCTCCTCGCGCAGCTCGGATAGCGGGCGGGCTGTCGCATTTTTCCTCGCCTCCACATACAAAATGTAATAGCTGCCACCCATCTCAAACACCTCACTCACCTCACCAGCCTTGAGTTTGAAAGCAATATTCGTCAGCTCTTCATTCAACGTGGTGCGGTCGATCCAACCCCAATCGCCCCCGCTATCACGAGTGGGATCATCGGAATACATCTGCGCCATTCGCTCAAACTCCGCCCCAGCTACAATCTTGCTGCGAATCTCCTCAGCTATCGCTTTCTGCGACTCCGGCGTGGTGTTCGTGTCGAGATGCACCCCACTGATCACGATCATGCGCAGCTTGACCTGTTCCGGTGTCGTGTATTTCGACTTGTTCGCGTTGTAATAGGCCTCCACGCGCTGCGGTGAGATCAGCAGATTCGGATTTGCATGACGCTGGCGCATGGCCTGAACAATGGTCTTGTCGCGCTCCAGCTCACGAAACTTGGAAAGCGTGTAACCCTGCGCTTGCAGTGTGCGAATGAACGCTTCCCGGTCGCCGCCGAACTCTTCTTTGATCAAGGCTTCGATGCGCTGATCAATGATGCGGTCGGGGATGCTGAGCCCTTCTTTTTTAAATGCCTGCAGAATCAACTGCCGATCGATGAGGTCTTTTAACGCTGCCAGCCTTGCCTCTTTGATTTTATCCACCAGCTCTTGTCCACGGAAACTGGATCGCAGGATGCGTTCGCGTGCGGCCACCAGCTCGCGCACTTGAGAAAGTGTGATCACTTCGCCATTGACCACCGCAGCGATGCCATCGACCAGTTCCCCTTGCGATTGGGCGAGAACACGCGGTTCAAGCATCGTGACAAGAAGCAAAATCAGAATCGCAACGGTGCGTGAAAACATGTGTGGGCTGCTAAAAATTTGCAATAAATTGGTGAAGAAGGCGCAAGCTAAGGTCGGGGGTAGGGGCTGTCAAGCGGGGAAACTTTCCCTCCACCAGCACATAATCTTTCCCGCATGTGAGCATGAGTTTGCCCTCCTTGACGTCTATCCGGGCGATCTTTTTCGCCGCCGCAAGGATGCGGATTTCTGTCCATAGCAGCAAGTTCCTGGCAGCAGACGGGATGTCGCCGTATCGATCCTTCCAGTCTGTCTCCAGCTTCTGCAAGTCCTGCAGAGAGCTTGCTGAACTGATCTTTCGATAAGCTTCCATGCGGGATGGCGCATCGCTGATCCAGGCCGATGGCAATAGGACTGGCAATCTCTCAGGGTGCCGGGCTGCGTCGGTCTCCGTGGTCACGACAAAATCTGCATGGAGCGGCAGGTCTGCCCGCGCTTCCACGCGCTCGCCCTTGAGCCGCGCCACGGCTTGCTTGAGCAATTGACAGTAAAGTTCGAACCCGACATTGATGATGTGTCCGCTCTGCGCCGTGCCGAGGATGTTCCCCGCGCCGCGAATTTCGAGATCGCGCATCGCGATTTTGAATCCTGCGCCCAAGGTCGAGTACTGTTTGATCGCATGGATGCGTTTGCGCGCGGCACCTGCGGTCATCATATCGCGGGGCAGCAGGAAATACGCATACGCTTTGTGTTGCGCCCGCCCGACGCGACCGCGGAGTTGGTAAAGATCAGCGAGCCCGAAGCGATCCGCGCGGTCGATGATGATCGTGTTGGCGTTGGGAATATCCAATCCGCTCTCGATGATCGTCGTGGAGATGAGCACATCCGTGTCGCCCGCCACAAAGCGCCCCATCACTTCCTCGAGATCGTCCTCGTGCATCTGGCCATGGCCAATATCGACTCGCGCATCCGGACACAGCAGCCGGATTCTATCGCGCATCCGCTCGATGGTATGCACCCTGTTATGTAAAAAATACACCTGCCCTTGCCGTGCAAGTTCCCTCTGAATCGCATCGCGGATAGTGCGCTCGTCATACCCGCAGATGATTGTTTCCACGGGCAATCGGTTAGCCGGAGGCGTCTCGATGAGCGACATATCGCGCACACCCATCATGGACATGTAGAGCGTGCGCGGAATCGGAGTTGCCGAGAGCGTGAGCACATCCACCAGCGGGAAACGCAATTTCAATTTGTCTTTATGTTTCACGCCGAAGCGTTGCTCCTCATCCACCACGACCAGCCCGAGGTTTTTAAAAATTACATCCTCCGAGATCAGCCGGTGTGTGCCCACCACGATGTCCACATCGCCCGCTTGCAAAGCCTCGATCACTGCTCGCTGCTCCGCAGCAGATCGGAACCGGCTGAGCATCTCCACGCGGATGGGATAGTCCGACATGCGTTCACGGAAGTGGTGGTAGTGCTGCTGCGCCAACACAGTCGTTGGCACCAGCAGCGCGACTTGCTTGCCATTCATCACGGCTTTAAATGCCGCGCGCACCGCCACCTCCGTCTTGCCGAAACCCACATCGCCGCAAATGAGTCGATCCATCGGACGCACGCTTTCCATGTCCTCTTTCGTATCCGCGATGGCACGCAATTGGTCGGGCGTTTCGCTGTAGAGAAATGCCTGCTCGAACTCCCGCTGCCAGCGTCCATCGGGCTCGAAAGCAAATCCCTGAGCGACTTCCCGGCGGGCATGCACCGTGAGCAAATTCGCAGCGTAATCAAACACGGCTTTCTCCGCGCTCTTCCGCGCCTTCGACCACTGCGCGCCGCCAAGCGAATTGAGCGGGGGTGCCTTTTTTCCCAGCCCCACATAACGAGACACCAGGTAGCTGTGCTCCACGGGTACAAAAAGCTTAGATTCGTTGGCGAATTCCAGTTCCAACACTTCGCCTCCGTCTTCGCCAGGCAGCGTCGTGAGCCCATGAAATATCCCGATGCCATGCTCCAGATGCACCACATACTCACCCTCGACCAAACTCGCAAAATCAATCTGGCTGCGACTTGCTGCCAGCCGCGTGCGCCGTTGTGCGAGGCGACGGGCCGCAGGTGCTCGATACCGCCCGAACAGTTCGCTGTCCGAAAGCACTGCAAGTTTCGCAGCAGGGAAAAGGAATCCGTTTGCCATCATGCCCGGGACAAAAAGAATCGTGTCGCTGCGAACCGGGCTGTCTGCCAGCAATTCACGGAAGCGTTCTGCTTCGCCTTCGTTGTTGCAGAAGAGCGCAATCGTCCATCGCTCGCGTTGCCAATCGAGGAGTTGAGCAAAAAATCTCGTCCGCACAGCCTCAGCAAGAATCAGATCGCCCGCATCGAACTCACCAAGTCCATGCTCGAAAAATGCTGCATCATACGAATCCCCCAGGCCACCGTCCGATGTTCGAATTTCCACATTCGGAGTTCGGAGTTCGGCGTTCGGAGTTCGGAGTTCCACTGCGATCACCACGTCTTCCGGGCGTATCTGCTCATGGAGAAACTGCGTCGCCTGCTCCTCGGGGTCGCCCAACAACACGGTGGCTTCTTTCAATACACCTGTGGAGATTTGTTCATCCAAATCGAACTCCCGAATGGAGTCGATCGTGTCGCCGAAAAACTCGATCCGCACGGGCGCCGGATGTTGCCATGAAAAAACATCCACGATACCTCCACGCACCGCAAATTCGCCACGCGCCGCCACGCGTGCAGTGCGCTCATATCCCGCGCTCGAGAACTTCTCGGTCAGCGCAGCCACATCATGCACCGCTCCC
>CBDUBV010000161.1:0-6157 GCA_965365475.1 uncultured Chthoniobacteraceae bacterium | reverse complement strand
ACCGAAAATCCGGTGTCGAAAATCCTCCCAAACATTCGTTAAGTTAGCGCCATTCTCGCCTGACCCCTAGCTTCCCCGTTATTGGGCGGGTTCGATCGGAAAATAACGAACATTCGGCAGGTCTTTGAAATGCTCGTCCTGTGTCCAAAGCGTGGCCTCATGACGCATCGCCGCCGCGTAAATGATGCTGTCCGCCAAAGGCAGCGGATGCCGCGCCGCATCAAGCGCGAGGGAAATATCCACCTCGATGAGCCGTCCCACCTGCATCATGGCGGCAACCTGAAGCGCGTCGTCCTCCCCGCGCGAGCGGAGCACTTTCTTGAACACCTCGTAAACCGAAATCACCGGCACGAAAAGATGTTCCGTGTCTTCAATGGCGGCTGCGAAATGCGATGCGCGGTCGCTGTCCGTGAAATATTCGAGCCAGCCCGATGAGTCCACGACATTGGCGGCGCTCACAACCGGTCGCCCTCGCGCTCTATATCAGTGTCCATGCCTCGCAGAAGACCGCGCATCTCCTTGATTGGACGAACGGGAATGAATTCGACCCGGTCGGAGTAGCGCAAGACCCGCAATTTCTCCCCCGGCGTGAGTTGAAGGGCTTCACGAATGGCTTGTGGAATGACAACTTGATATTTGGGTGAAAGAGTGACGGTGTTCATATCGATGGATATATCGTATTACGTTATATTGATCGATGCAAGCTTTGACTTTTTCCTATTTGTCTTTTCAACCAGATTTGAGATTTTCGTGTTGCCAGATCTTTCAACGAAATCGCCTTCATGAGTCCGACCTCTTGACCGGTCGCCGTCGCGCCAGCGCCTTTTTGATTCGTTTTGAACGCGCGGCGTTCGGGATTGGGATTCCTTCAAACAGTTGCTCGGCGCTGATTTCCATGTGCTGACAAATGCGGATGAATGTCACTACTGAGAACGGATACTTGCCGCGCTCGATATTGCCCAGCGTCTTCCAGTGAATGCCGGCAAGCTCGGCAAGACACTCCTGCGTCAGACCCCGCTCCAGCCTTGCCTCCTGCAAGTTTCGTCCAAGCGCGCGAAGATACCGGGAATCATCCACCAACAATGATGGAACATATGCGCTCCGCTATTGACACCACGCATACGCTCCATTTACATCAGGCAAATCGCATGGGCTCGCATGGTTCTCAATTTTCTCCCGAGGCGCCAGCGCGAAACAAACTCTTGATCCGTCATCCCGGACGCCCTGTTTTTCCCAATTTCAAACCTTTGGAGATGGCTGATCGTTCGGAGATCGAAGCGTTCACCCGGCAATTTGAGCCCTACTCGGATTTCTGCTTTTCAGTTCTCACATTTTACAACTGCGACGGACACACCGGATGGTGCTGGCTCAACGGGAATCTTGTAATGCGCTTCAGCGACAGCTTTGGTCCTGGAATTTTCCTCACGTTTCTCGGGACTGAACAAGCGGCGGCGACTGCGTCCGCGCTGATCAACTATGCCAATGAAATGAATTACGCCCCGGCTCTCTCTGGCGGATTCCAGAAGTGTCCTTGAACGCCATCGTGGCTGAGACGGGAGAGTTCCATATCGAAGAGGATCGCAATGGATTCGACTATGTCTAATCCGTGGATTCACTTGTCCGATTGGAGGGCTCTTCATCTTATGAGTTGCGCCGCGACGTGACTCGGTTCGGGAAGCGTCACCCGAATCACAATTTTGTCCCGCTGGATTTTCGCGATGCAAAGACGCAAGCGCGGCTGCGGTCAAATATGCAGGTCTGGCAGTCGAAAAAGAGCGGGGTGGCCACTGCGGAAAATTACCAGCGCGCCATGGAGAAGTGCCTCTCCCATGCCAATCATTTTGAATTGGTCGGCGTCGGCTTGCTCATCGGCGACTCCTTGGAAGGATTCAGCATGGCGGAGAAAATCGCTGAGAATTGGATGCTTTCCCATTTTGCCGTGGCAAATCCAGACTTCAGTGGTCTCTCCGGCTGTCTTCTCCACCGCTTGGCGCGACTTGGATTGGAACTTGGCTGTCCGCATTTCAACTATCTGTGCCCGGGGGGGCAAGCGTGCGCGTCGAGCATCGGCGGTGCCGATCGGGTTGAAACCGACCGTTTTAGTGGCAGAAGTTCCAGCCTGCCGGAGTCAGAGTTGTGGGAAGACCTTCGAGGCGCCGGCCCGCTGACTTTTTCCGGATCGGCAAGATCGAGTGTCTCGAGAAGCCGCCGCAGGATGGTGTGGGAATCTTTCGCGAAACGAAAACGCTGATGGTGAGAAAAGGAGGAGATGTTTGTTCCGTCTATGGCAGTCGAGGTTCAGACTGCCAAGCAAACTCGCGCCGAGAAGCTTTTCACTCGGATACTTTTCTTCGACGACCGCAGGCAGCTTCTCGACACGGTAAAGAAGCCAGCCACGGCCACGAGGGGAAAAAAGGACAAATATGCCATGCCCGTCTTCTTTGGCGAACGGAAGGCCGAGCGGCTATTTTTCCGATTTCCGACAAGGTGGCAAAACCGTTGAAGTGGACGGCACTCGTCGTCTTTGGCGACGAGAACGAGGCAGACGCGAAGCTTTTTCCGTCCGGCCGCTGTTGCTTCGCTTTTCGACTTCACTCAAGCGGATTCCCCTCCGCCAAGAACTTTGACCCTCCATCCTGCGCGCCGAATCTCGCGGGCGTAAGCCCGGAGACGAATTTCCGTAAGTGGATCATCGGATGGCACGAGCAGATAAATTGACGTGTCTGGGCTGCATTCGGGCAAGACGAGCGGGTTCTCCGCAGCGAATCTCCTGGCAGCCTGCCATCCGTGGTCTGGTGCGGCGTCGATCGGCGAATTTAGGCTCCGGGCATCGCGCGGGTCGCCTTCTCTGACGCGGGAAACTTCTCGGCAGTTGCTTCCGCGAGCTTTGCGCGCCGACTCTCTGGGAGCGCGTCCCGGTAAATGTCCGTTTACTCGCGCAGATAATTTCCAAGCTGTTCTCTCAGCGTCGTCCGCGCACGGAACAACAAGCTTTTCACCGACGAGACCGAGGTGCTGAGAGTCTCCGCGATTTCTTCATACGATAGATCTTCATAGCGGCGTAGGATCACCGCCATGCGCTGCTGTTCTGGGAGCGAAGCGATGGCGGCTTGGATGGCATGTTGCAGTTCGCCTTCCAGCAACTGCGCATCTGGTCGTGCACTCGGCGTATCTGCATACTGATGCCTGTCGCTCTCCTGCGCATCCATAGACTCGCCCGGATGCCGTTTTCTGCGACGACTTTCATTGAAAACAAGGTTCCGCGTAATGGTGTAAAGCCATGTGGTGAATTTCGCCCGCGCCTGGTAGCGGCCCGAGCTTTTCCAAATGCGCAAGAACACTTGCTGCGCCAAATCTTCAGCCTCCGAATATTCTCCCAACATCCGCGCCACGGTACCGATCACGCGGTTCTGGTGGCGTTCGATCAGCGTCGCAAAAGCCTCCATGTCCCCAGCCTGAACGCGCAGCATGAGCTGCACATCGAGCCGATCCTCGTCCGGTTCCTCAGCTTCGTGGGGCGCAGAGCTGTCCATTGCAAATATCATATCGGGGCAGGCTGCCACATTCATCTCAATTCCAACCCCAGCTTCCCAGTTAAGTTGCAAACAACCATCCGTGCTTCCCAGTCGGACGTAATAAATAATGGCAGCTTGTCACCGGCTGTTCACAATGCAAGTTTCACCTCTTCGCCATTTTCACCACATGACCCGCATCTCGCCCGAACTCCAACCGATCCTCGACAAAGTCCAGAGCCATCAACGCATCAGCGATTCGGATGCTCTGGCACTGTATCGCAGCCGGGACATCCACGGGCTCGGCCACATCGCAAACATCGTCCGCGAACGTCTCAACGGCAACGTGGCCACTTACGTCTTCAACCGCTACCTCAACTACTCGAACCTGTGTATCCTCTCCTGCCAGTTTTGCGCCTTCGGTGCTCGGAAACGAGACGCGCATGCTTTCGAACTTAGCATCGACGAGATGGTGGCTGCCGCCCGCGACTCGCTTGCGGAAGGCATTACCGAGATTCACATGGTCGGCGGGTTGCATCCCACCCTCAAGCGCGATTGGTATCTGGAATTGCTTCGCGCTCTGAGCAGCCTCGACCCGAACCTTGTCATCAAAGCATTTACCGCCATCGAGATTCGGCACCTTGCCGAGCGCGTGTTTCGCCAGCCCATCGCAGACACACTGGCACAACTACGCGATGCAGGTCTCGGCGCACTCACCGGCGGCGGGGCGGAGATTTTCGATCCCGAAGTGCGCGACACAATCTGCCGGGGCAAGGAGAGCGCGGAGGAATGGCTGGAGGTGCATCGTATCTGGCATGAAATGGGAGGCCGCAGCACGTGCACCATGCTTTATGGTCACGTGGAGTCGTATGCGCATCGAGTCGATCATTTAAGACAATTGCGGGAGTTGCAAGACGAGACCGGTGGGTTTACGGCGTTTGTTCCATTTGCCTTCGTGCCCGAGACTACTGCACTTGCTCACATTCGTCCTGCGGGAGCACTGGAGGAACTTCGCAACCTCGCTGTGAGCCGCATTTATCTGGATAATATCGACCACATCACTGCTTATTGGGTGAGCCTGGGCCTACCCATGGCACAGATCGCGCTCAGTTATGGAGTGGACGATCTGCATGGCACGATCATGGAAGAAAAAATCTTCCATATGGCCGGTGCCCGCACCCCGCAGCAACAAACCGTCGCCCGCATGGAACGTGCGATTCGTGAAGCCGGTCGCGAACCCCGCCAGCGCGACACGTTTTATCAGCGCATGGAATCCCCCGTGGCGGCCCTGGCCCAGTGAATGCGCACCCCTGGCGAATCGGTTGCGTCGCATATCTAAATGCGCGCCCGTTGCTGGGCCGCGATCCAGAGGGCATACTCCTCGATCACCCCGCAGTGCTCGCAGACAAGCTTGCTCGTCACGAACTGGACGTGGCACTGGTGCCTGTGTTCGAATGGTTCCGGCATCCGGAATATCTTGCCGTGGGAGGCTCAGGCATCGTCGCCAGGGGCGAAGTATTCAGCGTCATCATCGCAACCGAATGCCCCATCCAGGAGATTGCGAGCGTGCAGCTCGACGCAGCCTCGCGCACCTCAAATCATCTGGCACAGGTCCTTCTGCCGCAGCATGTGGCGTTTACTTCCGCTCAGGAAATATCCTTGCCGCAGGGCGACCGCGCCATGGTGCTCATCGGCGACCGCGCCATCGAGTTCCGCCACACGCACGGGAGGCGCTATTTATATCACGATCTGGGCGCGTGGTGGTACCGTGAGACCGGACTGCCGTTTGTATTTGCTCTGTGGCTTATGCACCCAGCCACAGCACAGGCGGATGCACTCTCCAAGGAGCTGCGCACTAAGCTGGAAGAGGGTCGTCGGCTCATCCCGCTGATCATATCGCAGCAGGCCGATCGCGCGTTCGCAGCGCGGTATCTCACACACCATATCTCGTTCGACATCGATCAGCATGCCCAAAGAGGAATCGAGGAATTCGCCCGACGTACCAAAGCGAAAAAACTTATCCGCAGAAAAAACTTTGATGTTTGGAAATTTGCTACAGCCGAAGAACATCCGGCTCGCGAATCGTTTTGCGGTGAGGCTTTCCCTGCTCGAAATGAGCGGGTGGCAAGCCGCATCGCACATTAACCATATCCATCCATGAAAATTGTGTTTTCGTTCCTTGCCATCATCGGCACCCTATCCGCGTCACTTCACGCGCAGAATGTTCAGGCCTCGCAAGAGGAATACAAAAATGTCGCCTCCACTGAGTTCCCGTTTGTAAAAGGCGCACGGGAGATCGAATTCGGCCTGGGTACTTACTGGGCGGTGGATACCGCAGGCGATGACCAGCGGCCCGACATGAGTTTCGGGCTCGCTCAACTTCTTCACGGCTGGATGCTCACGGATGTCCGCGGCACCGGACCGCTGCGTGGGAATGTGGAATTCCTGGCAGGTGTTTTTGGCGGCCCAATCTGGGAAGGACCAGGCGACGGCTTCATCGGCGGCAATCTCTTGTTGCGCTACAATTTTGTGCAACCCTCCGCCCAGGTGGTGCCCTTTATCCAGATCGGCGGCGGTGGCGTGTATAGCGACGCGGCCAAAGACGACGAGGTGCAACGCCTCATCGGTTCCGATTGGTCGTGGGA
>CBDUBV010000160.1:0-6174 GCA_965365475.1 uncultured Chthoniobacteraceae bacterium | reverse complement strand
TTGGAACTTGGCAGAAGAGCCAGAGAGATCAGCACGAGTCCTGTGCTGATGAAAAGTAATCCGGCCAAAGCAATCAGCGCGGTGCTGCCCCATTGACCAAATAATCCTTCGCAGTATTCACTGAACCACGCAAGCGGCTTGCCACCGACTGGCCCGGGGTCAGCCATCAGAATGGCCTCCATAGGATTTGCGGGATCAAAATAGACCCGGCATGCACCGAACAGTTGCAAAGCGAGAGTGGGGCCACCGTGACGTCCGATGTGGGATAGTCTGGCCATGGAGTCGCCATCGGCCACGAATTGAAAGATGGGAAGAAACTGCGTCTCGTAAGGTTCCGCTCTTAAATAGAAATCTCTCCGCGCAGGTTGGACAGGTCGGCCGTCCCGGAGGTATTCGTAGCTCACCATGGACTCGCCTTTGTTTCTCGCCACGCGTGCGCTATCGGAGTAATCGAATATCGTTCTCACGACAATCGTCCCCATCGCCGATGCGCCGTTCTTGTGGTGGTGCAAAGCCAGCTCGTCCGAAGCCATGGTAAATGCCGGAAAGAAATTCATCCCCAGAGCAGCATGCACTGTCTCCGTTTTTTCGATGCGCACCACACGCGCAGAGTCGTCAACCTTTCGGCTTTCTCTTAGCAGTGTCCATCGAATGTCCTCGGCTGAACCCCGAACCACGGCTTCCATGAGTTCCTTCATCTCCAAGTCGCCCTGGGCCACGGGCGATGTTCCATGCTCCGAAAAGCCCGCCAACTGGAGCGAATAATTCTCGTACCTCGCCTTGAAATGTCTGCCATCCGCCAACGTAATCATGAGCAGCGTGTCGATTCCGGTGAGAATATCCACCCCGCTTGTGCGCTGCAGTGCCATACCTACAATCCGCCCATCCGTCCCCACGCCGAACAAACGCAGTCGGATGTCTCGCGAACTCCACAGCCAGGCCAGAGCGATCAGGGCCACGCCAATGAGCGGAAATATGGAGAGCGACAAAAGCCGTTTCACGATTGACTCGATACGTGGCGCGAAGCGGGCAGCTCTTCGACAGGATGAAACTCCGTTTTGCCAAGCGGTTGAATTTTTCCTCGTTTAACCTGCCTTCCAAAATAGACCAGGAATCCGCAGCCTAGAATGTTCATCAGGATCATAAACAGATAGCCGCTAAAATAGTCGTATTTACCTTCCGGCAGGAACCACCTTGAATAATAAGTGACCCAGATTCCAATGCCGTTGAGCGTCAAGAGGCGCGTAATACTACGCACAAAATTCAATCCCGCTTGGGCCGTGCCCATTTTGTCGCGTGGAATGTAGTCAAACAATAGCGGTTGCAAAGCGATGCCAGCAAACTGACCCAGGATCGACATGATCTGTCCGAAAAGAATCATGTGCAGGATCGTCGGGCGCCGATCCGGCAGGACGAATTGCACAAAGATATAATAGGCAATCTGTGCGAGAAGCGTGCCGATAACGCCGAGCGAAAACATTCTAAGTCGGTCCATCTTGTCCGCGATGAGGCCGATCAATGGAATGATGAGGATCAGATTAATCATTCCACCAACAAAGATATTTGTTCCCATGTCCTGTTTGGAGTAGCCCCACTGGTCGGTCATCAGGAGGGGATCGATCGCTCCGAGGCCGCTTTGCATCAGCACAGTGGAGAACGCCAGAAAATACACAGGCCATAGAGTCGGTTCTGCCACGAGGTTTTTCATTGCGCCACGCACGCCGCTGCCATGGTCCACGGGCGCCGGGCCGCGTGGCTTGTTTTCACGAACAAAGAGCACGAGAAAAAGTGCGCAGAACAACAAGCACAGCGCACCCCACCAGTAAATAAGAGTTTCGCCCCGCAATGTGACGCCCAGGGAACGCACCACGTCGTCAAATCGTCCGCTGATCACGACTGCCGAAAGCATGATGATTGCGTTAAACATCCATGCGCCGATGGCGGCTGCGCGGCCTCGTTGATCAGGAGGAATAATCTCCATTACGAGAATCTCGTAAGTCGATCCGACATCCCAAAAAATCAGCCATAACACCACTAGAATGCCCATCGGCACGGCACTGCCGACCAGAGGAAGCAGGAGAATGACCACAGCCATCACAAGGAAAGAAACAATAACAAATGGCAAACGTCGTCCACGCTTCGTCCAGATTCTATCGCTGTAGTAGAGGCAGGGGGCAGCCACCAGGATGTTGAACAGCACATCAAGGCTCGACACCGAATTGATAATGATCGGCGACTCGATGTATTTCCGCATCGTAAATACCATGCTGCCTGAGGCGAACAGTGCCAGGATGCGGACCGAATTGAGCACTTGTAACAGGATGATCCACCGCCACGGTACCCGCTTGTGCTGAGTCTCGAGTATAAACATCGTCCGGGCAGAAGCGCGGCCTTTACACCTGCCAGGCTGGAAGCCCGACAGCCAGAGCCTCCGGACGTGGAGGACGACTGCGTATCTCAACGGTTTCTCCAGATCGAGAGGACTCACCGAAAGCGACCATCGTTTCCAGTACGTGAAGAGCCAGCTCCCCGCTTGCACGGTGCAGACGATTATTCGCAATGGCATCGACCATATCCACTACTCCGATCATGCGCTGGTTATTCGCATGCGTGAACGGGATCGCTCGCTCCTCGCTGTCCTCTGGACGGAAGAGCGTGGGATTGTCGCTGAATCCATTGGGGTCTCCGGGCATGAGGCTGCCCTCGGTGCCGTGGATCATGAGAGCCGGAAGCGGCGCACCCCATATGTCGAAGCTCATGATCATGGAGATAATCGGGCCGCTCTCAAACTGAAGAATTCCCGCGCAATGAGTATCCACTTTGACAGGAATTTTCTGTCCTCTTGCACCTTCACTGGTGGCAAGGCGCTCATCAAATCCGCGCCCACACCGGGCTATGACGGATTGGATCGGGCCGAGGAAATTAACCAGAGCCGTGAGATAATACGGCCCCATATCCAGAAGTGGTCCTCCGCCAATATCGTAATAAAATGCGGGGTTCGGATGCCAGCTCTCATGTCCGTGGCATCGCATGAAAGCCGTCCCGCTCAACGGTTGTCCGATCCATCCGTCGTCGATCAGCTTGCGTGCAGTCTGGCTGCCTCGAAATAGAAAGGTATCCGGTGCGGAACCGACTCGGAGTGATTTCGCGGCGGCAGCCTGGATCAATCGTTGCCCGCCGTCCAAGTCCACAGCAAGCGGCTTCTCGGCATACACATGCTTTCCAGATGCGATGATTTGTAGCCCCACCTCCACATGAACTTTCGGGATGGTGAGGTTCACCACCAGCTCGATTTCCGAGTCCGAGAGAAGTTGCTCAACAGTCAGAGCCTCCACGCCGTGTTCCAACGCCTTGGCCTTGGCCGCATCGTGGTTGATGTCCGCACAAGCTTTCAGCTTAAGGTTGCTGGCGTGTTTTGCGCCGCTGAAGTATGCGCCGCTGATGTTGCCGCAGCCGATAATTCCGATATGCATGATTATTTTATTAGGCAGGTGAAGTCAGACCCGGACCTCTATTTTCTGAGCATGACCGGAGCGATGTAATTCCCGTTAATCTGGTTTAATGGCGGCGCACGAATTATTAGATGGCATCAGTGGGAGAAAAGCCGGCTCGCAGGGATGATTTGCTTGGGCACGCTGGGGCTGGACCAAAGAAGCTTCGATGTCGCCCCGTAGCCATTTTCGTAATATTCCAGCCGGATGTCGTATTTCTGACCTCCGACGAGACTGATGCTGCCGCTCCACTCCGTGGGAGCTTGGTCCACCCATTTATTGATGAGCAGGACGCCATTCACCCAGAGACGAACCCCATCGTCCGAGGATGTATAAAATGTGTAGGTCTCCGTCCATTTTGGTCGCACCTTGCCTGTCCATCGCACCGAGAAGGTGTCGCTGCCGATGCTCGGGTCCGGCGAACCATTGCCCCAGTTGAAGTCGATTGTGGAGTCCACGCGGGTCAGTTTCTGATTGGTCAGATCCACGTTGTCATAATAAACGCCGGTCAGACCATCGCCTGTCGTGGATTCCGAGAACAACCGGGCTTTCGGAATGATCTGCTTGGGCTGCGATGGGCTCGACCAGGAAAGCTTCGATGTCGCGCCGTATCCATTCTCGTAATACTCCAATCGGATGTCGTATTTCTGACCGCCTACAAGCGCTATACTCCCGCTCCACTCAGTGGGAGCTTGGTTCACCCATTTATCGATCAGTAGGACGCCATTCACCCATAGCCTCACGCCATCATCTGATGTGGTGTAAAAAGTATAGGTCTCAGAGAATTGCGGGTGCACCTGACCGGTCCACCTCACGGAGAATGTGTCGGCGTCAATCAAAGGATCCGGAGAGCCAGAACCCCAATTAAAATCCACCGTTGAATCCACGCGAGTTAGTTTCTGATTCGTCAGATCCATATTGTCGAAGTAGGTGCCAAGCAACCCGTCACCGGATGTAGGGTTTCCACCGCTCACATTCGCGAGAGTCGCCAGTTCCGCTCCAGACAGTGCGCGACTGTAGACCCTGAAGTTGTCGAGTCCGCCAATCCAGGACCCATCGCCCTCGCCGGTGCCGAGTCGGATTTCCTCATTCACATTGGTGATGTTCGGCGCCGAGCTGAGTGTGTTGCGCGCGACTTCCACGCCATCGTAATACATGATGAGGGCGGGTATGGCGCGATCGTAGACCATGGCCACATGGGTCCACTGCCCCACTGGTGGCAGGCTGGTCGAGACTACGCTGCCAACACCTTTCAACGACCCTTTGAGCCCATTGGTCGTATCTTTACCCAGCGACCAGTCTGCGTTCCAGCCCCAGCGGCTCTTTTGCAGGATGGCACGATTGGCCCACCACGCAGGCCATGCTGATGGATTGATAGCGACGGCAATGGTGATGTCGCCTGTGATGGAAAGCGCGGGACTGCTCGGGATGACGACATGATTCGAGCCTGTGAAGTTCAATGCACCGGAATCGCCGGCGCCAGGTGCGATCCAGGTTGGCAGCGGTGATCCAGCGAGTGTGCCGTTCGGCGCGGAGCCGCCGGACTGATTGAGGGTCGTTCCGGAAGTCTGATTCGCGTCCCAGCCTCCTGCAAGGCTGTCATTGATATCCGCCACTGGAGAGTCTCCCTCGATAATCGAGTTGGACTGATAGACGGGAATTTTCGGACGGATGGCCAATGTGCCGTTGAGCCCGGCGGCGGAGAAGTCGTTTGTGATGTTCCAAGCCGATCCGCCGATGGGCGTGAGAGAAAATTCCACCTCGCGGCGGTCATAACGGGTCTGTGGCAGCGCCCAGTCCATACGGCCCGGCATGAGCACAGTAGTGCCGTAGTCTACCTTCACATAAGCAAGGCTGCCTCCGGCAGAATGTAGCGAGAGGGTGGCTCCATCCGCTGCGTGCGCTGTGAGCTGGATCTGGGACAGATTCACGCCTGGCTCCAATGTGAAGTAATAGCGGAAAGAAAGCTGGTTTGCGGGAGTGGCTGGCCAGCGAGAGCGGTTGTTGAGTCGCGCCTTGATGCGGAGCGGATTGGTCGATGAGCCGACTTGTTGCGCTTCCACAAAGAGTTGTCGATCGGTAGTCAGCGAATTCGTATTTGTATTTCGAACAATCGGCGTCGGAAAATCGGCGATGGGTCCGCCAGCGGAAAGCCCTTTGTGCACATGCCATGCGATGGTGGCCTGCCAGGGACCGTTGATTGACATGGCCACCTCGGTAAATTCATGCTTGTCAATGCCGTATCCTGGAAGTGTCTCATACAGGTCATCGGCGTTCGGACCTGCAAGTATGCCGCCAAAGAGAACATGGCGAGGATTCGGATTATATTCCGGTTGACTGGGATCCTTATGGTTGTTGCCAGTCCATGTGCCGTGCGCTCCGCGATGGTGGACCAAGCTCGGCCATGTGCGTGGGGTGCCATTGGCTGCATTGGTATAGCCGATCATGTAGGATTTTCCTGTCGGGTTATCACCGAGGACATAGTCAAGGTTGCGCCGAACCCGTGCGCGGTAAGCGTCGCGCAGTTGGGCGGCGGTTTGATTCAGATTGAAGTAATACCCGACCGAGGGAGCAGAAGTGACCAGATCGCTGTAGAATGCTGCAAGAGTGTTGTTGCCGGCATTGAACTGGAGCAAGAATGCGCCCCCCAGATCCTTTCGGAAGCTCAGTCCACCAGGACTGA
>CBDUBV010000159.1:0-6179 GCA_965365475.1 uncultured Chthoniobacteraceae bacterium | reverse complement strand
GCTGTTGAACACACCCGTGCCGATCATGTTTGCCACGACCAGCGCGATGCCCAGCAGCGCGATGCACACCGGCGTGGAAATGCCTGGCGGCTTACAGCCCATGCAGGATCGGCCGGATATGCCGCTCCAGCAGATTGCGAGTCACATTGTCGGCGATCGTGTCTTTATACTGCTTCAACGCGTCCGTGTAGCGCACCCCCATTTTCGCAGCCACCTTGAATCCCACGTGGATCAACTGGCGGAAATGCGCGTTGTAGTGCTCACAGCTCTGGTCATGCCGCAAAGTCTGCACATACATGCTTGAGTCCCAGCCGCGTACCGCATCCGGCGCGAGAAGCTTGCTAGGATCAATGTCGATCACTGTCGCATACGGAGCCGTGAGTTCATCGAAATGCCCGTGCGCCTGCACATAGATTTCTTTCGCGATCTCCAGACCTTTCCCTCCAGCTTCCGCCAGACCGATAACTTCCTCCAGCCAGGTTGTGCCCGCCGTCTTCACATGCAACCCCGCATCATGCTGCCGGAGCAATCGGTTAATGATCGGGTAAAGCGAGAACTTGTCGCTGCCCGAGTGCACGCTGAGCTTCAACGATTTGGGAAGACAAAACTCGTGCACGGCAAATGCCAGCACACACAGATCCTCATGAAACTCTTTCTCAAACTGCGCCAGGTCTCCCACGTAGTCCACGCCTTTATTAAAACGTCCGGTAAACTTCGGTGCGATCGTCTGGGCTGGAATTCCTTGCGCGGCAATCATCGCCAGAATCAAGAAAAGCTCCACCGGCGTCTGCGCCCGATCTGTCTCATCCACCGATACCTCCGTGACAAAGTTTTCCGCACCTTTTTTATCAGCCACATGTCGATAAATTCTGCCCGCCTCAGTTACCGCGCATAGGAATTTGTCCGCCGCCGAGCGCACATCCGCCGTCGTGATTTTGAACGGCTCATCCATTCCTGGAATCTCCAGCGAGCCCACATATTTTTGCATCGCAGTCATGAACTCCGAAGTCGCGGAATCGCTCGCAGGTTTGCCTACATAGTCCGCCACATCGAGCGTGTAAAAGTCGCTTGCTGCGAGAAACCCGTCCACGGTTCCCAGCGCGATGTGGTCCGCGTCCACATAGTAACTTCCGCGCCAGCCCAACTCCTCCACCGCAGCATCGGCCTCCGCTCGCAGATCGTCCGGACGGCTGCCAATGATCGTGTGTTCCCGATTCGACTTGTTCCACACGGGAAACACTGCGATTCCGAATTCGTTGGCAGTTTTCACCGCTTGCAACTGAGCCACGCCTTGATGCGCAAACCGGTCGCCCATTCCGAATGTATATTTTTCAATCTGCATAGGCCACAAACCCACCGCACCTTCCCGACCCTTACAAGAAAAATTCCAGGTCCCGATGCGCATGAAAACTAAACTGATGGTTGATGAAAGCCCGTGCGTGGCTACACTATGGGCTCCCACCATGTCTCAGGCATTACCACCTCGTCCCCGTCAGGTCGTCCAAAAACGCTCCGTTGTCATCGTCGCAAGCGAATATAACGCCACCTATGTGCAAGCTCTGGTGGACGCTGCTGCTGCGGAGATCGAAGCGCTGGCGCCTTCCGTGAATCTCAGCCTGCGCCAGGTCCCAGGCGCCTTCGAGATTCCACTCATTGTAAAAGAAATGGCGCTCAAGGAAAATGTGAGCGCCATCATCGCTCTGGGCGTGGTCATCGAAGGCGAGACATACCACGCCGACATCATCTGCCGCAGCGTCACGCAAGCTCTCCAGAGCATCTCCCTGGAATACCGCGTGCCCGTCATCCACGAAGTTCTCTATGTAAAAAACGAATCCCAAGCCCGCGAACGTTGCCTCTCTAAAAAGATCAATCGCGGCACGGAAGCCGCCCGCGCAGCAGTCGCGATGATGCAGCTCATGACCGATCTGCGAGCACGCGGATGATGCACGCCTTTTCTCATGGGTAAACGACGCGAAGGACGCGAAGCCGCTGTCCAGTATCTCTTTTTCCGCGACCTGAACACCGGTGAGAATGCCGGCACCCTGGACGATTTCTGGACCATGCGCGACGGCACCGCCCCCACCCGCAAGTTTACACAACTGCTCACCGAAGGCGTGATCGCGCGGCGCGATGAGATCGATGAACGCATCCGCGGCGCGGTGAAAAACTATGAGCTGAACCGAATAGCAGCCGTGGATCGCAACATCCTGCGCCTTGCCATTTACGAAATGTTTTACTGCGAGGATGTGCCGCCCATCGTGGCGATGAACGAAGCCATCGAGATCGCAAAAGCCTTCGGCAGCGATGACTCCGGCCGATTCGTCAACGGCGTGCTCGACCGCATCGCCCAGGATCTGCCGCGTTCGCCCCGACATGCGCGTCCCTCGGAGGCTCCAGGAAAACACTAAGTCCACGCCAAGCCATGCCGCTAAGTTTTTTTAAAAACATCATTCAGAAATTCGCCGGGAAACAGGTGGATTGGGATGAACTCGAAGAGATGCTCATCCGCGCCGACTTGGGCGTGCCTATGACCATGACCATCCTGGAGCGACTTCAGCAACGGCCGGAGAAACCCACTGCGGATCAGATTGTGGCCGTCACGCGCGAAGAGATTCAGCGCATCCTGCCGCGCGATAATCCACCGCTGCGCCCCTTGCCGAATCGTCCCAAAGTGATCGTAGTGGTGGGAGTCAATGGCACGGGCAAGACCACGTCCACCGCCAAGCTCGCTCATTTGCTCAAGAGTCGGCGGCATAGTGTCATGCTCGTGGCTGCCGACACTTTCCGTGCTGCCGCCATCGAACAACTTGGCGTCTGGAGCGAACGCATCGGAGTGGAGATGGTGCGTGGTCAATACAACGCCGATCCTGCCGCGCTGTGCTACGACGCGTATCAATCCGCGCACCGCAAGAACATCGAGTTTCTCATCTGCGACACCGCAGGTCGGCTTCACACCAAGCACAATCTCATGCAGGAATTGCAGAAAGTGACACGCACCCTGGCCAAGCACGATCCCAAAGCGCCGCACGAAGTATTTCTTGTGGTGGACGCCACCACCGGCTCCAACGCCCTTGTGCAGACAAGGCAATTCCATCAGGCGTGCCCGCTCACAGGCATTATTCTTACCAAGCTGGATGGCAGCGGCAAAGGCGGCACAGCCATTGCGATCCGGCAGGAACTCGGAGTGCCCACGCGCTACATCGGCACCGGCGAGAAGCTGGAGGATTTCTCACAGTTCGACCCCGAAAGATTTACCGCAGAGATGATCTAACGCGGGATCGGTGGAAACCGCAGATTAATCGAATTTCCGCAGGTTTTACTCAGATGGCAGAGGCGCGGAGCCGCTAGCTTCGGTTTTTGTTTTCAGCCAGCGCGCCCTTTTGCGCTTCCAAAAGTTCGCTAAAATCTGTGTGAATCTGCGGTTACTCCGTTGGCCTCTCGTGGAGCCGTCGCCAGGCAGGCACGATTCTGTAGTGTAAATAAGCTTCTTCACCCTCTGTCCGCATGGATACTAGCTCCGCTTGCAATTCCTCAGGCAAAAACTCCTTCACCGTCCCGGTCAATCCCGCAGCCTCTCTGCCTCCAAACACCTGCGGACACAGCGTCACATACAGCTCATCCACCAAAGCCTGTTCCAATAGCCCTCGCATCAATGTCGGCCCGCCTTCACACACCACCACGCCCACGCCATGATCGTGCGCAAGCTCTTCCATCATCGCCTGCAAGTTCACCGCATCGCTCTCTGCAATATGCAGACTCGCGTTCTCGCGCAGCGCCGTGCGCACCTCCTCCGGCATCGCGCGAGTGGTAAAAATGTGCACCGCACCGTAAGGTTTCTCCCACAGCGGCCACGTCGCATCCAATCTGCCACTGTTGGAAACAATCACGCGCAACGGCTGCTCTGCCTGGCCTCTTGCCACGCGCTGACGCACTAGCGTGTCGTCCGAGATGCCCATGCTCATCCTGTCGGTCCGCACCGTTCCCGCCCCAGCCAGCACAGCATCGCCCATCGCCCGGATGCTGCGCAGCAGTTGTTTGTCCTCCGCCGAGCCGAAGCCCGTGGCACTGTGCTCACGCGTGGATGCCCGCAAGTCCAGGCTCAACGCGAAATTAGCAATCACTTTCGGACGGTTCACACCGCCTCCTTGCGGGCCAGCTTGCGCCGCAACCATCCCATCAGCGTCACCGCCAGCACCACCAGCGCAATCCCGCCAAGCGCAAGACCGAAGTTGCCTTTGAAAATCGCTCCGCCAGATACCACGAACCCGATAACTCCGATGCTGCTCAACGCTGCTGACAACACGAGATACAATCGGAATGGCACTCGCATGAAGCCAAGCACCAGATTTTGAAAGAAAAAAGGAAACCCAGGAGTGATTCGCAGGATCACGATCAATCGCACTACGTGTCCCTTTGTTAGCACCGGGATTTTTACATCCATGCGCTTAAGCAGCCGCTCCACAAAATTGCGCGCTGGATATGCCGCAGCGAAGTAAGTCCAAGTCATATTGAGCAGCATTGCCACTCCCGTGATCGCGCACGCCATGGGCATCCCAAATTTCGGGCCATACACGATGCCCGCCAGAATCAGCAGCGCACTCGCAGGCACAGGAAACGCCGGCAAAATCACAATTCCGAAGAATAAATACAATGGACGATCGCGCAGAAACTCCAGCAACTGATTAAACCATCGAGACAGGTCCGCAGGCCGCACCCCGGCATGCCAGGCTGCCCAGGCAGCCAGCAACGTGAGAAGAAATGCCCCGGCTGCGAGCGCGAGCAAACGCCGGTCGGTGGCTACCTTCAGAATTTTATTCCGAATACTCATGAGCCGTATTTTTCCAGCCACTTATCCCGTGCGGCTATTATTTCCTCGCGTTTGCGTCGCGGACTCATCTCCATCACGAAGAGACAATTGCGCGGCATCAACGGCACCAGCGTGTCGTAATCTATCCCTCCTGTGAACATGGCTCGGTGATCATTTCCGGGCCACTCCACGTCGTGCAGATGGCACCCGAACATCCGATGCCGGATGGACTTGAGCCATTCCGCGTGATTCAAGAACGCGAGGTTTTCCTTGATCTGGACGTGGCCGATGTCGTGCCAATAGCCCACGTAGGGAGAGTTCACTTCATCCAGCAGCCCAGGCATTTCGCGTTCCGTGGGCACTTCCTCGAAGGCTTCGCGACTTTCTATGCCGAGATGCACATTGCGAGCCGCCGCAAACTCCGCGATCTTCATCAGCGCATCCCGCGCCCTTTGCAAGTAGAGAGGTGCGAGTGCTTCGCGTTTGCGCACAGCCGAGAGTTTTAGCCTGACATATTCGCGGGAAAAAATCTTACCCTCACAAGCCAGGTCGATAAGCTTGTCGGTCACAGCACCCATCGGCACACGGCCCAGGTGCAGAATCACAAATGTCGCGCCCAATCGCTCTGCAAACTCGATGGTCTGGCAGGTAAGTTTCATTGCGCGATCCCGCTCGGCGCGTTGATGCGAGGTGAATTGATAGCAATTGGGCGAGGCGGCCAGCACTTCCACTGGCAAGGGACAGAAATTATGCAGGCTGGTGATGTTTACATTGCCGCGCTTGTGGAACCGTTGGATGCCTTCCATGAGCGACAGGCGCGTGCCATGTCCCAGCTCCACGTTGCGAAAGCCCATGTCCACAATCTCGCGCAACATGGCGTTGCCGGTCGTGTGGCGACCGGAATTCCAGCACGTGGAGAATGACAGCATCGAGCCCACGGGAGTTTGTCTCAGCCACGATCCAGGCTGTGTCTGCCAGGGCCGACAAACACCATGGCCAGGAACACCACACCCACCTCGATCGCGTGTGCCGCACCCTTCAAGCCATCGCCCGCGTTGAGATGCATGAGTGCTGCCACCAGCATTACAAACGCCAGCAGGATGCTTGCAGGCCGGAACAAATACCCGATTGCAAACAGCACTCCTCCCACCACCTCGGTCAGCGCAGCCATGAGCCCCCAGACCACGGGATAAAATGTGACTCCGAGCACAGCCATTGCGCCGCCTACTTGCTCCCACTTTTCCACTCCGCCGATTAATTTCGGCCAGCCATGAAACACAAACATGATCCCCAACCCGAGTCGTAGAAACAACAAGCCAATATCGCGGTAAGCACCAAGAGATTTTAACATCCGCGCATTCTGCGTCGATCC
>CBDUBV010000158.1:0-6294 GCA_965365475.1 uncultured Chthoniobacteraceae bacterium | reverse complement strand
GCCTTCGCATTCGAAACTTCTGTATGAACCACTATACTAAATTTGCGGTGATGATTGCGACCTCCACGTGCATGATGTTTGGGCTGATGTATCTGAATACTTACGCGCTGGATCACGTATTTTTCAGCGAAACCCGGGTGTATATGGCACTGATCATGGGCGCTTCCATGTCTGTAGTTATGCTCGCGTTCATGATGAAGATGTATGAAAACCGGAAGTTGAATCTGGCCATCTTCGCGGGCAGCATTCTGATATTCAGCTTGTCGCTGTGGCTTGTGCGCAGCCAGTCAACTGTGGAAGACGTCTCGTGGATGCGGGCGATGATTCCGCACCATTCCATCGCGATTCTGACCAGCGAGCGGGCGCGTATTTCTGATCCGCGTGTGCGGAAATTGGCGGATAAAATTATCGAATCTCAGAGATTGGAGATCGCGGAGATGAAAGCTCTCATCGCCGAGCTTGAGGCGAAGGAGTAGGGCTTATTCGGACTTGGTCTCGTGCGCTTTCTGCAAGAGCACTCCAAATTCCTGCAGTTGCTTCACGATCTGCGGGCCGCGCTCGAGCACCACGGCAGCCAGCCTCGGGGCGTTCTCGGGATTCATCTGTGCCAGCTCCGCCATTGCCATCATCACGCCAAGGGAGTTGTTTACGTTGTGCTTGATCTCGCGGTATTTGCCGGTGAGTGGTTCCGACGCTGAGGTGGGATCGATAGGCTCTGTCATGCCGGGTTTTGGGCTGGAGTAAAGACTTGATGTGTGGTGTGATGACCAATCCGCAGCAACGCGGTCGATGTATGAAAACTATCAGGATCAGCGGTGCCCGCCAGCATAATTTAAAGAATGTGTCGCTGGAAATCCCGCGGGATAAGCTGGTGGTGATGACGGGGCTGAGCGGCTCGGGCAAGTCTTCCCTGGCGTTCGACACCATATTTGCAGAGGGTCAGCGCAAGTATGTGGAGAGTCTGTCTGCTTATGCGCGGCAATTTTTGGATCAATTGCAGAAACCCGATGTGGATTTCATCGAGGGTCTATCGCCTGCGATTGCCATAGAGCAAAGGCACTCCGCGACCAACCCGCGATCTACCATCGCTACCACCACGGAAATCTATGATTACCTGAGGGTGTTGTATGCCTCGGTGGGGCTGCCGCACGATCCGCATACGGGGCAGGTGATCACGCGACACACGCCGCAAAGTATCGTGGACGCACTGTTGCGGCATGCGGAATCCACGAAGCTGATTTTGCTTGCGCCATTGGTGGAGCGTGAGGCTGGGGAGTTTCGTGATGTGTTTGAAAAAATGAAGCGCGAGGGGTTTGTGCGGGCGCGGGTGGATGATCGCATCGTGGACTTGAGTGAGCCGGTGAAGCTGGAGAAATCGCGCAAGCATACGATCGAGGCAGTGGTGGACCGGGTCATCGTCCGCGAGGGTCTCCGCACGCGGCTTGCGGATTCTGTGGAGACGGCGTTGAAATGGGGCAACCGCAGGCTGCGGGTGTTGGTGCAACGCGATCGAGCTGCTGAGCAGGATTGGCAGATGGAGCAGTTCTCCACGGACTACATGAACCCGGAAACGGGTTTTCAACTGCCGACGCTCACGCCGCGTCATTTTTCTTTCAACAGTCATCTGGGCGCGTGTCCAGCATGTCACGGGCTGGGCACGCAAATGCAGATCGATCCTGAGCTGTTGATTCCCGACCCGTCGCTCTCGCTTGCTGCTGGCGCGGTGCGACCCTGGGCGCGCGCGAATAAAAAGATGCGCGGATATTACTCCGGCATTCTCACATCGCTCGCACGACACTACGGAGCAGACATGGACGCGCCGTATGAGGACCTGCCCCTGGCGTTCAAGGTGGCTCTCTGCCAGGGCACGGGTGGCACCGAGATCGAGATGGACTGGGCAAGTGGCAAACGCGAGAAGACGAGGAAAGCGTTCGATGGGCTGGTGCCGCAAATGCAGCGGTTGTATGAGGAGACGGAGAGCGAACTCTCGCGGCAGCGCATTCGAAGCTTCATGAGCAGTCATCCGTGCCCGAAGTGTGAGGGAAAACGACTGCGGCCAGAAATTCTTGCGGTGACGCTGCGAAGCGCGGACGGGCGTCAGCTAAGCATCCAGGCACTATCCGGGTTGTCCATTTCAGACGCGCTGTCTTTTACAAGTGGTTTGGAGCTGACCGATACGCAGCGGAGTATCTGCGCGGAACTGTTGCGCGAGATCAACAACCGGCTCTCGTTTCTCTTGGAGGTGGGTCTGGGTTATCTGTCGCTGGATCGGGAGAGCGGCACTCTCTCGGGGGGAGAAGCCCAGCGCATCCGGCTCGCTACGCAGATTGGTTCCGGGCTGGCCGGGGTGATCTATGTGTTGGATGAACCGAGCATCGGGCTGCATCAACGCGATAATGACAGACTTATTGCCACGTTAAAACGGTTGCGCGACCTGGGCAATAGCGTGCTCGTGGTGGAACACGATGAGGACACGATCCGGGCCGCTGATCATATCGTGGACCTGGGTCCCGGGGCGGGGCCTCGCGGCGGAGAACTCGTGGCTCAAGGCCAGGTGGAGGATATCATGGCCGCATCGGCTTCGCTGACGGGTGCGTATTTATCCGGCACTTTGCGCATCGCAGTGCCCAAACGACGGGTTGCTCCTCGGAGTGGTCGCCCGGAAGCTGGGTATGTAAAAGATCATCCCGACAGCGGCTGGATCGCGGTGAAAGGTGCGACGGAGAATAATCTAAAAAGCATTTCCGTGCCGTTGCCCTTGGGCTGTCTCACATGCGTGACGGGTGTCTCTGGCAGCGGAAAATCCACGTTGGTGGACGATATATTGCGGCGTGCGCTAGCTCGGAAGTTGTATGGCTCCAAAGACCGCCCGGGTGCACATGAAGCGGTGTATGGGCTGGACCAACTGGATAAGGCGATCGTGATCGACCAAAGCCCGATCGGGCGCACTCCGCGCTCGAATCCCGTGACGTATAGCGGTGCGTTCACTGCGATCCGGGATTTGTTTGCAGGATTGCCTGCGGCACGGGTGAGGGGATACGATGCTGGGCGGTTTAGTTTTAATGTAAAAGGAGGCCGGTGTGAGAGCTGCAAAGGGGATGGCTTGATCAAGATCGAGATGCATTTTCTGGCGGATGTGTATGTGGAATGTGAGGCATGCAGAGGGCGGCGCTACAATCGTGAGACGTTGGAAATTACTTACAAAGGCCGGAACGTGGCGGATGTGCTGGACTTGACGATTGATGAGGCGGCAAACTTCTTTCGCAACGTGACCGCAATTTCGGAGAAACTCGAAAGCATGCAGCAAGTGGGGCTTGGCTATGTGCGCCTGGGGCAATCGGCAACCACGCTATCGGGAGGCGAAGCGCAGCGGGTGAAGCTGGCGGCGGAATTGGCGCGCAAATCCACGGGGCGGACGATGTATATCCTCGATGAGCCCACGACGGGGCTGCACTTTGCCGATATCCATCGGCTTATGGAAGTGCTCTTGCGGCTGCGCGACGCGGGTAATACGCTGCTGATCATCGAGCATAATCTGGAAGTGATAAAATGTGCGGACTGGGTGATCGATCTTGGCCCGGAAGGTGGCAAAGGCGGGGGGCAACTGGTGGGGCATGGGACGCCTGAGGACATAGCAGCCATTGCGGAGAGTTACACCGGCAGGTATCTGCGCCGGTCGCTGGGGATGGGGTAACGATGGACCCGCGCGTTCAGCTTGTAGTTCTGTGTGTGCTGACCGGGCTCGGCTATGTGCTCATGGTCGCAACCAATCCTGCTGCGGCGCACTTTGGCGATGGCATGAGGTGCTTGTTGCGGCATCCGGTGATCTGGAGAATCCCTGCGGGGTTTGGTGTAGTGTATGCTGTGTTTCTCACGGGTCTGGAGTTGTGGTATCTGCGCATGGAGACCGGCGCAGATTCGCAGATCAGTTGGCTGCCGGCTTGGGAGGCGGGTGGCGGAATTGCGGCAGTGGCGCGGGATGGTGTGTGGCCCGCTGTGCAACATCTCTCGGGTTTGTTTGGGAATATGTTTCCAGTCTTTCCTGCGTCGGTGCTTTTCGGCTGGGCGTTGCTTTTCAACTGGCGCGGGAGTTTGAGGGAACTGCGGCTGGCACTCACGCGGCGATGGGGCGTGGCGGGCGGGTTTCTTTTCGGCGCGCTCACGCTCTGCGCCTTTGCTGCTGGGTTGAAGGTATTTATTTATCCCGCCTTGTTTTTTGCAGAATATCTGGGCACTCCCAGCGTGGTGTTTGCGTGGTGCAGCGTTATCGATTGGCTTTCAGGCCTGTTTGAATTTTTTACCGGCGTTGGATTCCAGGTATTGATTATACTAGTGGTCCGCTTCTGGGTGGTTGGGGCGGTGCTGGACCGGGAGGAGATGTGGCGCCTGGCTGTGCGTCGCCTGGGATTTGTGATGAAATGGGGAACAGTGGTGCTGGTGTTAAATAGCGTGCTTCTGCATGTGCCGCTGGTGCTCTCGCATTTTTCCCCTGCCGTGCCTCGACTGGACGCCATGCTTGGCTGGGCGGACGTCGCCGGGCGATGGATCATCGCGGGAGTCTTAATCGTTTTTTGCTCGATGCAAGTGGGGCTTGCTCTGCACAACGACTCGTTCCGCAACAGTGTGCGCGCCAACTTTGCTTTTCTTGGCAGACACGGATTTGTGGTTGTCTGGTTTTTCATCATCGCCAGCATCCATTTGTATGCGTTCTCAATTTTCAATGTCTGGATGTTGGATTTTCTTGGGGAGAATACTGTTCCGTGGGCGCTGTGGAGATGCGTGGTGCCATTGGGTTGGGCTATGCTGACTGGCTGGTTGCTGGCCAGCTGGGTGTGCTTGTATAAACTCCGGTCGATGGGGTTGAAGCGCGTGGTCTATTAAAAAAAATGCCCGATCGCAGGAGGCTGTTAAAAAGTGTTGATAAAACCGCGCAAATCGATAATTTCTAGAAAACCCTCAGCTTGGAAACTTTTCCTCCAATGAAACTCCAGAAACTAAATCGCGGTTTTACCATGATGGAGATGATGATTGCGGTTGCCATCGTGGCACTCATTGCTTCCCTGGCAATACCAGGCTACGAGATGGCGGTTCGGACCGGCGAAGCGGCGCAGTTGATGTCCGAGTTGCGGACGAATCACCAGTCATTTCAGCTTTATTTCTCCGAGCGTGGATACTACCCGCCGACACCTGCTGGAGAGCCTTATCGAGTGATTCCTGATGGTATGGAACCGTATCTTTCCAAGACCAGCACATGGACCACCTCGCCGAAAATTGGTGGCCATTGGTTTTGGCTTAACCCTGCCACCCCGGTGTATGGTTTTCATAATTTTGTGGGTCTCTATCTCCAGGATGTTCGGGCAGATCAAATCCAGCGCATCGATCAGCGTTTGGATGACGGGAACCTGGCTACAGGTGCCTTGCGGCTGGTGAGCGGCAATACGCTGCTATACGGATTGAACTAAGCCGTAAGATTGGGAGGGGTTGCAGTGGGGTGTTTTGCTTAGGAAACCGGCTTTCGGCGAACAAGCGATTTGAGATGCTCTAATAGTGCCCATAGAAAATAAGTGATGCCGATCATTTCAAGCATCTCCTCGATCGTGACCAGGATGCTGTAGTCGAGATTCTTTGTTCCTTCCGACTCTGCATGTCTGCCGCCGATGAGTTCCATGCCAAGAACACCAGTCAAGTAGGTGATGGCACTTACTACAAAACGGACTCCCGTTCTTGGGGGAAGGACAAAAAGAAAGTTTAAGAAATATAGACCAACGCCGATCACAACAGCCAAGCCGGGGAGCACCCAAGCGTAGTAAAAGACTCCCAGTTCTTGTTCAGCCCCAAGAAAATCTCGAACGGGGCTGATGAGTCTTTCGTGCAGACGAAGAGTCTCGTCAAATGCCATAAATAGAAAACCGCATGACAAAACCACCCATTTCGTGCGCAGCGATGACTGCGCCTGGTATTGCAGGCGAGCGACAATTGCCAGCACCATGGCCACGGCAAGCAATAAAAATCCCGAGAAAAAACTTGGCACGTTGAGTTCGCTGTCCACGTTGAACAGGTTGGCGTAGCCGTCCGGAAGCCGGTAATTATAGACGTGTCTGCCTATCTGCTCAGCGATGCTTAGTAGAACAAGACACGCAATAATCAGACCGAGCCCGAGCACAATGCGCCCGGATCTTTCAGCCAATCGGATGGCGGAGTCTGCCAGGGAACTCTGGGGCTGGTTTGTCGTAACTGGTGGCGTATGAGGATTTTGGAAAACCATCCGTAGCAAATATAGAATTCCGCGAAAGA
>CBDUBV010000157.1:0-6298 GCA_965365475.1 uncultured Chthoniobacteraceae bacterium | reverse complement strand
TTATCGCGCGAAGCTGGATGCCTGGGGACGCGATGCTGCGCGTCTGCTGGGCGGCGCGGTATCGGCTCGTGATCGTGTAGGCATCCTGAGCCATTTTATTTTTCAAAGATTGGGATTCCAAGGCAATGTGGACGATTATTATCACATGGAGAATTCCCTGCTGCCTTCGCTCATAGACTCACGCAAGGGCATCCCCATTTCGCTTTCCATTTTATATATGTTCATTGCCCGGCGTGCTGGCATGGTAGTGGAAGGTGTGAATTTGCCGGGGCACTTCATCCTGCGCCATCAGGATTTGTTCTTTGATCCTTTCCACGGAGGCCGCTTTCTGACCACCGCCGATTGCGCTGAGATTCTGGCGCGACAGCAATTGGTACTAGTCGAAAAACATCTGCATGGCACCGATAAACGCACCATCCTTATGCGGATACTGGCGAACCTGCTGCATGTGGCTAGCAATGCCTCGGACACCTCGTTGCAGGAGCAACTCACACTTTGGTTGGAATACCTGAAACCCGAAGCCTGAATGCCACTACGGGTTGAAATCCTCAATACCGGCTCGGAGTTGCTGCTGGGGCAGGTGACCAATACGCACCTGGCTGCGATTGCGCAGGCGTTGTTTCCTCTCGGCCTGCGTGTGCAGGCGCAGATGTGCGTGCCCGATGGCGAGCCGATCCGATACGCGCTCGCCGCCGCCTTGGAACGCTGCGATGTGCTCATCGTCACTGGTGGTCTAGGACCCACCTCCGACGATCTCACTCGCGACATCACAGCCGATCTGCTCGACCTCCCATTGCAGCACGATCCTCAAGTCATGCACGCGATAACGGAACGTTTTGCCCGGCGTGGCCTCACCCTCACGGACCGCATCCAGCGGCAAGCCCAAGTGCCTCTCGGTGCCGAGGTGCTCCGCAATCCCAATGGCACGGCGCCCGGATTGTATGTGCAGAGTGCGCGTGGACCCGCATTATTCCTGCTTCCTGGGCCGCCTCGCGAGTTGCTGCCCATGCTGCACAACGACGTGGTGCCGAGATTGCGCCGCATGCTCACCGCCACTCAGCCTGCGGAATGCAGGACGTTTCGGCTCGCAGGCATTGGCGAGTCGCAAGTTGAGGAAATGGTGGGCGCACAGCTCGAAGCGATGGATGGTCTGGAGCTTGGCTACTGTGCGCGGGCGGGCGAAGTGGATCTGAGACTTATCGGATCGGGTGACCTTCTGGATAGGGCCGAAAGCGTTGTGCGATCTGCTTTGGGCGAGTGGATATTTAGCTCCGACGGCGCAAACCTGGAATCGGTCGTGGTGCGCAGCTTGAAAAAATGCGGTGCAACTGTGTCAGTTGCGGAATCCTGCACAGGCGGTTTTATAGCGCATCGTATCACTAATGTGCCGGGTGCTTCCGAGGTGCTGCATTGCGGGTTGGTGACGTATTCCAACGACAGCAAAACCAGACTTCTTCTGGTGCCGGAGACCATGTTGGAGACCCACGGTGCCGTAAGTGAGCAAGTTGCGCGGGCCATGGTGCACGGACTGCTGCAGACCACGCCGTGCGATTACGCGATCTCGACCACGGGTATCGCGGGGCCGGGCGGAGGGTCCGCAGAGAAACCTGTGGGCACAGTGTTTATCGGCGTGGGTCAGCGCGGGGGCGACATGCAGATGGCAAAGTTCCAATTTGTCACCGACCGCGAGACGTTCAAGGTCATGGCCAGCCAGGCCGCGTTGCAGATGCTGCGCAGAGTGCTTTCGCGCAGAGATGCTTGAGTGCGCAGAGCAGCTTGCGAACCGTGAACTACGGTGAGTACAGTCGAAGCGGCTATCGCCGAATCAGCTTAATTCCTCACCCACCATGTAGCGGGTGAACCGGCGGATGATGATATTCTCTCCCAACTCGGCGATCTTCGCGGTGACAAGTTCTTTAATGCTCTGGTCTGGATTCTTAATAAAACCCTGGTCCATGAGGCACACCGTGCTGCAATATTTGTCGATCTTGCCATCGACGATTTTGTCCACGATATTTGCAGGCTTGCCGACTACTTGGGCTGCGTAGATTTCGCGTTCGGATGCGAGCAAGTCCTCTGGTATTTCCTCACGCGTGACGAAGAGCGGATGGGCTGCGGCGATGTGCAGGGTGATGTCTTTGACAAAATCGCGGAAGATTTCGTTTTTGGCTACGAAATCCGTTTCGCAATTGACTTCCACGAGCACGCCGACTTTGCCCTGCAAATGGATGTAGGACGCCACGACGCCTTCTTTGGCTGCGCGTCCGGATTTTTTCTCCGCTGTGGCGATGCCTTTTTTGCGGAGAATTGCTTCGGCTTTTTCCACGTCCCCGCCGCTTTCCACCAAGGCGCGCTTGCAATCCATCATGCCTGCGTTGGTTTTATCGCGGAGTTTTTTTACCGTTTGAGAATCAATATTCGACATAAAACTATTTGTGCCGGAGACCTCCGGCTGGGTTTGCATCGGACTACAAGGCAGGGCGGCTCACTCGGAGACACCAGCCAACTCCGCGTTTTCAGCAGGAGCGGAACCTTCTTTGTGCGAGACGATGGCGTCCACTAGTTTTTGCAGGACAATTCGGATCGCTCGGATGGCGTCGTCATTTCCAGCGATGGGGTAATCGATGACCTCCGGATCGGCGTTTGTATCCACAATGGCGATCACGGGGATATTTAGTCTGCGTGCTTCATTTACCGCGATGGCTTCCCTCGTGCTATCTATGACGACGAGAGCGGCGGGCAGCTTGTCCATGCCGCGGATGCCTGCAAGATTGCGCTGCAGCTTTTCGCCTTCGCGGCGCAGAGCGGAGAGTTCTTGTTTGCCCATCTTGGAATAGACGGGCGAGTTTTTGATGTCTTCGATGTATTGCAGCCGGGCGACACTTTTGCGGATGGTGGAGAGATTGGTGAGGGTGCCTCCGAGCCAGCGCTGATTTACGTAAAACATGCCACAAGCCTCGGCTGCTTCCTTGACGGCTTCCTGCGCCTGTTTCTTGCAGCCGACAAATAAAACTTTGCCTCGGTTTTGCGTGACAGAACTCAGGAAAGAAGCGGCGTCCTCGAGTTGTTTGACCGTTTCGCCAAGATTGATGATGTAGATGGCATTGCGTTTCTCGAAGATGAAAGGTTTCATCTTGGGGTTCCACCGACGCGTCTGATGGCCGAAGTGAACACCGGCCTCAAGCAGCTCGGTCATGGTTTCAATCTTTGACATAAATGGGTATCTGGAAATGTAACGGGCCGCGGAGTATCGATGTCCGCCTCGGGGTTGGCAAGTGTTAAATTAAGAAAATTTAAGAGCCGGGTGAGCATGCCTGTTGCCTCAAAAGTTATGACACCTGTGGGCGGGGAAAGACAGGAGAGGAAAAAGGACGTTGACTCAAAAAGGATGACACCGGCAACCGAAAGGAATGTCGATGAGTCAAAGAGTGCGAGAAGAGCTGTTGCCGCGTATGCGGCAGCGAAATGCCGCAAACACGCGATTAAACTACTGTAGCAAAGACTGGATGGGGAGGCTCTCCAAGAGTTTGCAAGGGGAAACCACCGAAGTATGGGTCGCAGCTAGCGGATGTGTTCTAGCAGCTATGGCAGGTGGCTGAGCCCCCTGCGGCAAACGTTTGGTTGCGATGCGGGAGTTGTGGATACCGCATCATAAACGCCGTAATGGGAAGCTGACAGTCAACCATTAGCTGGTTGATCTCATGTGCAGTGCTGGGGCTCTACGCGATATGCGCGGGCCATGGCCTGAAGGAAAAGCCCGTGACTGGTAAGGTAGTAGGGGTGCCAGAAGCCGGAGGACTCGTAAATCTGAATCCAGTCTGCATCGATGTATTGAGCGACAAGTGCTTCGCGCAGACGGGCTGAGAGGACGTCGGGCTCGCCTGCGCATGCGTCTGCCAACCAGAGGGCAGAGAGCGTCCATCCGTCATAATAGCTGCCTCGCACGCTATGGTGGCCGAAGCCGTCGCGGTGGCTGCGGGCAAGGATGTCGCGCTGGGCCAGTGCTTCGCGCGAGGCGCTGTCGAGGGGCGCAGCATTTGGGAGAAAAATCACGGGACCCAACTGCACTGGATGTTTCTGGTGATCGGGCTTGAAGGGCATGGACCCGCAGCTGGCATACACGCCATGGGTGGGGTCGATAAGACGGGGCAGAGCGAGGCCGTCTTTGAGAATGGTGCGCCAGCGGGCGGCGTCGGTGGGACGGAGGCGTCCGGCGGAAGCCGCTTTGAGCGCGATTCGAAGACAATAGGCGGCGGCTTGGAGAGCGCAGACGTAGTTAGGGGCGTTCTCACCGCCGTATTCATCCTGCCCCATGGAAGGCGTGACGCGAAGGCCCCAAGTATGATCGCGTTCGCGACGCAGAAGTGAAGAAAAAAATTGGGCACTGCCTTCGATGATCGGCCAAGCGACATCTCGCAACCACGATACATTCTTCATGCTTCGCGCCGTTTCCCATGCCATGCGTGCCGGGTAGGCAGCGTTGTGCAGCTCAAATTGGAAGGAGTTGGGAGAACCTTCGCGCAGCAGATCGTGGTGGGTGCCAAGTGGGAATTCCCAGGCCCAGAAAGTCCCGGGGACGTTCCAAATTCTGCGGGTAAATTCTTTCATCTGGGCGAGCCGCGATGCATAGAACTCCACGATTCCGCGAGCCAGATCAGCCTGTCCGCATTGAAGCAGGGCGGGATGGATGAACGAGATGTCCTGCGGAAAGTGAAAACCCCATTGGTTGGCACTGAAACCCGCGGGGGGTGCGGGGCAGGCTGGTCCGGGCTCGAAGGTGGATAGGAGGTATGCAAGACTGCGGTCGGCGAGTGCTCGGGGACCAGCATCGGGAATAGCAAGGCGCGGAGCAGTGAGCCAGCGCACACGCCATGCGGAAGCAGCCGCGCGGGCGAAATCGTCAGAGCCTGTGGCTAGAGCGGATAGTTCGGCCTGGCGTGCCAAAGGTCCGGCCACCAGGCGGAGTCGGAACCGACCGGAACGAGAGAGGAACTGGATAATGGGATGAGTGGCGGTGCCCGCAAACTTGGCACGACCGGCTGTGGCGGTGAGTACAAGGTGGAGAGACGCGTCGGCAGTTCCAATGTGTAAGTCTGCGTGCCAGGAAAGGGGCTCCAGAAACCCATGGACAATTCGACCAATAAAGTTATCGCCGTAATCGGTGCCGAAGGCTGTGGTGGGAGTGAACTCAATTGGGGGGAGGGACCCGGTCCATGCGATGTCCCATTCGAGGACGTCGCGCCACGGGTCGGCAGGGGCGGTGCGGAGTATGCATTCCCATGTGTAGTTCGAGCCGCGTGCGAGAGTGTGGAGGGAACCATTGCCCAGAGTCTGGCTCTGCCGGTAGGTGTGGGGTGCGGCGGGCTCGCGGGACCAGCCAAGTCGGGCAAATGGAATTTGGTGATCCTGCCCGTAGGCTCCATGGGAGAAGATGTCGCGGTGGCAAAGCGCGGTGCGTCCGATGCGTGGATTGATTGAATCTGGCTCGGGGTCGTGCAGGCCCCAGGCGTTAAAGCAACCGCCAAGGCGGCCTGTGCCGAGGTAGAGGGGAAGTGCGCGTCCGGGATCGCGTGGCCAGAAGGTTCTGAGGATGTCGCCGTGCTTGGAGTCCATGAAGGGATGGCTGATTCGATGGCATTTCCGGAGCCGGGTTTAGCACCTTTCAAACCAATGCCCTTGGGGGAACCTTGCGATTGCGGAGTGACAGCAGGGCAAGCGAGGCGAAGAATAACGTGCTGCTCGCAGGTTCGGGGATTAATACCGCATTGGTAAAGCCTAGATCATCAATAATGCCGTCCAGGTTAGCACTACCCGACTGGTCTTTAGTGATCACCATATAAGAGATGAGATCATTTGCGTCCAGCGATGCGGCTTGGAATGAGTAAAATGTATCGATGGACTGCAAGCCGTTTGGGCCATCCGGGTCAGTCTGCGCACCAGAGCCGCTGACACTTTGCGGATCCACGTTGTTGCCAACCTGTGTCTGGGTGTGGAGAAGCATCCCAAAGGCATTGTAGTATTGCACGGTAAGGGTGAAGACATCGCGCAAGCCGGGCTGGGTGAAGGCGACGGCCTCCACGCCGATGCCGCCACGGGTGAACGTGGTGCCGACATATGTGCCAAATTCGATGATTCCTCGCACGTCCCCTGTCCCCGTGCCAGTTGCACGCAAGTTCCAGCCACCATTGGGCGAAGTGCGCACCGCTTGGCTATTGAATGAGCCGCCATTGCTCGTAGTGGTGGAAGGATTGCCGTAAGTGGTATCAATACGGAGCCGAATGTCGGGCAGGACTGTGTT
>CBDUBV010000156.1:0-6381 GCA_965365475.1 uncultured Chthoniobacteraceae bacterium | reverse complement strand
GTGAGCGGCAGTCCTTTCGGCGTAGGCATCTACAGCGCGCTCGATGGCGTTCAGCAAAGCGAGATCGGCTGGATGCGCGAGAACGATCCCTCGCTAAACACACTCACCCCAGGCTCGGCGCGTAAAGAATTTCAAACCCGCCTTGCGCAGCAGTTCAACACTCTCTTCGAATCGCTGGGCTGGAGCGTGGTGGCGCCCATATTTTTCGTAGCCCTGCTGCATACCTACCGGCGCAAGGATGCCGCGGCGATCCGGTGGCTTGTATTTTCCATGTGGTTTTTCGCGGTCGTCGGCATGGTATTGTTCGGCATGCGCAGCCCCGCCATCGGTGTGAATCAACTCCATGTGCTCTTTGCCCCGATCATGACAGTCTATGGGCTGGCGTTTCTCCTGGTGCTATGGTCGCGGCTTCCGATCGACTACACCGTGGTGCGTGTGGCCTTTCTCACAGTCGTTTATTTCTTGTGCGCCATCCCTGCGATCATCGCACTACTACCCGGCGCAGCCAGCAAGATTCAATGGCCACCTTACGTGCCGCCATTCATTGCGATCCTGGGCGACTGGACTGAGCCGCGAGAGATCATTGCATCCGACATGCCATGGGCAGTGGCCTGGTATGCTGACCGACGGAGTGTCCTGTTGCCAAAGACACCGGCGGAACTCACGCGATTACACGACTACGAGGTGCTTGGAGGACCGATCAATGGTCTGTATCTGACGCCGGTCACGGGCAATCGTCCGTTTTTCTCAGACATCGTGAAAGGCGAGTTTAAAGATTGGGCGTCGTTTGTGCTGCGCAATCCTGTGTCGCCCGGATTTCATCTCACCGCAGCGGTGCCCTTGCCGGTGGATAACGAATGTATTTTCTTCAGCGACCGAGATCGGTGGAGCCGCGTAGGGATCGATGTTCCTGATGCGTTGAAACCAGAGGAGTCGCCCGAGGAAAAACCGGAGCAAGAGTGATTCGGACTATTGCACAGGAATGAGTGGTCTAGCAGACCTGCGACTCCACACGACTAAAACATCATCCCTGACAAGTGATCGTAGGTCGGCGTAGGAGACGCGAACGCCAACCTGCGATAACGCCGAACTTCCGCCAGATAAAATGGGCCCGCGGGGATTCGAACCCCGAACCAAGGGATTATGAGTCCCCTGCTCTAACCGTTGAGCTACAGGCCCGGCAAATGTGGATGCTACGATATGCCGCCAGAGACTGCACAGTTTTTTCGCCCATCCTAAGCGAAGAAAAAATCGAGCCGAGCCTTACATCCCATGCCGTTTTCGATAAGTTCGCCACCATTCGGATGCTGAAGGAGACTTCCGTCTCCGGCGAAGCATTTGTGGCGCGATCACCTGCAGGTCAAGATGACTTGATCGGCTGTGCACCTGGAAACTATTCCTCCTCCTCCGCTGGCATCTTCACGCGGAAGAATTTGAGCTGACCTACGCTGCGTCCATCGGTCTTAAGCACAGTTACTTCGTAGTCCTCAATTTGCACGGTCTCCCCTTCCTTGGGTAGGTGACCCAGAAGATGTGTAACATAACCGCCCACGGTGCTCACTTCTGTGCTCTCAAGATGAAGGTCCGCAAGGTCGCCGAGTTCATACAGCCCTAGCATCCCGGTGACATGAAATTCCTGCTCACTCACTCGGCTGAACTCGGGCACCGGCGTATCGAATTCATCCTGAATCTCGCCGACGAGTTCTTCGAGCACGTTGTCGAGCGTCACAATCCCGACCGTGCCGCCATACTCATCCACGACGAGAGCGAGATGCGCGTGGCGGGCGAGAAAAAACGTCAGCAGTTTCTCCAGGGGCATGAGTTCCGGGACGGGCAGTAGATCGCGGCGAATCGCAGTGAGGTCGTGATTGCCATCGCCTACTTGTGCTAGCAGATCTTTGATGTGGACAAGCCCCAGCGTGTTGTCGAGGTGTGCACGGCACAAGGGGAAGCGCGTGTGACGCGATTCGCGGGCCACTTTGAGATTGGTTTCAAAGTCGTTCTCCACATCGAGAAATACAACCTTGCCGCGTGGCAGCATGATGTCGCGAACGACCCGTCGCCGCATATCCAGGGCGTTGATGAGGATTTCCTTGCCGAGGGGACTCACTTCTTCGGAAACCTCGGTCTCGGCGAGGATCATGCGCAATTCCTCTTCGTTGCTTACCAGATCGATCTCCTCCACGGGGTTGATGCGCAGCACATGCTGAATTATTTTTCCCGCAGAAATATTTAGAAGTGCAATGAGAGGCTTGAAGAGCGTGTGGATGAAGCCGAGCGGGCGCGCGGTCCAGAGCATGGTGGGAACAGGTCTCCGAATGGCCAGCGATTTGGGCGCCAGCTCGCCCAGCACGACGTGAAGAAATGTGAGCAATAAAAACGCCAGAAATATGGAGACGCCGATAATGACGGTTTCGTTGGAAACGCCGACCATAAAGAAAACCGGTTGCATTGCAGTGGCAATATACGGCCCGCCAAACCAGCCAAGCGCGAGACTGGACACGGTGATGCCGAGCTGCGTTGCACCCAGGAACAGCTCGGGATTTTTGGCAACATGACTTGCAAAAGTCGCGCCGCCTTCGCCATTTTCCAAGGCTTCTTCCAGTTGGCTTGCGCGAACTTTTACGATGGCAAACTCAGCCGCTACGAAGAAGCCGTTGAGTAAAACGAGGCCCAAAAGAATGAGCAATTTGACGAAAAGATCGCCTGGTGTCTCCCACTCGGGACTGACTTCGGCTAGAACGGATAAGACGGTTAAGTTCATTGTAGTGTCCAGGGCACTGCTCCAGGAAGCGGTGCACAAAGACAAAAGACTAATCTTTATCCTGGAGGGTGCCCGCCGTCACGATATGCAGCGGGGCAGACACGTAGAGCATCACAGTTTTTCATAGACGCCCTTATCGCGACGCTGCATGACGGTGAAGCCAGCTTTCTTGGCGTCGCTCACGGAGAGAGGTTTGAGCACGGTCGGAGTATGAACGCGGGAAATCACTTTGCGAACAGCCTTGCGACACAGCGGGCATTGGGTGAGAGGTTCTCTATCGGCCGGGCGGCGCAACTCAAAAGTGCCCCCGCAAATGTTGCAGCCTTCATCCACTGTCTCGTACTCATAGATTGGCATGGGTGCATGAAGTGCAGCATATCAGTGGATGAAATGCACGACAGAAACGGCGGGAGCCGGGCTCGCCACCGGGAGGGGGAGCTTACCAGCTCGATTTGGTGACGCCGGGGATGAGGCCCAGGGAGGCGAGGTCGCGGAAAGAGATGCGGGAGAGCTTGAACCGACGCATGAAAGCACGACGGCGCCCGGAATAGGTGCATCGATTTACGAGACGCACAGGACTGGCATCGCGCGGCAATTCCTGAAGCGCGGCGTAATCGCCTTTTGCTTTCAGCTCAGCGCGCAGTGCCGCGTATTTTGCGACGGTTGCTTTTTTGCGTTTTTCTTTTTCCAACCAACTCTTTTTAGCCATATCGGGACGGGGAGATTACTGATGAGGTTCTGCGATGCAATAAAATTTTATTAATTGGCGGACGGGGCATCCACATTGACGCGGCGTCCGTCTTGATCGAAGCGGACGACTCCATCGGTGAGTGCAAAGATGGTGTAGTCGCGGCCCAGACCCACATTGCGACCTGGTTTAAACTTGGTGCCGCGCTGGCGGATGATGATGTTGCCGGCAACGACTGTCTGGCTGCCAAATTTTTTAACGCCAAGACGTTTGCTGACGCTGTCGCGTCCGTTCTTGACACTGCCTTGTCCTTTTTTATGAGCCATGGTTGGGAAATGGGGTTGGGATTAAAAGAATGCGCTCTATTTCAAGCTGCGTTAATTTTCTCGATCCGGATTTGAGTGAGTTTGCGGCGGTGCCCCACGGTGCGGTGGTAGCCTTTGCGGCGGCGGAATTTGAAAGCGATTACTTTGGCGGCTTTGTGTTCATTGACCACTCGGGCGGTCACGGTGGCACCAGAAATAAACGGTGCGCCTTGCACGAGGGTGTCGCCGTCGGCGTGGAACAGCACTTCGTTGAATGTAGTCTCGGAGCCTGGTTCCGCGTTGAGTTTTTCAACGTTGAGCACGTCACCTTCAGACACTTTATATTGTTTACCGCCGGTCTTGATAATTGCGTATGGCATAAGTCTTCGCTTTGGAAAGAGCCGGAGAAGGTGTCACTGGCCAAAGGTATTAGCAAGTCTTTTTTGCATAAAAAACCAGCCTGCCTGAACCAGGATCGTGCGCGGTCTCGGGCACGCAGGGACCTTGCCCGGCCTCATGGCGGGGATAGCTTGCATCGCGTAGATGAGTTGCATAATAAATGTGCGCATGAAATCCAAGCCCTCTCCGACTGCAGCCATTTTCAGTGCGCTCGTGGTGTGTGCGGGCACGGCATGGGTGCCTCTGGCGAAGGATGAATTTAAAACGCAAAAGCCCATCACGGTGTTGCGCGGAGTCACTCATTTCGATCTGCCTTCCGATGTCGAGCTTGAGAGCGTGCAAATACAAGGTGTACCTTTGTTTCGCAGCGACAGGACCATCACGGGCGCCATGCAGCTCGTAGGGCGAGTGGACGACGGACGGTGGTTCCTGTATCAATCCTTGGATTCGGAAGCGAACACCGGGCCCATGGGTGGGGTGATCTATTTTGCAAGAACCGGGTCGGAAGCTTATGTGGGCCTTACGACGGAACGCCCCGAGTCTGGCAGCTAAGACCATGGGCACAGGGGATCAGCGAGGGATGGCAATATCAATCCGTGGACTGACGCATCGCTATGGCGATCGGGTGGCGGTGGATGGCGTGCAGCTCGAGGTGGAAAATGGAGAGATTTTTGGTTTGTTGGGACCCAACGGCGGGGGCAAGACCACGCTGTTTCGAGTAGTATCCACGCTTTTCGCGCTGCAGGACGGCGAGGTCTCGGTGCGCGGATACGATCTGCGGACCGGTGCACGAGATGTGCGCGCAGTTTTGGGCGTGGTGTTTCAATCACCAGCACTGGATCAGAAGCTGCGGGTCGAGGAAAATCTTACGCATCAGGGCCATTTATATGGGATGTGGGGGCGACGCTTGAGGGCACGGATCGATGAATTGCTCATGCAACTACGCATCGAAGATCGAGCCCAGGAGATCGTAGAAAACCTGTCTGGAGGGCTGCAACGCCGGGTGGAAATCGCCAAGGCACTTCTGCACAAGCCGAAAGTGTTGTTAATGGATGAACCTTCGACCGGTCTAGATCCAGGTGCTCGGCTGGATCTGTGGGCTTTGCTGCAATCGCTACGGAAAGAAAATGGAATGACCATCCTGCTTACGACACATCTGATGGAGGAAGCGGAACGGTGCGACCGGATCGGCATCATGCATGCGGCAAGGTTGGTAGTGACAGGCAATCCTGGTGCATTGCGTGGCGAGATTGGAGGCGAGGTGCTGTCCATCGCGACGCCCGACCCGGTGAGCTTGGCTGGGCGTATACATGAGCAAAGTGTGGTGCTGGGTCGGGAGCTTCGCATCGAGCATCCGCAAGCCGCTGAGCTGTTATTGCGGCTAAAGAGTGAGTTTGGAGACGAGATCGAGTCAGCCACTTTATCACGGCCTACGCTGGAGGATGTTTTCATTCGGCATACAGGCCGTCGGCTGGATGGGGAGGACTTTTTATGAGCAACGCAACGCACCTGTGGCTGCCTGCCTATACTCTTTGGAAACGCGACATCGTGCGGTTCCTCAGACAGCGCAACCGAATCATCGGAGCATTGGCCACGCCGTTGGTGTTTTGGTTTTTGATTGGCTCTGGGCTAGGGCCTTCATTTCAATTGCCCAATGCCCCTGCGGGCATGTCGTACCTGGAGTATTTCTTCCCCGGAACCATTGTGTTGATCATGCTATTCACCGCAATATTTTCGACCATATCGATTATTGAAGATCGGCGCGAAGGGTTTCTGCAATCTGTGTTGGTGGCGCCGGTGTCGCCCGGTGCGATCGTTTTGGGGAAATATGCGGGGGGCGCCACTCTGGCATTGCTTCAAGGTCTGCTTTTTCTGCTGATTGCGCCTTTTGTAGGAATCGCTGTGCCTCTGGCTGGGTTGCCGATGTTGTTGTTGGTTTTCTTCGTTGTGGGTCTTGGCATGACGGGTCTGGGCTTTCTGGTGGCCTGGCCCATGGGATCAACTCAGGGTTTTCACGCCATCATGAATATATTTCTCATGCCGCTGTGGCTCATGTCGGGTGCCTTGTTTCCTGCCGGAGGAGGCACGTGGGTTGACTGGGTAGTCACGCTGAACCCGGTGACTTATGGCGTGGCGGGTGTGCGCAGGGTTCTCTATGCTGGGCCGTGGCCGGACGGTAATGTGCCTTCACTCGCTGTTTCGCTCATGGTCTCCGCTGGGTTTGC
>CBDUBV010000155.1:0-6515 GCA_965365475.1 uncultured Chthoniobacteraceae bacterium | reverse complement strand
GAACGGGCAGCTCGCGTCCCGCGTGGCTCAACCGCGTGATCTCACCCGTGGAAGGTAATGCGATAGGAAAATCCTCTCCCAGACTTGCCCGAACATTGAGACTCAGATCGGAGGAATGCTGGCGGCGTCCGATGTGCATTTCATGTCGGACATTGTTGATCGTGACCGTCGCTCCGGGCACGGCTTCCGGACGACTGGCATGAATGGTGGCAGACTCTCCCGGCCACGGATTCCAGACTGGAAGCAAGGCATCGTCCGTGCCTGTGAACACGGGCGGCAGGCCTTCCAATGCGGTATTCCAGACAGGCGAGACCACCAGTTCCCAGCGCTCCACCCACGAGTCATCTTTGGAAGTGCGCAGATGCAGTGACTCCGTCTGGGCAAGTTCGCTTTCCCAGGCATAGCTTTTTTCCTGTGCCCCCATGCGGACATCGATCACTCCATCGCGCACCGTCGCATTGGTATTGAGCACCTTTTCACCCGGCAACAGCGGCACGCGCAACGACACAGCTTTGCCCGTGGGCGAAAGCCGCGTGACCGTGGTGCGAACCTGCCAGACCAGGCCTAATTCTATCCTACGTTCCACCTGCACCAGCGCGGGGAAGTCCGCGCGATCATACGCGGCTTCGGTGGCGGCTTGTTGTTTTTGTCGTGTAAAAAATATCTGCCGCTCGGGCACTCCGTCCGGCAACACACCCGTCACGGTCCATGCTGGAGCATCGATACTTACGCGTCGTGGAGGCAGGAGAAAGCTCCACTCCCATTCCGCCACGTCACCGACTTGACCTTGCACACGCACTTGGTGCACGCCCTTGTCCAGAACCACCCACAGAAATCCGTCCTCGCGGCGCAATGCTGCGCTGGGGAGATTGTCCACCTGCACGGACACAGGCGACCAAGTGGGCAATGTTCCAGGCAGTGGCACGGCCACCCGAGCGCCGACATGAATCTCGGCATCCATGGTCAGGTTGCGATCGTTCAATTGCAGCTCGACGAAGGCAATCTGAGCCGCGTTGGGGAATACTGCGGACGGTTCGGTAAGTCTTTCGCGCAACTCATCGAGCAACTGAGCAGAAGGAAAACTTTCCTGAGCGCTCGCGGGAACCGCAAGCATCAGCAACACTCCTGCCACGCCTGCGAGAGGTGGCGGGAGCGTGACCCGCCGTGGTCGCAACAATACCACCGCAAGCGCGATCAGCAAAGCCACGCGCAGAAACAACAGCCCCCGCTGCAAAGCAGGCGGAATGAGCCACGGATGCACGGTTTGTGAAGCAGCCACAGGCCCGTTCCATCCGAAGGACACTCGACGCCACGTCCATTCCGGCACACCCGGCCCCGTCTGAATGCGGGCCTTTGTATCCCACGCGAGATTGCTTATGACTTGCTTCGAAGCTTCATTTTTTCTGAGCACGCTACTCTCAAACATCTGCGGCGCGTAGGATGCCGATGGCGCATCTTCGCTATCTGCACGAGCCATCGGCACCGCATAGGTTGTGACGGGCTCGAGTTGAGGAAATAGCATCTGCTGCAATTGGCCCGCTATAAATGGAATCAACAACGCGATCAGCACCGCCGCCGTAGCCCATTTTATCCAATGCAATGCCCGCCGAATCCAACCCTCAGGAACCACGCGCAGAAGCGCGATCGGTATGAGCACCACGAGCCACATATAGCGCGGACTACCTGCCTCATGATACGCAAGCACATACGCCGCATAAGCCAGCAACGCAGCCCGCCAACCAGCCAGCCGGAACACAGCGAGCGCAAATACCAGCGATAGAAATAAATCCAACAGCGACCATGCAGTCAGCCAGTCCCCGCGCACCCAGTCAGCACCGAATACCGCAAACAATCGCCAACCTGGTGGCAGATGCAGGGTTGTCTCCACGCCTTCCGCCGGGGCGAGCCAGCCCGACGCCGATAGCTCCCCGCCACGCTCCACCGTCCCTGTGGCTTCCAGGTCCAGCGCCCGGCTGCGTATTTCCACTCCCGGCACGCCCGTCTCCGGATTCAGCGTGATGAGCTGGCCTTCACCCTGCGCACGCACCGAGCCGATGTCCTGCCCAGGCGCGGCATCCAGCCGCCAGATCACCTGTCCGCTGCCCGAGATGCGGTCACGAAAAGTAAATTCCTCCCCGTCCGCTCCGAGCCACCATTCCCGCTTGATCTCCAATGCCTGCGGACTCCGATCGCCCATGCCCCGCATCCTTTCCTCGATGCCCAGCTCCTGGTCCGTCTGCCAACGGTACACCGGCAGCCCACGCCACGCGGATGGGTACTGCGTCTGCGACACATCCACAATCGGTGCCCCGGTGATCTCCACCATCCGGAACTCGGGGTTCGCCTGAAAACCCAGCAGCACTTCATCGACCAAGGGCTTCCTCGCGAACTTCAGCTCACCCGGATTATCCAGTCGAAATGCCCGCAACTTCACGATCCACCTTCCCGCGCGCACTTGCGCTTTCAGCATACCCTCGCCATCCACAGCCACGGGGATCGGGCTTTCCACTTGCGTTATCGTCCACCCCTCCGGCAGCACCAGCCCCGGATACTCCTCCCGACTTTTCCCCGATACGATTAGCTCCAGCTCCAGGTCCAGCCAGAGCGGGATACCATCGCTCAGCTGCGCGTAGAGAGTGGAGGAAATAAAATCCTGCTCCGCCGATTCAGTGGGGCGTTCCCGGCGCAACCATAGCAGGCCCTCGGAAGTCAGATTCGGTTGCTGCACTTCGCGTCCGGCCAGCCTCATGCGGACAATGCCAGTCTCGCGGGGAAGCTGCACGTTCTGCGGCAGCGCGTCCCAGACAAAGCGTCCGCTGATGTTATACTCTCCAGCGGCGAGGTATATACCCGGCCGTTTATCGTGCATTAACACCGGCGCCACCGCGCCATTCACCATCACCTGAGACGGCCAGGTTTTTTCATTGCCTGGGAGGTATAGCCAGCTTTCGCTGTAAAGCGTAGCACCCATACTGAACGTGCCGCCCGTCGCGTCCAGATCCAGTTCCAATGCGGAAGGCCAGAAACAAAAATGTCGCGTGGCGTCCTGCCAGGAAGTTGGGCAAGTGCGATGCGGATCCTTCCACAAAGCCCAGCCCTCCCACGCCCGCAAAGGTTCGGGCACAGGCGGCTGCGTCTGGGCAATCACCGCGCCCGCGCCACAAAACAACAACAAGCCAGCAGCAAGAATCTTTTTCATGATGGGAGGAGTAGTTGGCGCTAGCCTAAAACAACCAAGGCACGTGTAAATCTCTAAGCCATAGTAAACAAAAAGAGCAAACGCCCTTGGATTGCGGTTTACCATGCTCTGTCTCCAGGCAGTGGCACAAATCAAAGAGATTTGATGAATGCGACCAATGCGGGGTGGTCGGGATCTCGGTGCATAGCTCGCTCGAGAGTATCGACAAGCTCTTGCCGTTGGCCGAGTTGATGATACGCAATCGCCAGCCCAACCAAAGCTTCCACTCGGTGAATATCGAGTCTCGCTGCTTCCTCCCATGCAACGATCGCTTGCTCGGTCTGACCCTGCAGCGCGAGTAGTCGCGCGAGCGACTCCCATGCTTTCAAGTCCCATCGCGCGCGGCGCAGATAGCTCTTCACCAGCTCCGTGGTGCCGATCACATCGCCTATGCTCTGCAACTTCGTGCCCAGTGCCGCATGCACATTCCATGACAATGGCCATAGCTCGACAGCCTTTTGCAAATAGCGGATGGCTTCTTCACGGCGGGATGTCTTCCATAGCACATCTGCCCGATGGATCGCGGCCTCGGCATAAAGCGGGTGCTGATGTCGCAGAACTTTCAGTTCCTCGATGCTAAAATCCAGGTAGGCCAGAGCCTGCTCATACTTGCCCTGCGACGCCAGCAATTTGCCCAAAGGAACCCGCAGCAGACGATTCGTCGGATTGCGATCGATGGATTCGCGCATGAGCTTCTCAGCCTTCGCAAATTCATTTTGCTGAAACAATTCTCCTGCCATTACGCCGCGAAATCGATCCGTCGAGCGGCCATGGGCATGCGTGGCATTGATAAAATGTTGATGGCTTTGCCAATCGCGGGCGCGCAGCACGGTGCGGGTGGCGAGCAGGGAACTCCAAACAAGTAATGAGGTGATCGCGACAAACAACCACGGCACACCCTGCAGCCGGGCTTTGTAATCAGGCTCATCCCGCCAGACAGGCACAGGCAGTTGAGCGGCAAGACAGAGTGCCGAGAAAATGATTCCCATGAAGGGGATATACATCCAGTGCTCTGCAGATACTGCGGTGCGGGGGGTAAACGGGAGGATAGGGATCGCTGCGAGAAAAAACCACGCGGTAGCCAGGCGTCGCAGTCGCCTTGTGCTTCCCGGGTATTGCCACAGCAATGCGCATACGATGATAAAGACAGTAGCCGAAAGCAAATAGGGCATGGGATTTTGCACCGCGAGGTCGCGCTCCATAGTCAGCCGGAACGGCGCGACGAGAAGCGCAACATAATCTCCCAATGCCAGCATGGCATGGGCCAGGCCGTTAATCGGTGAAGAGATGCTTTCGGACGAGGCTTTCGGGCCCGCGTCGGGGGGTAGTGAACGGAGTATCGCGTAAATGCCCAGGAGAACCGAGCTGGCCATGAATGCGCCCGCCCGCGTGGCACGAGATACATTTTTTCGGAAGCCACTTTCGTATAAAAAAAACAATGCCAGCCACAGCAAACCAGACTCACGTGAGCACATAGCACCCAGTGCCAGCACAGCCGCCAGCAACAGACCTGCAATCCGATACGGCGCGATGCTTGCCCGGTAGGCCATCCATGCGCTTAGTGCCAGCAAAGCGGCAAGCGAATCCGCGCGGCCGGAGATATATGCCACCGCAGCATTATGCGCGGGATGAATGACCCACACGAACGCAGTGCCGAATGCTGCACAGTCCCAACGCATGCCTGCGAGATTCTCGTCTGTCAGTAAACCGCGCAATAATCGCCAGAGAACTACGCCGACCAGCGAGTGCAGAAGTATGCTGTGCAAATGATATCCCGGCAGCCATTGGTGCCACAGAAGATAGTCCAGAAAATAGCTCCAGTTCTGGATGGGCCGATAGTAGGCAGCAGCCGGATCAAGGAAAAGCCAATGATGAAATGCCTCAAGCAATAGTGCGGGGCTTTTGTAAAAAGGGTTTTGACCAATTAGAAAAAAATCATCCCATACCCGGCTGCCCGGAATAGCTGGGGCATAGAGGACAAACGGCATAAGGAGAATCATTGCCGTGCAGATCAGGGTCCATCGGCGCGTCATAATTCTGAAAGGGCGGTGCGCAGAAATGGCCCGATGGACGCCTCAGGGCATAACTCGTACGATTGGACCAACCATTGCCCGGGCGGGGTGCGAAGCATAGTGGAACAGAAATTGTTCATTTGAATAACCAATACCAACATGAAAAAAACACTAGTTACACTACTTATTACTGCAACGGCACCATTCGCCTTTGCTCAATCCACGACGACTACAAGCTCTTCCACGACGACCACAACTACGGCCAATGGAACTGTGGCGGAATACCAGCCGGGAGCAAGCCTTGTAATCACTGAGAACGGAAGTCCCGTGACCTACAAGTATGGTGAAACGGTCACTTACGTGACAAAATCGGGAAAAACATTGACAGCAGATGAGGCCAAAACCCGCATCGCAGTCGGTGCTCCCGTGTCCGTGTCCTACACGACAGAGGGTGACAGTCGGCTTGTGAACCGAGTGGAAATTGAAGAGACCACTACCGAGGTTACCACAGAGTAATCACCACTTCGACGGCGCACTCTTGCGCTATATAATTCAAGCTGCGCCGGATACATTTCGGCGCAGCTTTTTTTAGTCAAAACTCAGCCAGGGCTTAAGCGCTGCTGGTCGGGCAGTGCCGATGCCCAGGACGCGCTGTAAATCTTCCGCCTCATGAAACGCCCCCTGTTCTCGCTGCTCGATGATGCGTAGAGCGGTGGCTTTCGGCCGCTCCTAGAAAACTCAACTGTCTTGCGCTTTTAGGCGTCCCGCACTAAGCTTACCACGTTGTGCTGATGGATGATCGCTGCCGTCTTGATACCAAGGCGGGAGAGGAAAGTCCGGACACCGCAAGGCAACACGCCCTATGAAAATGGGGGCACCGCTCGTGCAAACTGGCGGTGACGGATAGTGTCGCAGAAAATATACCGCCTGCCGCGTGGGTCTTCGGACCTTTGCGCGTCAGGCAAGGGTGAAAAGGCGGGGTAAGAGCCCACCGGTCCGTTGGTGACAGCGGAGCCTGAAAAACCCCGTGTGGTGCAAGACAGAACAGGAAGTCTGGGTCGCCTGCCCTGCTGGATCGCAAGACCCGGCAGCTTCCGGGTAATAGTCGCATCCGCCACCAGGCGGATTCCACGCAAGTGGAAAGAGAAATGATCATCGGCAAAGGCAGCAATGCCCGAGCTACAGAATCCGGCTTACAATCGGCGCATCAATTGAAAGGCACCTGCGAAACCAGCGGGTGCCTTTCCCATGCCGCTGGGGAATTA
>CBDUBV010000154.1:0-6646 GCA_965365475.1 uncultured Chthoniobacteraceae bacterium | reverse complement strand
GGCTTCGTGGAGTTCTGGACCATTTACAATGTTCGCGGCATTGATCTCGCAAATGCGCATAAAAAATCCCCAACCACAAACAAGTTTTACAGCCTTGATGATCTTCTAATGCAAAATAACGACACTTTCACGGATTTTCGCGACCGGCTCATCTCCCTCGTAGGCATTGCTTCCGCACGACCTGATCGCGCACAAAGGATTGGAAGAGCGGAGCCGCGCAGGGCCGCGAAAACTCAAAAATTTGGAATGCGTAGTGCAGACAGCACAACGGAGTAGGTTGTTACAGCCCGAGCATGAAGTTGAATGACAAATCGCTGAAGCCCGGCAGAGCCTCGTGGCCGAAATCGGGGTAGATCTTCATCTCTTTTTTAGATGTGATCTTATTGTAGGCTGCAAATTGGGTCGAAGGAGGACAGATGGTGTCCATGAGTCCTGTGCCCATGAGGACTTGGGCCTTGATGCGAGGAGCCAGGAATTGACAATCGATGTAGCCGAGCCGGGTAAAAATTTCTTCTTCTCGCTCGTGCCGTGGATCGAAACTGCGGAAGAAGTATCGCAGTTCATCGTACGCGTCCTTGCACTGGTCCATCTCCCAGACTCGACGGTAGTCGCAAAGAAACGGGAAGACGGGGGCGGCGCGTTTTATCTCGGGCGCGAGCGCGGCGCAAGCCAATGTGAGCGCGCCACCTTGGGAACCACCACGGGCACCCATGCGGGCGGGATCGACTTCATCAAAGGATGCGACGACCCGCGCAAGTTGCGCGGTATCAAGAAAAATGTCGCGGAAAAGCAGTCGGTCTTCGTGATCGTCCAAGCCACGGATGATGTGTCCACGGAGAGTGGTGCCTCGGACCTGGCCGGAATCCTGTGAGCGTCCGCCTTGTCCGCGGCAATCCATGGCGGCAAGGCATACGCCTTGGCTCGGGAGGCCGAGAAGTGCCGACCATTCGCCGGATGCGCCAGCATAGCCATGAAATTCAAGCACCGCTGGCATGGGAGCGCTGCGATGCTGAGGACGCAGGTATTTTGCATAGATCTGCGCACCGCCAATGCTGGTGAATGTGAGATCGAAGCACTCCACGTTGCGCGATGTGATCGAGTCGTTGCTAGTGAGCTGCGGTTTGGGATCGATCGCATGCAGCTCCTGGAGGGCGCGCTGCCAATAGTCATCAAAATCAGCGGGGCGCGGGTTGATTCCGCGATAGGTGCGGAGTTCGTGAAGTGGTTTGTCTATGAGAGGCATGGATGAAGGAAGGGTGGTTGTAAAAATACGTCGCGGCGGATGCGAGGATTTGGAAAATTCTTAGAATTTCGCTGGTTGACCGGTTGCGTCCAGGACAGCCCGCCACAATTCGCCTCCGGGGTCCACTCGCTGTCTGCCGCTGGTGGTGAGAGCAGTAGGGATGTGAACGAAGGCGCCGTGCCAGCGGCCCACAACCATGTCGGTCTTGCCTGCCATGCCTGCGTGCACGGCGGCTTGCGCCAGGCGTGAGCAATATACGCTGTCCTGCGGCGAAGCGGGCACGCTGCGAATCACGTAGCTGGGGTCGATGTATTTGAGGTGCATCTCTTCATCCTGCGATTTGAAATAGTCGCAGATTTTTGTGGAAAGAAATTCTCCCACGTCGTGTAGTTTTTTATTACCCGAAGCATCGATCCCGGCATCGCTGCCGATGTGGTCCTGGCAGGCACCTTCTGCGGCCACGATGACGGCATGTCCGCGTGCTCGCAGACGCGCTTGTAGCACGGCCAGAAAACCGGTTTCGCCCTCGAAACTGACCGGCACTTCGGGGATGAGAACAAAGTTCACGTCATTCACTGCCAACGCCGCGTGCGCCGCGATAAAGCCCGAGTGTCGCCCCATGAGTTTGACGAGGCCGACTCCGTTGCGGACTCCTTTGGATTCTACATGCGCACAGACGATGGACTTCACGGCCTCGGCAAATGCAGTTTCAAAGCCGAAACTTTTATCCAGAAACATGATGTCGTTATCGATGGTCTTGGGAATGCCGATCACTGCGATGCGGTCACCGCGACGCGCTATCTCTTCCACGATGTCGGATGCGCCTTTGAGCGTGCCATCGCCGCCGATTACAAACAAAATGTTTACGCTCATGCGGCGCAGAGCATCCACGATGATTTTCACATCCTGTGCGCCGCGTGAACTGCCCAGCACGGAGCCGCCGCGATGGTGGATATCGTCCACGCTGTCGGGTCGCAGATTTCTCACTTCATGCCGGTACTTGGGGATGAAACCTTCGTAACCAAAACGGATACCGTAAATATTTCGCACGCCATAATGATAATGAAGTTCCATGACGAGTGCCCGGATCACATCGTTAATTCCGGGGCATAGACCGCCGCAGGTGACGATGGCGCACGAGGTATCCTGGGGGTTGAAATAAATGCGTTCGCGCGGTCCGGCCCGCTCAAACGCAGGCAGGGGTCGTCCGGCATCCACTTCCGTTTGCACCGCTGTAAGTCGATGGTCGTAGAGGATGCGGTCGGAATCTGCGACAAACTGGCTGACCTCTTCGGCATCGCGATAAAGCGGCGAAGGAATGGCGGTAGGCCCAAGTGTCTTGATGCACAGAGACTGCGCGTCGATCGGTGGACTAAACATAGCGGTAGTAATTGCCCACTTGGCTTGGGGATGCAAACTACATCAGTTGCGCACTGATTTCCGCCAATGGACTGCGCTCGCCTTTACTGAGCGAGACATGCGCGGTGAGAGCCTGATTTTTCATCCGGTTGCGGGTATAGACCAGTCCGTTGGAGCGGCTGTCCACATACGGATTATCGATCTGGGCCGGGTCGCCGATGAGGACCAGCTTGGAGCCTTTCGACATGCGAGTGATCACGGTCTTGGCTTCCAGGGGGGTGAGCTGCTGGGCTTCATCCAGGACAAAAAAGCGTCGCGGAATGGACCTGCCGCGGATGTAGCAGAGAGCTTCGATCTCGATGATGCCTTGCTCGAGCATGTGATCGTAAGGGCGTTTGGCTGCGGGAGGCGACGGTGTGTGTGCGGTTTCGTATTTAGGTTTTTTGCCCGATTTTTTAAAGGTGTGTTCATTTTCCGGATGCATGCCTGTCATGGGCATAAGCAGATCGAGTGCATCGTAAATGGGCTGCAGCCATGGGCGCATTTTCTCATCCAGCGTGCCGGGAAGGAAGCCGAGCGTATCGCCCATGGCGACTACAGGGCGGCTCACGGTCATGCCGTTGAACTGCTTGCCGAGCACCATATGCAGACCGGCTGCGACGGCCAGTAGTGTCTTGCCCGTGCCGGCCTGGCCGTAGCACGTGACGAGGGCAATATCGGGGTCCAGCAGCGCATCGAGAAAACATTGCTGGCCCAGGTTCATGGGTTTGATGCTCGCACCGCGTGGGGCATGGATGACTTCCGGAATGCGGAGATGGCGAAAGAGCCCGCCGGTGACCAGTCGCGCGGGGATGGTCTTGCGCTCGCCCGCGCAGAGCAGCACGTATTCATTGAGCACGAGATGCCGCATGCGGTCGGGCTCGAGTGCCAGCTCGCCGCAACTGGCGAAGCGCTGCAACTCGTGAGGATGAACCTCGATGCGGCGCAGCTCGTAGCTCTCCACGTCCTTGGCCTCGACTTTGTCGTTGAGATAATCCTCGCACGCAAGTCCCACGGCGATGGCTTTCAACTGCATGTTGAGGTCTTTGGTGATCAGCACGGCAGGCCGTTGCGGGTCGCGACTGCGGATGGATAACCCTGCGGCCAGGATGCGGTGGTCCACCCGGTCGGCGTCGGGAAGGATGCGGTGGAAACGCTGCAGGATTCCCGAGCCGGCTTCTTCCTGAGGATCGTAAACGGCGAGACGAAGGGAACCGCCGCCCGGGGTGGGGACTCCTGTGGTCACGCATGCACCGGCTTCGCCGAAAGCAGTGCGCAGCGACCGATGCACAGCGCGCGCATTGGCGCCTCGCTCGGATTGTTCATTTTTAAAACGATCAAGTTCGGCCAGCACATCCACGGGTATCCAGACATGATGCTCGGCAAACCGGTGGATGCACGTAGGGTCGTGTAGCAGGACATTTGTATCGAGGACAAAGTTTTTGGTCTGCGTCTGCACAGCCGAAGTGGAAGCTTTTTTTTGCGGACGGCGTTTGCGTGGTTCGAGGCGCGGCTCGCTAGTGACGCGAGAAAGGGGAATGGCGGTTTCTGAGAGAGGAGCAAGGGAAGGATCGTAATGGTTCATTGAATGGAGTGATGTAGAAGAAGATGACCGGTATTAAACCCGCGATACGGGCAATCCGGATGGTGGCAGACACAAGATAAAGGAGCCTGGAGCCATCGCACACACAACATATAGCGTGCTCATCTTGTTTTTGGCAACGGCAAACCGTGATCTTGTCCGCACGGATAAAGTTCTGGTTCCGACGCGCCTGGCATCCTGCCCGCACTGGTTGGGTTCTTGCCCCGCAGCTTTAGCCCGTGCATTCAGGGTTGGGAGATACCAATTACAAATACTGAACGAACCCTTGCGGGCTTGCGTCTCACTATGCAACGTTCTGCTTTTTCCCAATGTCCTATACTACTGAAGAAATCACCGCACTGGCTCGCGAACACGGTGCCTGGATAAATGATCTGCGCGAGCAGGTGGCCCGCGTCGTCATCGGCCAGCAATCGCTTGTGGATCGGCTGCTCACGGGGCTGCTTTGCAATGGCCATGTGCTTATCGAAGGCGTGCCCGGCCTGGCCAAAACCCTCACCGTCCGCACCCTGGCGGCGTGCATCCAGACCAAATTTCAACGGCTCCAATTTACTCCCGATCTGCTTCCAGCCGATCTTGTTGGCACGTTGATTTTTAATCAGAAGGACGGCGCGTTCACCACCAAGCTTGGTCCTATATTCTCCAACCTCGTGCTGGCAGATGAGATCAATCGCGCGCCGGCCAAGGTGCAAAGTGCCTTGCTCGAAGCGATGCAGGAACGGCAGGTCACCATCAGCGACACCACCTATCCATTGCCCGATCCCTTTCTCGTGCTGGCCACGCAGAATCCCATAGAACAGGAAGGCACGTATCCGCTACCTGAAGCTCAACTCGACCGATTTTTGTTCAAACTCAAAGTAGGGTATCCGACGCGCAGCGAGGAGCGGTCGATTCTGGATCGTATGAGCACTTCTGCACCGGATCTCGACGTGCAGGCAGTGGTCGATCCGGACCGCATCCGTACCGCGCGAGGCGTGGTGAACCGCGTGTTTGTCGATGATCTGATCAAGGATTACATCGTCGATCTTGTCTGGGCCACGCGCGACCCGAAGGCATATAAACTCGACCTCGCGCCGATGATTCGTTTCGGTGCTTCGCCACGGGCCACGATCAACCTCACCCTCGCGGCCAAGGCGGAGGCCTTCATCTCCGGGCGCGGCTATGTGACTCCGCAGGATGTGAAAAATGTAGCGCACGATGTGCTGCGGCACCGCATCATTGCAAGCTTCGAGGCTGAAGCCCAGGAGGTGGATACGGATACGATCACAACCCGGATACTCGCCAAGCTCCCTGTGCCCTGATCCCCAATGTTCTGATGGATAATTCGGCGGATATTCTACGCAAAATCCGGCAGCTGGAGATTAAGACCCGGCGGTTGGTGGATTCTGCATTCACCGGTCATTACCATAGCGTGTTCAAAGGGCGCGGAATGAATTTCGATGAGGTGCGCGAATACCAGCCCGGCGATGAGATTCGTTCCATCGATTGGAATGTGACCGCGCGCAGCGGGGAGGCTTACATCAAAAAGTTCAAAGAGGAACGTGAACTCTCTGTCATGCTCGTGGTGGATGTGAGTGCTTCGGGCATTTATGGCAGTGTGGACCAAAGCAAACGCGAACTGGCTGCGGAAGTGGCTTGTGTGCTGGCTCTCAGCGCGGTGCGCAATCACGACAAGGTGGGACTGCTGCTATTCTCGGACGATGTGGAACTCTACCTTCCGCCGCGCAAAGGTCGTCTGCACGTGCTGCGGCTGGTGCGCGAGGTGATGTTTCACAAGACTCGTGGAAAAGGCACCGACCCTGGAGGTGCCATGCATTATCTCAATCGGGTGCTTACGCGCCGCGCGGTCGTATTTCTCATCTCGGATTTCGAAGCCGACTCCTTTGAGCGTCCGCTGTCGATGACTGCGCGTCGGCACGACGTGGTCGCCATTCCGGTCAATGACCCGCGCGAAGACAGCCTGCCTGACGCTGGGCGTGTGGTGCTGGAGGATGCCGAGACTGGCGAGCAGATGGAGGTCAACACGTCGGATAAAGCAGTGCGAACGGCATTTGAAATCATGCGCGCACGGCGTTTTGAAGAACTTCTCACGGGGCTGCGCAAATTGCGCATCGATGCCATCCCGCTACAGACCGGTGGCGACTACATGCCTGCGTTGAAAAATTTCTTCCGTCAGCGCGAGAGGAGGATCGCGCGGGAATGATCAGGCTTCAATTGCCGCCCACGCCGGATTTGGAGGATGCCATTGCGCCGAATTCTCCATTGCTTCCGCCCGAGCCGCTTCTTCCCTGGTGGGCATGGATGCTTGTCGGTGTCGTGCTGGTCGCAGTGTTCGCGTGGATAATTTACAGGATGCTTCATCGCCCACCGGTCGTTGAGAATGTACGCGATGCCGCGCTGCGCGA
>CBDUBV010000153.1:0-6695 GCA_965365475.1 uncultured Chthoniobacteraceae bacterium | reverse complement strand
GCTCTGATCGTATGAGAGGGTTTCATATCTCTCGCACGCGCGCAGTGCCGCGTAGGCACGGCAGAGACTCAGGCCTCTGCGGGAGCGGCCTTGCGGGCTTTTTTAATAAGGCTCGCAACGGTGTCGGAGGGCTGTGCGCCGGAGGAAATCCAATGGTCGATGCGGTCCATCTTGAGGGTAAAATTGTCGGCAGTTTTCTTCGGATCGTAGGTGCCTACGAGTTCGATAAATTTGCCATCGCGCGGGGAGCGGCTATCGGCCACGACCACACGGTAGTAAGGATTGTTTTTGGAGCCATCACGGCGGAGTCTGATTTTGGCGGACATAAAGTGTTTTTTTCGGTTTGGGGCGTGGTTTATCGCTTCTTTTTGCGGGTTTGTCCACTACCTTCCCAAGAAACTTGCAGCGGGGTTGCCTGCGCCACCCATCGCACTCATGCGCCCCATCATTTTCTTGAGTTTGCCTTTGTTCTTCATGAGCTTGCGCATTTCTCCGAAACGGCGCAGCAGATTATTCACGTCGGAGACTTGTTGACCGCAGCCTGCGGCGATGCGTTGACGCCGCCGGGCATTAATGATTTCCGGTCTGCTGCGTTCGTGCGGTGTCATGGAAAGCACGATGGCTTCGACACGTTTGAGTTGGTTCTCGTCGATGGAGTCTTTCAAGTTGCCCATGCCCGGTAGCATGCCGAGGATGCTCTCGAGCGGACCCAGGCGGCGCATCATTTTAAACTGAGCCAGAAAATCGTTGAGGTCGAAACTGGCGGTGCGCAATCGGGCCTCAAGCCGCATGGCTTCTTCTTCATCGATGGCTTCGGCGGCTTTCTCGACGAGGGAAACCACGTCGCCCATGCCTAGAATGCGGCCTGCGAGCCGGTCACCATGGAACGGCTCGAACTGATCGATCTTCTCTCCGACGCCCGCAAATTTGATTGGGCGTTGGGTGACGTGGCGCATGGAAAGTGCCGCGCCGCCCCGGGCATCGCCATCGAGTTTGGTAAGCACAATGCCGGTGATCTGGAGAGCATCGTGGAAATGCTGTGCCACGCTGACCGCCTGCTGACCAGTGGCGGAATCGGCTACAAGAAGTATCTCCTGAGGCTGAAGCAGGTCGCGCAGTTTGCGCAAGTCATCCACGAGGACGGAGTCGATCTCGAGTCGTCCGGCGGTGTCGTAAATCTCCACGTTGTGTGGCACTGTGGCGGCCCATTCGAGCGCGGCTTTGCCATTGCGCACGAGGTCGGTGGTGCCTGGAGCGGGGCGGAAAACGGGGACGTCGATCTGGCTGCCGAGGCTCACCAATTGGTCGATGGCGGCGGGGCGGTGCAAATCGCAGGCGATGAGAATGGGGTTGCGGCCCTGCTTTTTTAAATATGCAGCGAGCTTGGCGGACGAGGTCGTCTTGCCCGCGCCGTGCAGGCCAACCATCATGATGCGTGCAGGTTTGTTCAGGTCAAGCGGCTGTGCATCGCCTCCGAGAAGCTCGGCGAGTTCATCGTGGAAAATTTTTACAATTTGCTGGCCGGGCGTGACGCTGCGAAGCACGTCCTGGCCCATGGCTTTCTCGCGTACGGAACCGATGAATTTCTTGGCGACATCGAAATGGACGTCGGCTTCGAGCAGTGCCATGCGGACTTCGCGCATGGCCGAATTGATGTTGTCTTCGCTAATGCGACCATGGCCGCGCAGATCTTTGAAGACGTCCTGAAGTCGATCGGAGAGTTGGGAAAACATGATTTATTGGGCTGCCGGGCCGTGCGCGTATTGAAAGTCCCACCGGGTTTGCACTTTGCGTTTGTCGGCCATGGCGGACACGATCACGGAATAGGTGTTTGGCACGAGGCGACGGGTTATTTGATACGACACGTTCTTGGTCTCCGGATCGTAGGTGGCGGGCACGACGCCGAAACCGCTGATGCGCATCTCTACGCTTTCGGGAGCGATCTCGCCGAGGGTGGAAAGGTTGACTTTGACCGTGGGGTTGGGGTCGTGGATGGTCTCGCCATTGGCGGGCTGCGTGATCATGGAACCAGCGGCGAGGCGGGCGGGTGCTTCGGATGAGGATGCTGCGCCGGTGGGTGCGGATGCGAAATTTAGCGACATATTGAATACCGCGTCGTTGTCATTGCCCAGCACGATGAAGCGTCCGGTCTCCATGGGCGGGGAGTCAAAGGTGGTCATTTTCCCATAGACTGTGAACAAGGCTTCGTAGCCTGCTTCTTTGCCCACTTGCAGGACTTGATCGTTGTATTGGCCATACGGAAAGGCGTGGGTGAGCACACGAATGCCGAGCTTTTGCTCCAACGTATCCTTGGAGCCTTTCAGCTCGGTATTTAAAAATTCAGCGTATTGTGCGTCGGTGCGTCCTTTTTTCGCTTTGAGCGAGGCGTGCGTGACCGAGTGACTTCCGATGTCCACGCCTGCGTCGCGCATTTCTTCAAGTTGTTGCCAGGTGATGGAGCGTCCGCCGGCATCGATGTAGTTCATGTAAACGAACATGGTAAATGGGTAGCCGAATTCTTTGAGGATGGGCCACGCCATGTGGTAGGAGCAGTTGTAGCCGTCGTCGATGGTGATGACCGCGCTGCGGGCGGGTATGTTTTTTTCCCCGCGCTTCCACGCGAGAAAGTCTTCCATCGGGATCACGGTGATGCCTTGGTCCTTGAGCTTCTGCATCTGGGCGCGGAAATCCTCCGGCTTCAAGGCGAGGCTGTCGCGGGGTTTGTCCTCAAATCGATGATAGCCCAAAATGGCTACTACGGAGGTGGGGTCATGCTGAAATGTGGGAGTAGGTTCTGGTGTGGGCTCTGGCGTAGGGGTAGGCGCAGGTGTAGCAACGGCGACTGCATCCTCCGCAGGCATGGCGTCCGCTACCTGCGGTGTCTCTTGACGGCAGGAAGTAAGTGCGATCAGGGCGGGCAGCAGAAAAGAAATAAAATATTTATGCATGGCGAAAAGGAATCGTGAAATTAGGCGTAGTCAAGAGGCGGTGTGCAAGCCGACATCGCGGAAGCTATCGTCCACGTGCGCGAAATGAATGTCTGTAGAGCAGAGTCGATCGATCTCTTCGCGGGTGAGGACCGCAGCGATGTCGGGTTCGCTGGCGAGGTTTTCAGCAAGAGATATGTCGCACTGCCAGGTCTTCATCGCGGCGCGTTGCACGGCTTCGTAGGCGTCCTGCCGGGCCATGCCGCGCCGGGTGAGTTCCAGCAGAATGGACTGGCTGAAATACAGGCCTTTGGTCAGCTCCATATTGCGCTGCATGTTTTCCGGATAGACAAGCAGGCCTTCGACAAGCTGCGTGAGCTTGACGAGCATGTAGTCGAGTAGGGTGCAGGAGTCGGGCAGGATGATGCGCTCCACGCTGCTGTGGCTGATGTCGCGTTCGTGCCAGAGCGCGACGTTCTCCAATGCTGCCTGGGCGTTACCACGCAAGACGCGAGCTAAGCCGCTGAGACGTTCACCCGTGATGGGGTTGCGCTTGTGGGGCATCGCAGAGCTGCCTTTCTGGCCCTTGCTAAAATACTCCTCGACTTCCAGCACTTCGGTGCGTTGCAGATGGCGGAACTCCGTGGCCCATCGATCCACGCTGGATGCGATGAGGGCGAGGGTGGTGGAGAATTCCGCGTGCCGGTCGCGCTGGATGATCTGGGTCGAGAGCGGGGAGGGGAGTAGCCCGAGCCGCTCGCACACGCGGGCTTCCACGCGCGGATCGAGATGGGCGTGTGTACCGACCGCGCCGCTGAGTTTGCCGACGCGCACGCGTTCGCGCATTTGCTCCAGGCGTTCGATGGCGCGTCCGAACTCATCGTACATGAGGGCGAGTTTGAGCCCGAAAGTGATCGGCTCGGCATGGATGCCGTGGCTGCGTCCGATCATTGGCGTGGTCTTAAATTCTTGTGCGCGGATGCCGATTGCTTTGCGAAGTGTGTGCAAATCTTCGAGCAGGATGCCGCATGCTTCATTCATCTGGACAGCGAGCGTGGTGTCGAGAACATCAGAGGAAGTGAGGCCCTGGTGAATCCAGCGCGCGGCCGGGCCCACGTAGTTCGCTACATTTTCGAGAAACGCGATGACGTCGTGGTTGGTGCGGCGTTCGATCTCGTTGATTTCTTCGATTTTAAAAGCTGCTTTTTCGCGAATGGTCCGGGCGTCCGCTTCCGGAATATGCTTCAACTCCGCCATCGCCTCACAGGCAAGAATTTCGATTTCGAGCCATATTTCAAATTTCCTCTGTTCGGACCAGAGGGTGCGCATTGCAGGGAGAGAGTAGCGGGTAATCACGCCGCGCAGCATAGCGACGCTACGCGGACGGAAAAGCGAATTTTGCGATTCATCCGGCAAGCCCGTGTCCAGTCAGCTTGCATGGGGTGCCGTTATGAAATAATCGTCCTGGTCATCCTCCGACGTGTTTAGTAAGTCCGCGCGAGCCTGACCTTCGGTCAAGTTGCGCAAGACGCGTTTGTCCCACCAGTGCGGCGATATTTCATGTAGCGTATTTCCAAGGAAGATACGGATCGAACTCGATGTCGTATTGAGGAACTTCTGCACGAGTTTGGTTTAGATCTTCCAATTCGGGTCGAATTGTTGCATCAGCTTGTTTACTTCGGTGAGGTCGGTTGGTGGAGTGCCCTCGATCTGGAGGCGGATTTTAAAGCCAGGTGAAGATCCCGAGAGCAGTTTGGCCAACTGCGGCGCGAGGTCATCAGCCAGATTCTGCAATGTGCCAACGTCCACGCGCAAGGGCGTGGATTCCAGCCCGCCGTTGGGTCCGGGAGGCGGCGGTGGGGGCGGAGGAGGAATATGGGCGGGAACGCTGATTGCCACAGCGCTGCCCGTGGAGAGTGACTTGATTTCGCCAACTCCTGAGGAACGAATCAAGACCCCTTGGTTGATCGCGCCGTTCAGCACTTCCAGGAATTGTTTCGACGGCCAAGGAAACCCGTGCACTGCCTTCAGAGACGCGTAGATGTCGCCGACTGTTGTCTTCGGCTGGCTGTCTCCAGACCATGCGTCGGGGAGAGCGGTCGGCAGCAGATCCAAGGTGCGCAATGTCTGCGGAGGACGTCGCAAAGTTGAGCTTGGATCGAGTTGGATGGCAGTGGGACGTTCCCCCATCACGCTATCGTTACCGAAGACCAGCCAGAGTTTTCCTTGCTCAACGGCGTCAGCGACAGCCTGGTGGACCGCTCTGTAGTCCACTGCCGGAAGCGGGTGTTTCTCGGCGACTCCTTGGACGGTCTCCTCGAATTGATGGGTTCCGTCGAACCAACCACAAAGGGTGGAGAGCATCACCGGTGATTCGTTGGTTGGCCAGAGTCCTCCCACGGCCTCCGGGAGAACCGCTGTGGCCGGAATCCGGTCGATGGATGCGTCTTTGGGCAGCCACGCTTCGGAGTTCGCCTCCCATCCCGCTATAGGAATCGGGCAGCGCCAGAACCATTCGGCAGACCCGTCGGGACGCACGTATCGGACAGCCAGCAATCCACGGTTGACCCCTTCGACCACCGTGTTGACCACTGTCATCGTCGAGATCAGCTTCGGGAGTTTCGGCTGCCTCGCGAAGGACTGGTAGAGATCCTTGACCTGGACGTTGGATTGGCCTGGGGGCCAGACGGGATAGAGCCCCGACGGCATGATGGCCAGCGGTTCGATCCGCTGATCGAATAGCCGGAGATCTTTCTCCCGAAGCAGCGCTGGAAACATCGCTTCCGCTCCCATGGTGAATTTCTTTGTTTGGGGAGCACCGATTTTATCCACGTAAAGGACGACCTCGAAGGAGTTCCGAACCGCCGACTCGGCGTTCCTCTTGGCATCGCGCTCGTTGCGTTCGACTTCGGCCAACTGAAGCTTGCTGAGATTCTTGCCTTCGCGGTGGCGGACTTCCCCCCATGCGAGAAAGCTGGCAATTTCCGATTCAGCCTGTCCGAGCCCGGTTACTGACGGCATGACAATCAGCATGACGTTTTGGCAAACCCGCTGGTCCGTTGGGGAAGAATGTGTTGTGAGAAAAGCCAGCGTGTCGGGTTTGACGGGAGAGCCTGCCTGATGGGCGTGATCCGCCCCGAGCAAAGCCAAGCGGAACTGCTCGTTGTCATCGAGTTTGCTGGGATCGCTTGGGAGTCGGTGAAAACTCACGCCCTGCGGCACTCCTTCGCCAAGTACCTTCAGGTTCCCTGCGAGTTCACCAAACTTGCTCCTGGCTACGCCGATGCATTGTTGCACAAAGGAGTCGTGCATCTGCGTGATGTTTGGCTTGGGTCCCATCCTCCATGCCATTGGGATTTCGGAATTTGGCTCCGTTCTTTCGCAGGGTTCAAGATACCAGGAGACCTTGCGCCAGGCTTTGAGTCCGTTGTTAAAAATAACCGGCACGTCGCATGTTGCGGCCGTTAGCCAACGAATGTCGTGGAGATCGGCTTCCTGACCGATGGGTTGCGAGTAGAGGAAGGCGGCTACGCAGGCGGATTCGATCTCCCTTCCGCTCAAGCCCGCCGCATCACTTTTTTGGGCCTGCAATGCCCTTCCGAGTTCGACATCCAGATTCTGTTCCCATGGAGGTGTCTCGGCAGATGACTTCATGGCCACATCGGCAAGGGCACGCAATGCCGCGCTCACTCCGCCTGCGCCCGGGGGATTTAAGAATACCTGAGTGCTCACAAGTGGGGATTCATCCCATGCCTCTGCTTCGCGCAA
>CBDUBV010000152.1:0-6816 GCA_965365475.1 uncultured Chthoniobacteraceae bacterium | reverse complement strand
AACGACTCGGTCACGCATCCGGGCTGGATATATGAACTGGTCTATGAGGTGAAAATTTCCGGTGCCGCGTTTGCACAGACTGGTTTCTCGCAGATTGCGTTTACCGAAATCCACGCTTCCCCGAGCAAGACCGGATCGACCTCCATGGTGTTGGTCCCGGAGCCAAGCACCTGGGCAGCGGTGCTGGGATTGGCTCTGCTAGTTGGCGTAAAAGAACGTCGGCGACTGACAGCGCTTTTTGGAAAATAATTTTTTTGGTGGGGTTTAGTCTGTGACCGGCGACATCGAGATGATGTCGCCGGTTATGTTTTCCAGGACCGCACGAGCCGTCTCTTCGGAGCCGTCGTGCTGGAAGGCCAGTTGCAGGGTCTGGTGTCCCGCATTGCGTCTGCCTTGGATTGCATTCATCAAGCGCCCGGAACGGCCTTGCGCGGTGGTCACTGGGTTTCGCACATTCTCCCAGAAACACTGGTAAACCATCCAGGTCTCATTGCCCGTTCGAAATCGGAAAGCGCGGAATGGGAGTTGTATTGAGTCGAGCTGCACGATCACCGTGCCGAGATCGGCGTCCAGAATCCACCCAGCAGCGGGCAGACACGTCTCAGGCCTGTGCAGTCGGCTGAGGATTTGCTGACTGCCTGGCCCAGGATTCCACCGAAGAAAGGCCACCAGGATTTCATTGCCCTCGTGGTCCCACACCGAGCGCAGCGAGCCTTCGTCGAAATCCAGCATCTCGCGGCTTGCGTCGGGGATGGGGATAATTTGTGAGCCGGACGGCCATTGCACACTCCAGGAGATATGCGGCGCACGTTCATGCGCATGGTAATAAATTCCCGTAGCACTAAATCCCAGCACGAGGTACCCGCCAGCGACTACCAGCCAGCGGGCGGGGGCAGGCGGGGAGGAACGGCGTGCGTGATCGATGGATGGTTCATGAAACGAACCTCCGAGCAGCCAGGCCAGCGCAACCAGAGCGACGAAGCTAGCCGCAAAGATGCTCCAGCCTGCGGGATCGTGCCACTGAGCGAGTGCTTGCAGACCGTCCACTGCGGCAGTGCGCGTGAGAAGAAAGGTGCGGACAACATTAAACAAAAGCGTGACCAACACCCCCAGACCCACGAGCAGCACCCGGCGGGCGGTAGCCAAACGCATAAGTTCGCCGATGAACACTGCCGCCATGAGCGTGGCCTGCAAAGAGCGCACGCCGCTACAGGCTTCATCGATGCCGACCAGACCCGAGGCGGTCTCGATGATGTTTCCGCGCTGAATCGCCGGAGTGCCCATCAGGTTGAGCAACTCGACCGTCAGCCATGCCACTGCGGCCATGAGTTTTCCGGTGATCAATTGTTCCATGGCGCTGGGCCAGGGAATCGAGAGAAGGAAAAAGGCGATAGGGAAAGCGTAGTGCGCCACCACTTTTTCTCCATGAGTGCGAAGGATAAGCGCGAGAGTCGCCGCGATCACCAGCGTGGCATGCAACCACGCAAGCAGGCGCCAGTCGGGATTCGCCTCTCCCAGAAACCAGACGAACGGAATCAAAAGAATGAAAACAGCAACGCTTAATAGCGGCGAAAATGTGGGCGGCGACGATTCCGGCCGCGAGCCGGAGCGTTTCCATAGCATATAGACCATGAGAAATGGCACCGCCCACCCGAAAGCATATTGCGGATTGCTATCCCAGACGTGACGAAGTCGGAAGATGAGAGGAGCCCAGAGTAGAAGCGCAAGCCAGAGAAATCCGATCATGAGATGAGCATGTATAGACGTGACGCCCAGCCGGTTGCAACTCAATGGGGCATATTTGCGGAAAGTGCAAACCCTCACCACTCCATGCAACTCGCCGCTTCCCCTGTGCTGCAAAGTGCGCTACACCACGACGATGGATGTGAAACCTGTCGAGACCGATCCCGTGGTTTATTTTAAAAAGGGCCTTATCGCGCTTCTGGTGTTGGCGCTGCTCGGCGCGGGATTGTATGGCGGCTATCGAGGTTACCGTGTGTGGGAACAGAAGCGGCTTTTGGCACGTGCTGAGAAAATGGTGCTGGCGGGCGACCTCACCAATGCCGCTCTGGCCGCTCAGCGGGTATTAAAAACCAACCCGGTGAGCATCCCCGCGACACGGATTCTTGCTGACGTGTCCGAGAAATGGCTTTCCTCCAACGCACTGTTCTGGCGCATCCGCGCAGCAGGATTGGAGCCCGACAATGTGCAGGCCAAGCTGGCCGTGGCCCGCACGGCGCTGCTGTTCAATCGCGTGTCCGTGGCTCGCCGGGCTCTGGATGAAGTGCCGGAGTCCGAACGCGGAGCATCGGAGTACCAGAAATTACTCGCGGAATATGCCGCGAAGTCGGGCAATGCAGAACTTGCAGAAGGCGCGTGGTCCCGCCTGGCAGCGGAGGATGCGGATAACAAGGAATACGCCATCGCACTGGCAGCAGCCCGGCTGCGCGTGCCCGATGCAGCGAAGCAACAATCGGCGCGTGAATACCTCCTCGCGCAGCGAGACGATGCAACTTACGGAGCCGCAGCGTTGCGGGCACTGGTGACCGATAGAGTCACGCCGCTCAGTGCCAGCGAGCTGCGGACCATGGCCGTAGCCTTGCACAGCCATCCGCAGGCCACCATCACCGATCATCTCGTGGCGTTGCAAATCCTGCGTGATTCGCCGGAGTTCGAGACACGTCTGGCCGCAACGATGGAACTTGCGAAGCAAAACCCGGATTTCTTTTATGCATTGCTCATGTGGCTGGATGGGGTGGGGGAGACCGAGCGCGCATTGACATTGGCCGATGCTCATCCGGAAATGGATCAGGTACCGCTCTGCATGGCACACGCCGCATTGCTGAGCCGGGCTGAGAAGTGGGGCGACATACAGCATCGCTATGCCAAGTCGGATTGGGGAGTTTTTGATTATTTCCGGTTTGCATATCTGGCCCGAGCCGAACGCGAGATGCAGAATGAGACCATGGCGCGCACATATTTAAGCCGGGCTATCGCAGGTGCCACCAGCACGCTGGGAGGCACAGCCGCGCTTTCGGACTTGCTCGAGAGCTGGCCAGGCTGGAGCCGGGAGGTGGAGACGCTGCTGTGGCGGGCAGCCAAGTCATCCACAGATCGCCAGTGGGCTCTGCGGGCGTTGTTTGATTTCCACGCCAAACACCTCGACACCCGTGGACTCCTTCGCGTGGCGGAGGAAATGGTGAAGTTCAATCCAGACGACCGCGGCGCGGAGAATAACCGGATCATGTTTCACCTGCTCACCGGTGGGAATGCTCAGGCAGCACTCAAGGACGCCGAGAATCTGCATGCGAACGATCCGGAGAATCCAGTGTTTTTGTCCACTTACGCATTTGCATTGCATAGTGCCGGGAAGACAGAAGAGGGGTTGGAGCGGCTGGAATCTCTGCCGGAAGAGACGCGCAACGTGCCGCAGTTTGCGGCGTATTACGGTATTCTGCTTGCTGCTGCCGGACGTGCGGAGGAAGCACAGAAATATCTTGCGCAGGGTCTGGCGGTGCCGCTTTTACCGGAGGAAGTGGTGTTGGTGCAGAAAGCGCAGGGGAAATACCAGCCGCAGAAATAGTGCATCAATCCGCAGGCGCATCTTTGGCGCGGTCTTCGAAGCGGGTAAATTCCTTGAGGAAGGTGAGCGGCACGCGTCCCGTGGGGCCGTTGCGTTGTTTGGCAATATTGAGTTCCGCTTTGCCCGCTGCCTCTGCCGGGTCTGCGTCCTTGTCGCTATAGTATTCCGCGCGCACCAGCAGACCCACCACGTCGGCGTCCTGCTCGATGGAGCCCGATTCGCGCAGATCGCTCAAGCGCGGCTCGCCTCCGCCGCGGGATTCCGGCTGGCGATTGAGCTGCGCCAGCACGATCACGGGGACGCTCAGTTCCTTGGCCAACGCCTTGACTCCTGCGGAGACCTCCGCAATTTCGAGCTGGCGATTGTCTGCCGCGCGTTTCGTCTTGCTTACAATAAGCTGAAGATAATCGATGACGATGAGCTGGATGTCGTGCGCAGCTTTCAACCGGCGCGCCTTGGCTCGAAGCTCGAGGATGGATATCGACGGGGTATCATCGATAAACAAAGGCGCCTTGATCAGACTCGATGCTGCCGAGGTGATGTTGGGGAAATCTTCCTGCGCGAAAATGCCGCGCCCGATGCGACTCAGATTCACTCGTCCGATGGAGCATAGCAGACGTTGGATAAGTTGTTGCGTGCTCATTTCCAGACTGAACACGGCGACAGGAAGCTGCTGGCGCAGTGCCACGTGCTCCGCGATGTTCATCGCCAGTGCTGTCTTGCCCATGCTGGGGCGGGCGGCGATCACAAACATCTCGGCGGGATGCAGCCCCTTGGTCAAATCGTCCAGATCGCGGAAACCTGTGGAGATGCCACTCACGCTGCCAGCGGAGGTGAACATTTTCTCCAGCTCCTCCACCGCGCGCATGATGTGCTCATGCAATGAAATCTGCATATTGCCCAATCGAGCACTGTTTATCTTGTAGGCATCGGCCTCGAATTCATCGACGAGTTTGGAGACTTCGTCCTGCTCTTCGTAAGCACGGGAGGCAAATTCAGTGCACGTGCGGATCACTTCGCGGAGCAGCATTTTCTGACGAAGAATCTCGATGTAAAACGGAGCATTTGCCGCAGTGGGCACATGGCGGTATAGCTCCTGGATGACTGAGAACCCGCCAATTTGCTCGATCTTCGCGGCATCCGTCAGTGCCTGAGTCACCGTGACGAGATCGATCGGTTTGCTATCGGACCACAGCTTGAGCAGCACCTCGTAGATGGTGCGGTGGCGTGGTAAATGAAAATGATCGATGCTGACTTTCTCGATGCATTCGAGCAACACTTCGCCTGGCGCGATCAGGATGCAGCCGATGAGGCCCATCTCTGCAGTCTCGCTGCATGGGATGCTGCGCCCGGGATCCTGCAGCCGTGCGCCTGCACCGCTCATATCAGGCTTCGGTTTGCGGGGGCGCTTCTTTTCCCCCGTGTCCGTTGACAGAGACTCATCGGGCATGGTTTTCGATCAAGTCTGATAAAAGCGTGGAGACCACACACTGCTGGCCGTGGTCGCAGCGCGTCGTGTCGGTGCGCAAAGCGACCTTTACTTGCGAGTCTTCGACTTGGGTGCTTCCTCGTCCTGCGCTTCCGCTTCGGGTTCCGTGCTCGATTTTACTGTCAGCGTCAGTTTTGTCGCGACATCGGCGTGCAGCTTGACCGGAATCTCATGGACGCCGGTTGTCTTGATCGGACCATCCAACTCAAATTTATGGTGATCGACCTCGATGCCTTCGGCTTTAAGTTTTTCGGAAAGATCGCGTGCCGTGATTGACCCGAAAGCTTTGCCAGACTTGCCTGTCTCCAGGAGCATCTCGATTTTGAGCTTGTTGATTTTTTTGGAGAGAGCCTGCGCGTCATTCAGCTCGGCTGCTTCGCGTTCGGCGCGTTTTGCTTTTAGCTGATTGAGCTTTTTCATGTTCTGCGGGGTTACCAGCAGGGCTTTGCGTCCGGGCACGAGATAATTCCGCGCATAACCGGCTTTGACTTTGACTTGATCGGCCTCGGCACCAAGGCCAGGGATGTTTTCGCTAAGGATGACTTCGGTAACAGGCATAAGAAAAGAGTCGGTTTGGAGTGATTCGGAATTTGCGTGGGGTGAAGGTGATACGGCCCGCTGCTGGCGATGTCAAGGCGCGGAAACATTTTTCTGAGACAGTAGGCGTGGTCGTGACGCTCGGTCATCGGGGTAACTTCCGCAATTTTCCTTAGTCACGCGCCACCACCGTGTCATACAGCCCGTAATGTGTCAGCCCCTCGTGGCTTTCGATGCCCGTGTAACGGAGCGAGGCATCCTCATAGCGGCGGAAGGCGAACACGGCCTGGTTCATGTGCTCCGTGTTGAACACTTTGAGCCGCACGAGCAGGTGAAAATCTTTTACCGTGAGGCCAGTCACCGTCTCGAACAGGTCTGGCTCGGTCCTGGTAATCACGTCCTGAAGCGTATTCTCCCGGAAGTCTGTCAGATACATGAAGGCAGGGATGCGCGTGGCGAACTTGATGAGTTTTTCCTGCACCATCTTCCGCTTCGATTTGTATTCCTTCTCCTCGTCGGTGAGCTGCTTCTTCTCTTTATTTGACAGATCTTTCTGCTTCGCCTTGTCCTTCAAATCCTTCACCACCTCGCTCTTATTGATGATTGTTTCGATGATGTTGTCGCCAAGCGAACGCCATCCCTCGATCCGCTCCACGGCCGCCATCGCCTCGGGCGTGTCAAGGATGCGGCGCAGGGTGTCGTTGTCCACGTTCACCAGCATGGCGGATTCCCACTTGCGCGCGAGCAACGTGGCGGAGGTGCCGGCCATCGCGATGTCGAGGATGCCGCCGGCATCAATCTGCGTCATGTTCGCGCCGTCGTAGGCCAGCACCGGCAAGAATGACACCAGGTCTTTGACTGCATTCTCCGGGTTCGATTCGTTGGGCGAAAGTCCGATGCCGTATTCCGACAACTGCCGCAGCGCGCGCGTCGGCGCGAAGTCGAACACAAAACAAATCGGTTTAAGAATTTCCTCCTCGTGCGGGGCGTCACCGTTGGGGTTCTTGATGGACCACGGCGATTGCACGCGAAACGCCGCCTGAAAGTAGGTCTCAGGCGACTTGAGGTTGCGCAGCATCAGGATGGACGACCACTGAGGCACGGTGATGCCCGTGGTGAGCTTCCCGCAGGAAAGCGTGATGGTCTTGGTGTCGAAGCCGCTGCCGATGGCTTCGCGCACGGGCGGCAGTGCTTCCAATCCGATGCC
>CBDUBV010000151.1:0-6818 GCA_965365475.1 uncultured Chthoniobacteraceae bacterium | reverse complement strand
TTGAAAAGTTTGTCGTGCGGTTGGTGAATGTCGCCCGTGCAATCTTGGCTCATGCCATAGGATGCACTGTTCTACGCTGAATGAGCAAGCGGCAAGGTTGGGTGCCATGGAACAAAAGGCTTAAAGACCCAGGATGTATGGTGACAACCAACGGGAATGCCAGTTATGCGAAATTCCCGCCCTGCGTGAGCGGCGGAAAACCCCGAGCATTGTTTTAGACTATTGAATTTTGCACCTCTCTTGCACTTCCCTAGACTTTCAGAATTCAGCAACGCGTCACTACTGGAGACTGTCCAGAAAGTTGACAGTGTTTGCGCTCATGGCTGAAGGAATTCTCTTCCGGCGAATTTCGCGCAACCGCTTCACATTTCTTTTGACAGGGCAAATTCTTTTGCTAGCCTTTGCTCCTCTTTTCCCGTTTCACATCCGATTTCCAATGCCCGATCACAAGCAGAACAGCCTGTGGTTGGGACTTGTCGGCTTCGAAGCAGAAAGAGATTGCGGAGGACATGTCGATCACAACTCGACGCTGCCCACCGCAGTGAAGTTGCCCATGTAGCTCAGCTGGCAGAGCACGTCCTTGGTAAGGACGAGGTCACCGGTTCAAGCCCGGTCATGGGCTCCAAATCGGACGGAACATCAAAGTAAATAACAACCACCAAATTCAATCGATCACCGGAACGTAAGCTCCGGCTCAATCAAACCAAGACACCCATCAAGGAGACCTTCAATGGCCAAGGACAAATTTGAAAGAAATAAACCCCACGTAAACGTCGGCACTATCGGCCACGTTGACCATGGGAAGACCACGCTCACGGCAGCCATCACCACCATTTTGGCGAAATCCGGTTTGGCTGAGGCCAAGGACTACGCTGCGATCGACGCTGCACCCGAGGAGAAAGAGCGCGGCATCACCATTAACACCGCTCATGTGGAATACCAGAGCCAGAACCGGCACTATGCACATGTGGATTGCCCTGGACACGCGGACTATGTGAAAAACATGATCACCGGCGCTGCGCAGATGGATGGCGGCATCCTCGTGGTAAGTGCAGCAGACGGCCCGATGCCTCAGACTCGTGAGCACATCCTGCTCGCCCGTCAGGTGGGCGTGCCTGCGCTCGTGGTTTTCCTCAACAAATGCGACATGGTGGACGACCCCGAGCTTCTCGAACTCGTCGAGATGGAAGTGCGCGAACTGCTTAGCAGCTACGAATTCCCCGGCGACACCATCCCGATTATTAAAGGCTCCGCTCTTAAGGCACTCGATGGCGATGCCAAGTATGAGGAAGCGATTCTCAACCTGGTGAAAGCCGTGGATGAATACATCCCCGTGCCCGAGCGCCCTGTGGACCAGCCTTTCCTCCTCCCTGTGGAAGACGTGTTCAACATCGAAGGTCGTGGCACCGTGGCCACTGGCCGTGTGGAACGCGGTATCCTCAAGAAAATGGAGGAAGTCGAGATTGTCGGCATCCGCGATACTCAGAAGACCACGTGCACCGACATCGAGATGTTCCGCAAGTTGCTGGACGAAGCGCGTGCGGGCGACAACGTAGGCCTGCTGCTGCGCGGCATCAAAAAGACCGATATCGAGCGTGGCCAGGTCATCGCGAAAGTCGGTTCCATCAAGCCGCACAAAAAGTTCAAGGCAGAAGTGTACGTGCTCAGCAAGGAAGAAGGCGGCCGTCACACTCCGTTCTTCTCGAACTACCGTCCGCAGTTCTACTTCCGCACGACCGACGTGACCGGTTCCATCAAGCTTCCCGAAGGCGTGGAAATGGTGATGCCTGGCGACAACGTCTCGTTGGAAGCTGAGTTGATCACTCCCATCGCGATGGAGAAGACCATCCGTTTCGCCATTCGTGAAGGTGGCCGCACGGTGGGTGCAGGTCGCGTCGCGGAAATTCTGGATTGATTTTCCAGATACCTCACACCAAACTTCCCATCCTGTGGCGCAAGGGGACATCCCTCTTGCGCCACAGGCATCCTTACCGAAGGTCAGTAGCTCAATTGGTAGAGTAGCGGTCTCCAAAACCGTCGGTTGGGGGTTCGAGTCCCTCCTGGCCTGTAGGAATTGACGGTTTGTTCATTTAAAATTTTCATGTTAGGCAAAGCCAAAAAATTCATCGGCGAGACCGAGTCTGAACTTCGCAAAGCCACCTGGCCTTGGAATCCCAAGGAGAAAGGGTTTAAGCGCTACAAAGAGCTTGTGGATTCCACGCTGGTGGTGGTCATCGCTTCCTTGATCCTTGCGGGTTACGTGTCTCTGACAGATTTTTTTCTCGTTAACATCGTCGGCTTCCTGACCGGATTCTAACCTCATGGTTCCAGCTCCCAAAGATCAATGGTTTGTCGTTCAAGTCCTTTCCGGGCAGGAACAAAAAGTTCACGATAATCTGGTCAAGCGCATCAAGACCGAAGAGATGAGCGACCTGGTGTACGAAGTGCTGCTGCCCACCGAGCGCGTCTCGGAAATCAAGCGCGGCAAACGCAGTGAGACCACCCGCAAGTTTTTCCCGGGCTACATTATCGTCAACATGCATCTGCTCGATGAGCAGAATCAGCTGATCGACCGCACCTGGTATTTTATTCGCGAGACGACTGGCGTTATCGGTTTTGCGGGAAATAAAGAGCGCCCCGTGCCCATGCGCGCTTCCGAAGTGGAGAGCATGCTTTCGCAAGTGCGCGACCGTGAGGACACGGTTCAGCCGAAAGTTTCCTTCGAAGTCGGTGAGACAGTGAAAGTCGCGGACGGACCTTTCCAGAACCAAAGCGGTGTCGTGGAAGAGATCGATCCCGAGCGCGGCAAACTGCGGGTCTCAGTCAGCATTTTTGGCCGGGCCACTCCGGTGGAGCTGGAATACTGGCAGGTCGAACGCACCTGACCCCTCCCCCCTGGACACACACTCTGCGCATCATCATTTAAACATCCTCTATTCATGGCTAAAGAAGTAACAGGCATCATCAAATTGCAAATCCCCGCCGGACAGGCTAATCCTGCGCCACCGGTGGGTCCCGCGCTAGGTCAACAAGGCGTGAACATCATGGCATTCTGCAAAGAATTCAATGCCACCACGCAGAAGCAGGCTGGGGACATCCTCCCCGTGGTAATCACCGTCTATAAAGACAAGTCATTTACCTTCATCACCAAATCGCCGCCTGCGTCTTCGCTTTTGAAAAAAGCCGCCAACATTGCTTCCGGTTCCAAGGAACCGAACAAAAACAAAGTGGCAAAGCTCAGCCGCAAACAAGTCGAAGACATCGCAAAGGTCAAAATGAACGACCTGAACGCGCGGACAGAAGAAGCTGCATTTCGCACCATCGCAGGCACCGCGCGGCAGATGGGCATCGAGATTACCGAATAACCCGGGCTCCGCAATCCGGAGTGCTTCAATCCCCTAAATACAAAGGACAACTGGCAACGGTTGTCCTTTGCTATTTGTGTCCGAGCATCCTCGAGGGGACGCGATGAAAGCGTTCGCTATTTTGCAAGTCGCTGGCGCAGTCTCCGCCCGAGCGTTCCGCCAGCTGGCTGGCCAGCAGCTCCTCCAAGGCCGGCCCAGAGAGCTTCCCACCAATATTTTAAAGGCATCGTGCGAAAATAGCGGCGAAAGTTTCCGGGCAGATACCGCCACAAATGCCGACTGTGCGGAGAATGCAACGTGAGATAGGTAAGATTCTGCAGAAGCGACAGAAACTTGCGCCGATGCGACAGCTCGCTAGGGCGACTTTCCGCCCCCGCGATGGGTGGCAAATGCGGCACATCCACATCGCATAGAAAAACGCTTCTCACATAAGTGCTCAATCGCATGGAGAACTCCAAGTCTTCGCCGAGCATGTGGAAATCCGTGCGATGAAAGCCTGCTTTTTCCACTGCTCGCCGACTCACGAGCATGCACGCGCCGGTGCACCAGCAGAATTCATGCGGTTCGGGCCCCAGTAACCGCAGACAATCCGCAGGCGTCCGGGCCTCACGGATTCTGCTTCGCAGCGCAGGGTTGGCAGGCTCGGGGAAAGCCCACACATTGCCTTCCGAATCGGAGAGCAATGGCGCTACTACGTCTGCATGGCGACCAGCCGCCAGCAGTTGCTCGAGGACACGCGGCCCGATCACCACATCGTCATCGAGCACAAAAAACCATTCCGCCGCTTCCCATGCGTGCTCCATGCCGCATTTCCATGCCGCGCCCGGCCCGGGATTGGAAGGCAGAGAGATGATACGCACATTCAATTCCGAAGCCTGCGCGAGTGCTGCGGTCTCAGGCGAGGCGGCGTTGTCGATGATCATGACCAAGTCAGGCTGCACCGAGCCTGCCGCCAGGCCGGAGAGGAGACGTTGCAACTCTGCGGGCCGACGATACGTGGCGATGACTGCCGCTACGGGTTCGGAGTGCTGGGGCATGGCATTCTCATACGTGAGCATGCATGCGGTTGGCGATCACCGTTTGGCAATCACGTTTTTAATTGGACATGGCTTGATGATTGCTTGTCCGCCGTGTCTCGTCGCGATAGTCTGGCTGCCACATGGCAACTGGGATGCAGCAAACGCAGACGATGGGTCTTCACCAGACCCTCGCTCCGCAACTTCAGCAAAGTCTGGCAATACTGCAGGCTCCCATGCTCGAGTTGCGCACGCTCATTCAACAAGAACTCGAAGCCAATCCGATACTGGAAGAAGAGGTGGTGGAGAAAGCACCCGAGGAAAAGACGCAGGAGGAGGACGGCTTCGAAGAAGAGTTTAATGAGCTGGCAAAGCTGGATGAAGAATGGCGCGACTACATGGCGCAGACAAACAGCTACAGCTCACGCTCTGAAGAAGAGGAAGAGCGGCGTCAGCATTTCTTCGACTCATTGGTAAACCCGGAGACCTTGCAGCAGCATTTGCTCCTGCAGGTGGGCTCTGCGGGTTTCACCGATCAGGAAGCCAAGCTCGCGGAGTTGATCATCGGGAATATCGACGACATGGGCTTTCTGCAAGCCACGCCGGAGGAGATGTCGCGGAATACGGGCGTGGACATCGGGGAGTTCAATAAGGTGTTGGAAACCATCCGCACTTTCCATCCTGTGGGCGTCGGTGCGGTGGACCTTGCGGATTGTCTGCTCATCCAATTGCGGCGGTTGGATAAAGAAGGCAGCCTGGAATATCGGATCGTGGCGAATCATCTGGAGGATCTGGCGAAGCGGCGCTACCCGGAGATCGCCCGCAAGCTGGGCACGACGGTGGACCAGGTGCAGCGGGCCGCGCGCTTTATCGCTACGCTCGATCCCAAGCCTGGGCAGATATTTGCTGCGGACCCCAACAGCTATGTGCTGCCGGACGTGAGTGTGGTGAAGACCGAGGATGGATACTCCATCATTCTCAATGGGGAACAGATTCCGCACTTGCGCATCAGCAATACATACAAAGACCTCATGGCGCAGCAGGGTAACACCGATGGGGTGAAAGATTACATCCGGGAAAAAGTGCGGAGCGGGAAATTTCTGATCAAGAGCATTCATCAACGCCAGCAGACCATCTGGAATATCGCCAACGAAATCGTGCAGCGGCAGATGGAGTTTCTTGAACATGGCATCTCGCATTTGAAACCTCTCACGATGTCGCAGGTGGCCGATGCGGTGGGGGTGCATGAGACCACGGTAAGCCGCGCAATCTCGCAGAAATTCATCTCCACTCCACGCGGTGTCTTTGAGATGAAATATTTCTTCACACCCGGATACCAGACTTCAGAAGGGGCGAACCTGAGTAACACCAGCGTGAAGGAGAGCATCGCTGAGCTGGTGCGCAATGAGGATGCTCGCAAGCCGCTAAGCGACAGCGAAATCGTGGACATCCTTTCTGAGAGAGGCATCCCGATCGCGCGACGGACCGTGGCAAAATATCGGACGGAATTGAACATTCTCCCCAGCAACATGCGCCGGGAGTATTGATTGACCGGCGGGGCGGGACATCGCAAGGTCGCGAAAACCATGAATGCGTTGCAATTAGAGTTGCCGGGAATCAAAAAAATCGCGAGCGGGAAAGTGCGCGACATATTCGACGCGGGCGAGCATTTGCTGCTGGTCGCAAGCGACCGGCTTTCAGCGTTCGATTGCATATTGCCCAACCCGATTCCGGACAAGGGCGCGGTGCTTACACAGTTATCGGCGTTTTGGTTTTCCAAGTTGGACTTTGTAAAAAATCACATGGTCACGACGGATGCGGAGCATTTTCCGAAAAGTTTCGCGCCTTACACGCAGCAGCTTGCAGGGCGCTCCATGCTGGTGCGCAAAGCCACGCCGCTACCTGTGGAGTGCGTTGTGCGCGGGTATCTCATCGGAGGCGGCTGGAGCGAGTACCGCAAGCACGGAGCGGTATCCGGCATCGCGTTGCCTGCGGGACTGCCACTCGCAGCCCGGTTGCCCGAGACATTATTCACGCCTTCCACGAAGGCCGCGAGCGGTCACGACGAGCCGATCTCCTGGGACCAGTGCCGACGTCTGCTGGGCGACGATGTGGCTCATGAAGTGCGTGACTTGAGCATCGAACTTTACGAGCACGGGCGCGTTTACGCAGCATCGCGCGGAATCCTCATTGCGGATACGAAATTCGAGTTCGGTCTGTGTGAGGGCAGGGTGATTCTAATCGATGAATGCCTCACGCCGGATTCCTCGCGGTTCTGGGCTGCGGACGCCTGGACGGCGGGCAGCAATCCGCCGAGTTTCGACAAGCAATTCGTGCGCGACTACCTTGAATCGATTGCGTGGAACAAGCTTCCGCCAGCACCCAGCCTTCCGGAAGATATTGTGTCTCAAACTGCGGCGAAGTATCGGGAAGCTTT
>CBDUBV010000150.1:0-6823 GCA_965365475.1 uncultured Chthoniobacteraceae bacterium | reverse complement strand
GAACGCGATGGGAGAATTCAACACGCCAGTCGGCTCAGACCTGAACCTTGTCAGCCGGATTGAACAATTGTTGTTAACCTCGGCATTGCCATGCAGTTCTTGACGGAAAAGCTGATTTGGGGGTGGTGGGCAGGAGTGGATTCGAACCACTGAAGGCGTAAGCCAGCGGATTTACAGTCCGCCCCGTTTGGCCACTTCGGTACCTACCCGTTAATCTCTTCCAACTTTGGAAAGCTGCTAATTAAGTCGGTGACGAAGAAGCACGCAAGAGCTTTTCCAAAAACACCGGGTTTTTTCTGCTGCAAAGCTTCGAGGGTCAGTTTTCCTCAGCAGTAGCCGGACTCACGAGCTTGGTGGAACGCACCACAACGCGCTCCAGCGGATAGTCGTTTGTGTCGGTCGCTTTACCGCTCACTTCTTTCAAGAAATCCAATCCTTCCACGACTTGTCCAAAGACGGTGGAGTAGTTGTTGAGTTCGGGTGCGTTGGTCAACATGATGTAAAACTGGCTTCCATTGGACACTTTCGCCGGATTGATCGTGTCGGGCAGACGCGCCATGGCAACAGCACCGGTGACATGCGGACGACTGATCTCGGCGGGAATGGTATAGCCCGGGCCCGAGGTGCCCACTGCCGAGCGGTCTTTGCGGCGGCTTTTGGGATCGCCAAGCTGCACGAGATAGTTCGGAATGGCCCGGTGGATGGCGTGCTTTTTGTAAAAGCCTTTGCGGACGAGCGTTCGGAAATTCTCCACAGTTTGCGGAGCGGCATCAGGAAATAACTCGATGACTACGCGTTGAAGAGTCTTCTCTTTGCCGACGCGGAACTCGAAAACCGCCTGCTCTTGAGCGTGAAGTCCGGGAAATGCGGTTGCGACGATGGCTGCGATGAGCAATAAAAATTTTGGAATAGTCATGAGTGAAAAAAATCGAGCGGTTGAACAATGATGGAGATGCTGCGGTCGCCATGGCGGGCTTCCAACTGGGTGCCCGGCTCTGCGCAGCCTCGTTTGACATATCCGAGTGCAACGGCTTTGTCCAAATGAAAACTCTGCGCGACGCTCGTGACATGGCCCACAGGGCCAGATGATGCGAAAAGCTCCGTGCCATCGCAGAGCGTTTCGTGGGAAAGCAGCAGGCGCAAGGAGCGGTTCACTTTGCCTACGCTGCGGATGCGGGAAATAATTTCCTGCCCCACGTAACAACCCTTGTGATAATCGATAGCGTATCGATCCAGACCGGCTTCGGGTGGGAGGATCGTGTCATCAAGTTCTGATCCCCATCGAGCGATGCCGTGATAAATGCGGATGTCTTCAATAGTCTGAGGCACGAGCATCGGCGCGATGGCCAGCAAAGCAGCCGTGGTTGCGGCAAGCTGCGACCTGTGAATAAGTAGGTCGAGGCCGACGGGCCCGAAGCGGTTGCTGGTGTAATGGTAAGCGGCAGGTATCGAGAGGGTTCGGGGGGAAGCCGGAAAGCAATGGAACAAGGCGTATTGTGTAGTTGCGTCCTCCAGCTCGACATCGTCGGAAATGATATATCGCTCCAGGCGGGCCCGTAGCTCTTCTGCCAACGCGGCTGGGGCATCAAGCAGAAATGCATCGCCCATCCGCGCCACTTGTACGACGGCTTGCAGTTTGCCCTTGTGGGTGGTGATGCAGGCTGCGAGCGATGTGGAAGGGTCGGGCAGGTGATTGCTGAGCTGACCATTGAGATAGCGTTCAGTATCGCCGCCATGGACGCGCAGCAGGCATTGATCTGCCAGATGAATCCAGCCCGCAGGTGGGGACATCATTTTGCTTTAGGAATTGTCCTCTTCGTCTGCGAGGGAGGCGACCGCAACACCTTTGTCGTTTTCGGCCTTGGGCAGCTCTTCCTGGGGTTGCTCTTTGGCAGGGGGTGTGAAGTCGTGTTGGAGCGCGATGGCGCTGAAATCCATATCGCCTCGGCCAGCCTGGAGTGAGGCGAGAAGCGTGGCGGTGGCGACGTTTGTAGCTGGCAATTCCACGCGGTGTGTGGCCGCTGTCTGCAGAGCGTAGCGCATATCCTTAAGCATGTGTTTGAGGCTGAAATGCGGCTCGTAATTGCCTTGCAGCATCTTTGCAATTTTCATCGTGATCGTGCCGGAATTGCAGGCATTGAGGCTGAGAGCTTCTGCGAACTTGTCGAGTGGTACGCCGGCCTTGCGGTTAAGGTTCAGGGCCTCGAGAAGCACCTGCACGCTGACCGCGCTGATCATATTGGTGGATAGTTTGACCACTGCGGCCTGCCCAATTTCGCCGATGTGCACGATGGCTTTGGAAGAGGCTTCGAGTTGTGGACGGGCTTTTTCGAGAACGCTGGCGTCTCCGCCGATGTAGTAGATCAGCTCGCCACGCTCGGCTGCATCGCGGCTTCCAGTAAACGGTGCTTCGAGGTAGGAGGCCCCGGCTTTTCCCACCTGCGATGCAATCTCTCGTGAGCACTCCGGACCGATGGTGGCGTGATTGAGCAGGATGTGGTGTTTGCTGACGACGGACAGCAGCGGCTCGATGCACTCACGGACCGCATTCTCGTCCGAGACAAAAAGATGAATGATTTTTGCTGCGTCGGCGATCTCCGCAGGGGAGGCGAGAAAGTTGGGTTCCTGGCGCGGACTTCGATTCCAAACAAATGTCCGGAAACCGCGTCGGCGCATATTGGCTGCCACGCGGGTGCCGATGATTCCAAGACCGATGAGACCTGCTTTTTTGCGTAAACCAAGGGGCATGCTGGCAAGTCTGTGTCAGAAGTGAAGTTCTGCACAACAAAAACTTGGCAGTGAGGTGCGCGGCTTTGATTTATCTTGCGCGGAAGCGGTTCGTTTTTATGGTAACGCCCTTGTTCATGGAAACCGGGGTACTCATCGCGCTTATATTGCCTTTCTTGCTCGTGCCTGTGGTGGGCTTTTTCGGGCCGCGCATGGGTGCTCGCGTTGCCTGGCTGGCTTTGCCGGCTCCTGCCATTGGTTTTGCGGCTCTGCTCCACGGTGCCATCTCACATGGCGCAACGCCTCAGGTCGCCGAGTGGCAGTGGATTCCTTATCTCGGGGTCAACTTCTCGCTGCTGATCGACGGGTTTTCATTGTTCTTCGGCCTGGTGGTGGCGGGAGTCGGTGCACTGGTGGTCTTCTACAGCCGACATTATCTCGACGATCACTACGAACATCACGGCAGGTTCTACGCGTATCTGCTGCTGTTCATGGGCGCCATGCAGGGCACGGTTTTTTCCAATAATCTGCTGCTGCTTTTTGTCTTCTGGGAGCTGACAGGGATTTCATCTTTTCTTTTGATTGGGTTTTTTCATCATGAGTCGGTGACCCGCACGGGTGCCCGTATGGCATTGCTTGTCACGGCTTCCACGGGGCTTCTGCTGCTCGTAGGCGTGGTGATGCTGCGACAATGGGGTGGCACATTTGATCTATCGGCTTTGCTTTCCATGCGGGCGGACGCGGATGTGCGCGACTTGGGTGCGCTGTTCACAGGCGCCATGGTGTGCATCGCGCTTGGGGCTTTTGGAAAATCGGCGCAGTTTCCGTTTCACTTCTGGCTGCCGAATGCGATGGCGGCACCGACTCCGGTGAGTGCGTACCTGCACTCTGCGACCATGGTGAAGCTCGGCGTGTTCCTTTGTGGGCGTATGTCGCCTTTATTCGCCGACATGGGGTGGTGGACTCCGCTACTTGCATCCACGGGCATCGTAACCATGCTGCTGGGAGCATGGTTTGCATTGTTGTCGCATGATCTGAAATCGATCTTTGCCTATTCCACAGTGAGCACGCTGGGGATGCTCATTGCCTACTATGGTCTGGCACCAGGCACGGGTGCAAAATTCGACTACCTCCACATCGCAAGCCATGTGTTTTTCAAAGGATGCTTGTTCATGGTGGCGGGCATTGTGGACCACACAACGGGCACGCGCGACGTGCGGCAGCTTGGCGGATTGGGGCGACGCGTGCCCGTGCTTGCGCTGATCTGCGGATTGGCTCTGGCAAGCATGGCGAGCCTGCCAGGAACGGTTGGGTTTATAAGCAAAGAAATGCTGCTAAAGGAATCGGGCGATTGGTTTGTCACGCAAGGTGTGGGTGCGCGTCTGTTGATCGCGGCGGTGTTGTTGGCCACTGTATTTAAAGTCGCGCTGTCCCTCCGCGTTATGCGGTCTGTATTTCTTGGGACAGAGCCTCCCGCGCTTGCTGCGAACTATCATCGGCCAGGCTGGGGCGTGCTGTTTCCGCCTATGGTCTTGGCGGCAGCAGGAGTGGTTTTCGGCGTGGTTCCCAGTCTGCTAAGTCGGTTGCTCTATCCGCTGCGTGTCGATGGCATGCATAATTTTAAGGCAGAAGCTCTCGCGTTTTGGCATGGCTGGAATTTGGAGCTGGGTTTGAGTATCGGGTCGATGCTTCTCGGAGTCGGCTTGTTTATGGTGCTGCATCGCCGGGGGCAGTGGCACACATATCACATCCCGGGCATCCTGCGATTCGACCTTGGTTTTACTCGCATGGTGGAGGCGTTGCCAGGCCAGGCGAAATGGATCACGCGGCTTTCCGGCGCGGATAGTCCGCTGAATTATCTTTTAATCATGATGGGTTTTCTCACGGCGCTAACTGGAGGAATGATGTTGTGGCTTTTATTTGGCGGGCATCTGCAGTTGGCAGGTTTGACCAGTGAAAATTTCACCGTAAAAAGTCTCCGCATTTTCGTCGGTATCATCATCATCCTTTCAGTTATTGGCGCGATGGTTCTGAGCCGTTGGACGACGCGGCTGGTAAGTCTGTCCGCTGCCGGATTCCTGGTCACGTTTTACTTCGTGCTCTATCGCGCTCCCGATCTGGCACTCACCCAGATTCTGGTTGAGACCGTGACCCTGCTCGCTGTGCTTTTGTTGCTCGGGCGTTTTCCGGAAAGTGTTGAAAAAAGTGAGATCGAGAATGCTCGTTGGAATACGCGCAAGACTGCGGCAGCTGTCATTTCCACGGGCGTTGGATTGGTAGTTTTCGGATTCATCGCACTCTGCACGCTGAACCCGCATCCGGATAAAATCGGCTACTATTTTCTGGAGGCCAGCAAACCTTTTGGTGCTGGGACGAACGCCGTGAATGTGATTCTTGTGGACTTTCGCGGCTTTGATACGCTCGGGGAGATCACGGTGCTTGTGATTGCGATGCTGGGATGTTTGGGGCTGCTGATGCGCTACAAGCGCACGCCAGAGGAGTTGAAGGAAGGGGACATGGGCGAACCGGGCATGGGAATTCATCACGAGGATAGCCAGCCATGAACTCACACGCGCCTCCTTCCATCATATTAAAGTTCGCTGCTGGCGGAGCTTTTTTTATTATCAATCTTTTTGCGTTTGCTCTGCTTTTACGCGGACACAATCTCCCTGGGGGTGGATTCATCGCGGGGTTGGTCACCGCCATTTCCCTTCTGCTTGCCAACCTGGCATACGGCTTGGAACAGACGCATCGCATCCTGCGCGTGGACCCTGCGCGCATTGCGTTTGTCGGCCTTGCGGTCGCCGTAGGCAGCGGCCTCTATCGGGTTTTTGCGGGCGAGCCTTATCTCACGCAGGTCAACTGGCATCTGCATCATGTGCCCGTGTTCGGTGAAGTGCATGTGGGCACGCCACTGGTGTTTGATATCGGAGTTTACTTGGTGGTGATCGGCATCTGCTGCAAAATTCTTTTCATCCTGGCGCAATCCACCAGCGGCATGCGGGCTTTGGTTGCGAGTGAAGCTGAGGTCTATGCTTCGCCCTTGGAAGAGCCGGTTGAGGACGGTTCGCGAGAGGAGAACCCGGTATGAACACGGCTTTCGAATTGGATACAGCTTTGCTCGTGGCGTTCCTCTTTGGGGCGGCCACGTGGTTGATTTTGCAGAAAAGTTTCGTGCGCATTCTGTTTGGGTTCATTGTGCTTTCCAATGCTGCGAACCTGCTCATCCTTGCCATGTCGGGCGATCCTCAGGGTAAGGAGCCTCCCATTACTGTTCCCGGCGCGAGCAACATGGTGGACCCGCTCCCCCAGGCTCTCGTCCTTACAGCCATCGTGATCGGCTTTGGAGTCACCGCCTATTTGATCTTCCTCCTCTATCGGATTTTTCTCGATCACGAGACGGCCAACCAGGCGGGGCTTTATCGCCGTAAAAAGGAGGACGCTTCGTGAACACAGCTCTCCTGCCCGTGCTTGTGCCCTTGATCACCGCGCTTGTGGCGCTGATCATCGGTCGCGCTTCGTTCTTTCGACGCTCGCTTTTCGTTTTGTCTGCTGTGGCGCAGGTGGGCATTGCAATTTACATCTTCAGCATTGTGCGCCGCGATGGCATGCTTGTCGTGGTGCCCGGGGATTGGCTTCCGCCTTTCGGTATCGTGATCGCACTGGACTTGCTTTCGGCGATCATGATCTGTCTGGCCACCATCACCACGCTGGGCGCGGTGCTCTATGGCATTCTTGAAATGCGCAGCCGATTGCAGCACCCATTGCGTCTGCCGCTCATGCAATTGCTTTTGGTTGGGATCAACCTATCTTTCTGCACAGGCGACCTTTTCAATTTGTTTGTCGCGTTTGAGGTCATGCTCGTTGCTTCCTATGCATTGTTGACATTGGAAGCTGATGATTGGGATGTCCGCCACGCCTATCCCTACCTGTCCATGAACATGATCGGCAGCGGACTGTTTCTGGCTGGAGCCGGGCTCGCATATTCGCTTTTTGGCACATTGAATTTTGCGGATATCGCCGTGCGAAGTCGCGAGATGGGAGACGACCCGCGTATCCTCTTGCTGGCACTGCTTTTCTGCGCTGTCTTTGCGAC